>JAGWAG010000143.1:12275-14499 GCA_021296535.1 Acidobacteriota bacterium | reverse complement strand
TGCCCGCCCCGAGCGGCAGGTAGGGCCCGACGATCGACACCGAGAAGATCGCCGGCTGCACACGGGGGTGCCGGTAGTAGTTGAAATGCGACTCGTAGGGCTGGCGGGCCGTCTCCAGCAGCACCCAGGGGCGCGCCGGGAAGGTGACGCCGACGTCGTGCGGCCCCGCCGTCACCGGCACGCGGATGACCAGGTGATCGTCGACATCGTCCTGCGAAGGCTGGTAGTTCAGCGCCACGTCGTCCATCAACTCCGGCGGCGCGACGGTGAACGTCTCGATCCGTTCCCGGTCGACCAGAAGCTCCAGATCGTGCGGCTCGCGCAGGCCCTCGACGTGCTCGTTGCGGTCGCGCGCCAGCCGGATCGAGAACTCGTAGACCCCGTCGGCCGGGAAGTTCCAGGTCGCGAGCAGGCCGCCGCGGGTACCGATCGGCAGACCCTCGACATGCTTCTCCTGAGTCAGATCGGGATCCGTGCGGAAGGTGACGCCGGTCGGTTCGGCCACCCGGCCCACGGCGAGACGGCTGATCTTCTCCGCCGCGCCGACGTAGCGCTCGAGCAGGGTCGGCGAGAGGTCCCCGACCGTCACGTTGTCGAATCCGTAGCTCGCGGAGTCCGCCGGCAGCAGCGAGGCGACGTCGACCTCCAGCGCCAGCAGGTCGCGGATCGCGTTGTGGTACTCCGTGCGGTTCAGCCGGCGGAAGGTCTCCGTGCGGCCCGGGTCGGGCTGTTCCGCAGCGATGCGGTCCAACTCGCCTTCGAGAGACGACAGCGCCTCCCGGTACGCACTCTCGTCCGGACGGCGACGGCCCGGCGGCGGCATCTGCCGCGCCCGCAGCTTGCGGGCCACTTTCTCCCACGTCGCGCGGTCGAGGCCCGTGTGCTGCTCCACCAGTGCGTCCAGCTCGAGCCCCGCCGTCTTGAGCCGGTTGTTGTGGCAACCCAGGCAGTGGCGCGAGATGAGGACGCGGTGCGGCGCGTCGGCGTCGAACGCCGGAGCGGCCACCGGCGTCGCAGGCGGGGGCCCGGCAGTTGCAGTCGATCCAGCCGCCGCAAGAAGCACCCCGAGACACACGACAGCCACGCGAATCGCCTGAGGGCGACGACTGCTACTGCGTCGTGGGTGGCGCATCTCCAACTTCCAGGCTGAAGACCAGTTCTGCATACAACGATACGCGCGGCAGTCTAGCAGTCGGCCCGGTCGCTGCATGTTCAATAAACCGTAGTTCCTAGGTTCCTTCCGCTCGCGCTCCTAGGATCTTCGGACAGTGGTAGGAATTGACCATCGAATCCGGGCGCTGCTGGTGGCCACGGTCATCCTCGCTCAACCGGCAATGGGCGGGGAGTCGGAGCCTGCCCGATACGAGAGCGCCCTTGCCGAATGGCGTGCCGATCGGGTGGCGAGCCTCAAGGGCCCGGATGGCTGGTTGAACCTGGCCGGCCTGTATTGGCTGAAGGGAGGCGCCAACAGCTTCGGCGCCGCGGCCGGCAACGATCTCGTCGCGCCCGAAGGCTCAGCGCCGCCGAGGCTCGGCGATTTCGTGGTCGACAACGGCATGGTGACCTTCAAGACCGAACCAGGCGTCGAAGTGTTCCACGGCGAGTTACCCGTCACTGACATGCTTCTAACGGACGATCAGGATGGCGAGCCCACCCTGCTCACTCACGGCTCCCTCGCCTGGACCGTGATCCGGCGCATGGATCGGCTGGGTGTCCGCTTGCGGGACTATGACCACCCGGCCATCGCTGCCTTTGAAGGCATCGAGTCCTACCCCGCTGACCCCGATTGGCGGATTGTCGCGAGGTTCGAGGCCTATCCCGAACCCCGGAAGATCCGGCTGGCCACCGTCGTCCAGGGGCTCGGCTGGGAGCCGACCGTTCCAGGCACCCTCGAGTTCGAGGCCCGAGGGCAATCGCTGTCGCTGGAGGCCTACCGATCCCACGATGGGTTCTTCATCGTCTTCGCCGACGGCACAACCGGCGACACGACCTACCCCGCCGGCCGCTACCTCGCCGCCAACCTGCCCGGCCCGGACGGCACCACGATTCTGGACTTCAACAGGGCCTACAACCCGCCCTGTGTCTTCAGCGAGTTCGCAACCTGCCCCTTGGCGACGCCGCGCAATCGGCTGCCGGTGGCCGTGGAGGCTGGGGAGAAGTACGCAGAGAAGCCGGATTCCCCCTAAGCAACAGGCCTGCTGCGGACGAGCCGGCCCGGCAGGGC
>JAGWAG010000143.1:6897-12026 GCA_021296535.1 Acidobacteriota bacterium | reverse complement strand
GGCCCCAGAAGGAGAGGTTCCAGGTCGGCATGTGCGCGTCGCTGACCGCTCCGACGTGGGCGCCGGCGTCGCTCAGGCCGTTGCAGGTCAGCGGGTGCCGCATCAGGCCGGCCATGTAGTCGAAGTTCCGCTTCGAGTAGCCGTCCAGGTAGAAGAGCAGCAGCGTGCTGCCGTCGCCTTCGATCAGAAGGTCGTAGAACGCCTCCGGCCCCGTGAGGCCCTGTCGCTTCGCGTAGGTGGCGACGCTCGCCTCGTCGTCCGGCTCGTAATTCGGCGGGTCGCCGAGAACGTAGACGGCCTCAGGCTGCGAGTGCATGAGCTCCAGAAGTCCCGGCAGCAGACTGCCCGGCGTCGCGTCAACCAGGAACGGGTGGTCAACGTCCTCCGGGCTGTTGCGCCGGGCGTCGTTCGTCATGTCCCAGTCGCTGGCCAGGATCTTCGCTCGCACTTCCGGGTCGCGCATCCGCGCGAGGCGCTCCGGCATCGGCAGGTCGCCGACCAGTTCGCGGTAGGCGTAGTTCAGAACGTAGGGATGCAGCGACCCCTCCAGGTTCATCAGCACCGTGGTGCCGCGGCCCCGGATCTGCGGAAACACCCGGATCCCCTTGTAGCGGCGCGCTTCAAGTGCGGTCAACGTCTCCTGCGCCGCCTCGCCCGACAGGTAGGTCACCGTGATCCCGTCCTTGTGGCCGAGGCCCAGCAACCACTCCCGCTCGAACGGCCCGACGAACTGGAACACGCCGCCGCCGGCCTCGCTCATGCCGGTGGCGATCGCCTCGAGTTCGGGGTAGCGGGCGAAGGTGCCCGGGATCATCTCGCCCTGGTTGGACGAGACGCCGAAGGCGCCGGCACGCACGCTCTCACGCACCAGACGGGCCATCTCGGCCAGTTCGTCATCCGTCGGGTGGACATCCTCGGCGCCGCGCTCCCCCATCACGTAGGTGCGAAGCGCGCAGTGCGGCACCTGGGTGATCACGTCCATGATCCGCGGCTTGCCGTCGATCGCGTCGAGATACTCGGGGAAGGTCTCCCACTTCCACTCCATGCCCGCCGACATGGCGATCGCCGGAATGTCCTCGACCGCGTCCATCAGGTCGAGCAGCCAGTCGCGATCCTTCGGCTTGACCGGCGCGAAGCCGACGCCGCAGTTGCCCATGACGATCGTCGTCACCCCGTTCCAGCAGGACGGCGTCAGGTACTCGAAGTGGGTGTGGATGTCGATCCAGCCCGGGACGACCAGCTTGCCCTCCGCGTCGATCTCCCGGCGCGCCTTGCCGGTCCCGTTGCCGACGGACGTGATCGTCGTGCCGTCGATGGCGATGTCGCCCTGAAACTCGGGGGCGCCGGCGCCGTCGATGATGCGGCCGTTACGGATTGCGATGTCGTGCATGGTCGGTCCTCTCGTGCAGGGTCGCGGACTTCAACTTGGGGGGCAGCGATGTTACCTGCGTCGAAACTGGCACAAGACAACCGATCGACCTTGACAGATTCAAAGTGTCACTTTGAATCTGTCGGTTCACGGCATAGAATCGCACGCCATGATCGACCGCGATCTCGCGCGCCAGTTCCCGGCCGTCACCCTCACGGGTCCCCGGCAGAGCGGCAAGTCGACGCTGTGCCAAGCGCTCTTCCCCGAGCTGGCCTATGCCAACCTGGAGACGCCGGACGTGAGGGCCTTCGCGGTAAGCGATCCACGCGCCTTCCTGGCCCAGTTCCCGGACGGCGTCATCATCGACGAAGTACAGCGAGCGCCCGAGTTGCCGTCCTACCTCCAGGGGCTGATCGATGCCGACCGGCGGCCTGGTCGGTTCATCCTGACCGGATCCCAGAATCTGGCACTGCTCAACACGGTCAGCCAGTCGCTCGCGGGACGTACAGCCGTTCTCCATTTGCTGCCGCTCGTTCACGGCGAGGTGACGCGCTTCGAGCGGCATCCGACGACGCTGGAGGATGCCCTGTTCGCCGGCGGCTACCCGGCGATCTTCGAGCATGGAATGAACCCCAGCGACTGGCTCGCCTCGTACGTCGCCACCTATCTGGAACGGGACGCCCGGGCGGTGGGCAACATCAGCGACCTATCGGCGTTTCAGCGCTTTGTCGAGCTCTGCGCGGGTCGTACCGCCCAGTTGCTCAACTACTCTTCTCTGGCCGCCGACTGCGGAGTGTCCCAGCCGACTGCCAAGGCCTGGCTCGACGTGCTTGAAGCTGGCTTCATCGCCTTCCGCCTGCGGCCCTTTCACGCGAACCTGCGCAAGCGCCTGGTCAAGACCCCCAAGCTGCATGTGCTGGCTCCTCGGCATTCGCTCTGCGGACCAGTTGCGGTCACACCCTCTGCGAGGCCCGCTGTTCGAAACCTGGATGGTCACCGAAGTCGCCAAACACCGCATGAACCGCGGCGAAAGCGGCATCCTGTACTTCTACCGGGATCGCGGCGGCGCGGAGACCGACCTGATCATCGAGCGTGGCGACCGTCTCACGCTGATTGAAGCGAAGTCCTCGCAGACTCCCACCGGTCGCCTGCTCGATCCCACACGCCGGGTCGCGATGACGATCGAGCAGGCCGGCCGCGCCAGCGAGAGGATCGTGATCTACGGCGGCGACCAGGTCCAGCAGCGCTCCGACGGGCGACTCGTGCCGTGGTCGCGGTTGCACGAGGAGGATTGGATCTGAGAAGGCCCACCCCCCGCTTGGAGCTAGTTCCGGACCATCCAGAGGCGCAGACCGGTGACCGTGGAGCGGAACCCGGCTTACATCGTCTCAGGCAGTAGAGTGACCGCCCAACACAGCTTGACGCTAGACAGCTAGCTCTCGCCAAGACTCCTGTTCAGTCCCCAACGAACCCTCGACACAGCCGCGCCATCTCAAACTGCCTCGCCCCTTCCATGTAACGATGCCTCGGCCAATCCCAGTGCAGATTCTTGGCACCATGGCAACCGTCTCAACAGAGCCAAGGCGTAGCCGATCGTGGAAATGTCCGAGGGCTCGTACGCCTCAAGCATCGAGGACTTCGTTGTGGCTTGGCCTTCTCTTCGTAGCAGTTGGCGTCGGTGCACAACTGCCAGAATCCGCCCAACCACCGGAGCCACCGGAGCAGCCCGGTGATCAGCGGTCCACTGTCGTCGAGGCCGACTCTTCGGCCTCGCGAGCGCCCGGTCAGGCAGGAGTCGATAGGCCTGCCGCCACACCTCGCGCCTCACCCTCTGCCGCGACGCCCACAATCGAGCTAGAACGACTTCGAAACGAACTTCGAAGCGAGATCCTCGAGTACCGGGGGAAGTTCATCGACTATGTGCTGTGGTTCTTCGGCATAGTGGTTACGCTAGCGGGCTTCTTGGCGTTTAGGAGATTCCGCGAGATCGAGACGGAGGCCAAGGGCAGTCGTGACGAGGCCAAGGACAGTCGTGACGAGGCCAAGCACAGTCTTGACCAAATAGTGAAGCTGCGCGAAGAGGCGCACGAGGAACTCACGCAGATAAGTCAGATCCGGCAAGACTTGACCGCAGAAATTGTAGAACGCGAACCGGAACAAACCGACGAAGAACTAGATCGAGTGCGGGCCAACCCCGATTCGTCAATGATCGACAAGGCCATCGCCAACGCAATTACCTACCAGAAGGAGGCTCGAACGGGCGAAGCGATTGACCTCTGGCGCAGTATCGCTCAGGTGGCGCAAACTGACGCTCCTGACCTTGCTGCTAGGGCGTGGTTCTCAAGCGCGTTCCTCCTTCAAGAGGACGATCAAGACCTGCGGCTGGTTGTGGCTAACTACGACAAGGCGATACAGCTCAAGCCAGACCTCGCCGAGGCCTGGCCTACTCGAACCGAGGCAACGCCAAGAGCCACCTCGGCCAAACGGAGGAGGCCCTCGCCGACTACGACAAGGCCATACAGCTCAAACCTGACCTCGTTGAGGCCTACGTGAGCCGAGGCAACGCCAAGAGCCACCTCGGCCAAACGGAGAAGGCCCTCGCCGACTACGACAAGGCCATAGAGGTCGATCCAGACTACGCCGAGGCCTACTCGAACCGAGGCAACGCAAAGTGCAAAGTAGGCCGAGACGAGGAGGCCCTCGTCGACTACGACAAGGCCATAGAACTCAAACCAGACTACGCCGGGGCCTACTCGAACCAACGGAGGAGACCCTCGCCGACTACGACAAGGCCATAGAGGTCGATCCAGACAACGCCGAGGCCTACTACAACCGAGGCAACGCAAAGAGCCACCTCGGCCAAACGGAGGAGACCCTCGCCGACTACGACAAGGCCATAGAGGTCGATCCAGACTACGCCGAGGCCTACTACAACCGAGGCTACGCAAAGTGCGAAATAGGCCGAGACGAGGAGGCGCTCGTCGACTACGACAAGGCCATAGAACTCGAACCAGACTACGCCGAGGCCTACGTGAACCGAGGCAGCGCCAAGAGCGCCCTGGGCCGAAACGAGGAGGCCCTCGCCGACTACGACAAGGCCATAGAACTCAAACCAGACTACGCCGAGGCCTACTTGAACCGAGGCAGCGCCAAGAGCGACCTGGGCCGAAACGAGGAGGCCATCGCCGACTACGACAAGGCCATACAGCTCAAACCTGACCTCGCCGCGGTTATCTCGCACGTGGCAAGGTGAGGGCCTTACTGGGACGTCACGACGAAGCCCAAGCCGACTACCACAAGGCGCTCGACCTTGACCCGGACCTACAAGACCCCAACAACTGAGCTCTTCGGAGAGCGACTCGCGCCCGTCGGCAACCACGGGACAGCACTCTCGGAACGTCGCCGAGAGATGCGGGAGGGTCTTCGCCAAGCTGCCCAGACTGCGTGACGGCGCGCGCTGGACCTTCTCAAAGAACTGTCTGGCAGCGCTCGGCGAGTTGCTCTTGCATCGAAACTAGGTCGGCTGGTCTTGTGTGCACAGAAAACAGCCCAGAAGCCGCCAGCCCAAGAGCCACAACCACGGTGGGTTCGGCCCTCGGGGCGGCAGTACCCGATCGATTCGGATCAAACTAGGCGAAAGCCCCGAACGCAATCGAGGCATGGTCACTCCTGCACAGCCCTTCAGAAGTAGAGCTGGATCGCCTGACCGTGCAACTCCGCCAGCGTCGAGCGCTTGCTGATCCACATCGGCTCGGCCAGT
>JAGWAG010000143.1:0-6801 GCA_021296535.1 Acidobacteriota bacterium | reverse complement strand
CGACACCGGCGGGTAGTCCTCCTCCGCCAGCAAACGGCCGCCACGGCTGAGCACGGAAGCCGGATCCTGGTCGGTCAGGTCGACCCGCCACAGCTTCCACTTGCCCGAGCGGACCGCCGCGTTGGGCAGGGACCGCCAGAAGAGGTACTCGTGCGGCGCCTCCTCCATCTCACCCCGCAGGTACGGCAGGAGGTTCACGCTGTCCTCGGTACCTGCTTCCGACCCGGCTGCCGCTGCAAACGTCGCGTACAGGTCGAGCGCGCTCGCCGGCTGACTGTAGACCTCGCCCTGGGGCAGACCCGCCGGCCACTTGACCAGGTACGGCACCCGGATGCCGCCGTCCGGAGAGCGGCGAGTTCGTGCAGATGACGGCCGGCATGTAGTTGATACAGCCGTTGTCGGAGATGAAGACGACGAGCGTGTTCTCCTCCAGCCCGTGCTCGCGGAGCGTCGCCGTGACCCGGCCCACCATGTCGTCGACGGACGAGACCATCGCCGCGAAGATGCGCGCTCCCTCTTCCTCGATGTGGGCGTAGCGGGAGACGTACTTGTCCGTCGCCTGAATCGGCGTATGGGGCGCGTTCGGCGCCAGCATGAGGAAGAACGGCCCGTCCGCGTGGCGCTCGATGAACGAGACGGCACGGTCGGCGAACACGTCAGTCAGGTACTCGTCGACCTCGACGACCTCGTAGCCGTCCATGATCGCGCGTGGGCCGACGCCGCGGTCTCCGACCACCGGCGCCGACCCGACCGTGCTCGGCTCCGTCGCGGCGGGCTCCCTCCGCGGCCACCTATGGGCTGTCTGGTCGTTCGGATCGACGTAGCTCGTGCCGCCGCCCAGATGGCCGAAGAACTCGTCGAAGCCCCGCTTCAGCGGGTGGTACTGCTCGCGGAAACCAAGATGCCACTTCCCCACCAGGCCCGTGGCGTAGCCGGCCCCCCGCATCATGTCGCCGAGCGTCGTCTCGTCCTCGGGCAATCCGAGTTCAGCATCGGCATTCCGCTCGTAGTTCGCGGTCGGGTTGTACTCGTAGCCGAACCGGTTCTGGTAGCGGCCCGTGTAGAGACCCGCCCGCATCGGGCTGCAGACCGCCGCCGAGACGTAGCCATCGGTCAGCCGAACACCATTGGCCGCCAGTTCGTCGATGTGCGGCGTCGAGATAACGGTCGATCCGTTGGCGCCGATGTCGCCGTAGCCGAGGTCGTCGGCGAGGATGACGATCACGTTGGGGGGAGACGACGGTTCGCCCGGCGCGTCCGGGGCGGGAGCGCAACCGGCCACCGAGAGTGCCAGAGCGATGGTCGAAGCCGTGATCGGCCAGCTAGGTGTCTTCATCCCAGGTTCCTCCCTCTGTTTGCCGCGGCGCCAGCTACCTGCAACTCCAGTTCGCCGCGTCGTTCACGTCGCCCTCGCCGTTGTACTTCGCCGCCTTGGGATACGCGCATAGCGGCCGCGTGAACTCGGGCTCCGGTCCCGGGCGACGCGCCTCGATCCGGTCGGGCGCGACGCCCTTCTCCGTCCAGGCGACCAGCGGGTCGACGTAGTCCGCGACCCAGGCGCCGGGGCCGCGGGCGCAGTGGATCATGCCCGGGACCATGAACATGCGGAAGAAGTCCGCCGCCGCTTCTGCGCCGCCGCTTTCCTTCTCTACGTCGTGCAGGTAGTCGATCGCCCGCTGCGGGCGCAGCGGATAGTCGTTCCAGCCCTGGTACATCAACAGTTTGCCGCCGCGTTCCCGGAACGCCGACAGGTCCGCGGTCAGCACGTCGAGCGGCGCGGTCGCCGCGGCGAGCAGGTCGCGGTCGGCGACCGGATCGAACGCCTCGACGTCGAAGTCCGGCTCGAACCGCATCAGGGCCTCGAGCAGCACGTCCATACCGTCGATCAACGACTGCTCCGGCGCCCCGCGCCGGGCGGTCGGCAGCATCCAGGTGGCCCAGTCGCCCGCATCCTCGGCGCCCGGCGGCACGCCCGGCGAGAGGATGTTGCCGTGCGCGTCGACGATGTCTTCGTACATGTAGCGGGCGGTTTGCAGCTGGCCGGCGGTAAGGCAGTTCTCCGTCGAGTCCGGCGGGCACTGCAGCGCGTTCAGGTCGAAGACGTTGGCCGTGCACTTCGTCGGATCGTCGATCACGCCGTCCTCGACTCCGTCCAGCTCGTCGCACGCCTCGCGGAACGACTCCTCGGTCAACGGATGCTTCGCCTGCAGTCGCGCGCCGCCGATCATCCAGGGCACGAACTCCTGGAAGCGAAAAGCCGGCGCTCCGGCCAGAATGCCGTCGTAGTCGTCCGGGAAGCGGGTCGCCTCAAGCATCGCCGCCCGGCCGCCGTTCGAGCAGCCCTTGACGTAGGAGTAGTCGATCTCCCGGCCGTAGTAGTGCTGAGTCACCCGCTTGGCGGCCGCCGTTGCGAGATGCACGCCCCGGTAGGCGTAGTCGAGGAGTGCCTCGGGCTGCCGCATGTAGTCACGGTCCTGACCCTCGTGGCCGGTGTCGGTCGAGGCCATCGCGAAGCCGCGGCCGAGCAGGCTCGTCGTGTCGCCGATGAAGCCCGCGGCGCCGCCGACGGTGCTGAACATCATCCGCCCATTCCAGTCGTCGGGCAGGGTGACCTCGAAGCGGATCGCCCGGTTGACGACGCCGCGCACGCGGCAGTGGGCCGGCACCCCTTCCGAAGCCGGTACCCGGAATCCCGGTTCGACCGCGTGGTCGAGATCGGTCAGGGCGACCAGGCCCCGGCAGTCCTGGCCTGTGTCGTTGGCGGCAAGGGGCGGTGCGGCAACGAGGAGAAGCAACGGCAGCGCGAAGGCGGAAGGTCGGGTCTTCATGAGTGCTCCCCTACGGAATGTGTCGAGAATCAGGCTGCAACGCCGGCACGGGCGATCAGCGCCACCGTGCCGTCCGCCTTGGCGATCCACACGAAGGCCGCCGTGCGTTCGGGATCGTCCGGGTCGCGGCCGGTCACCACGCCGTTGACTGTGATCGTGTCCCCGGGCCACACCGGGTTCGTGAACTTGAGGTCGAAGGCGCCGCTCCGCCACCATGCGTCGCCGAAGCGCTCTTCGAGGATGTGGCCCACGTAGCCCATCGTCATCCGGCCGCCGACGACCACGTCCTGGAAGCCGAGCTCCCGGGACGCCGCCCTGTCGGTGTGGTAGCTCGCGTTGCCGTGAAAGAACTGGCCGCACATCTCGAGGGAAATCGTGCGCTCCAGGCCGCCGAAGCGTTCACCTTCCGGCACGTCGAAGCGTCGCGCTCCCGGCTTCTTTCGCGGGTCGCGCAGTTCGACATCGCCGGCGTACTCCTGGTCACGCAGAAAGCTCTGGTGATGGTGGGTCTCGAGGACCTGGCGACCCGCACCGTCCTCGAGTCGGACCCGGTAGTCGACGACGACGCGGTTGCGCCGGTCGTAGATGTCGCAGATGTCGCCTTCGACGCCGTACACCGCGCCGGCCTCCAACGGCGCCGAGAGCGCCCACTCCTCGCGCATCCAGAGATGCCCCGTCTGATTGGCGAACGCGATCTCGCGGAAGTAGTCGCCGTCCGGACCGCTCGCGATCGTTGATGGCAGGAAGCCGGAAGTCGGCGGTTCGAGTTCCAGACCGCCGTAGTAGTCGGCGAGCACGGAATCGTCGACGACGAAGGTCCCCGTGCTCAGGCGCTTGCCGACGTATGGCCCGTTCTCGTTCGACTGGTCCATCATGTCCTCCCTGTCCTACTTCGCCTGCACCAGTTCGATGCTCACGTTGTCGGGCGCAGCGAGATAGCAGAGCAAGGTACCGGGCGCGAACTCCCAGGGCTCAACCGCGAACTCCACGCCCTTGTTCCGCAGCTCCTCGCAGTAGGCCAGCAGGTCCCCGTGGTAGGTAAAGCCAAAGTGGTCCGTCCCCCACTCGTCGTGGCTGGAGTATCCCTCGTACTCCCGCATCGGCCGGGTCGAGACCGGCTCCTCCCCGGGCCGCCTGCCGCGCAGAAGCACCAGCACCCCGCCGACCTCGATGCGGATCTGGGGCGCGCCGCGGACCTCGTGTTCCCCGGCGATAACAGCGCCGAGCATGTCCCGGTACCAGCGCGCCGAAGCGTGCGGATCCTCACAGATGATGTGGACGTGCTCGAAGGTCAGCGCCATATGGCAGCCTGGGCTAAGCGTTCGCTGAAGCCTATCGTTGCGGGCGACGACTACCCACTGGCCAATAGCGGCCACAGACCGTCGCCGCCGGCTTCGACCGCCATCGCGCCGACCCGCTGCTGCCAATAGCCCTCGTCGCCGTCGGCGTCGCGCCAGGTCCACAGCCGCCGCGTGAACCGGTGCAGGTCGTGCTCGCGCGTGTAGCCGATCGCCCCATGAAGTTGGTGGGCGATGCGGGTCACTTCGTAGCAGGCCTCGCTGGCGCGCGCCTTGACGCAGGAGGCCATGAAGGTCGCGTCGCCTCCGGCCCCCTCGAGCGCAGTTTCGATGGCCGCGGTCGCGGTGTCGGCTGCAACGCCGACCACGGCCGCATGACTCGCCATCACCGCGACCAACTGCTGCACCGCCTGGAAGCGGGCCAGCGGCCGCCCGAACTGGACCCGGCCCTGCACGTGATCGATCGTCAAGTCGAGGATCCGCTCCATCGCGCCGGCGATCATCGCGCTGCGCGCCGCGGCCATCAGGATTGAGGGGGACGGCCCTGGGCCCACGCTACCGATCTGCCCGGGCGGCATCGGCGGCAGGGCCTTCAAGCGTCCAACCGGTTCGCCGGCGCTGTTCGTGCCGGGCTCGAAGTCGATCTCGCCGGCGGCAATCCAGCCCACGCGGCCCTCGTCGGCGCCGACCAGTGCCGATATCTCGCCCGGCCAGAGCACTTCGCTGGCGCCGATGTCGGCAACACCCCCCAGCGGCCCCGGCGGCGCCTCGAGACCGGCATCGAAGAGCACGCGCCGCCCGATCACCGTCTCGATCAGGGGCAGCGGGAGGGCGAATCTCCCGGCTGCCCGCGCCACCGCCATCGCGTCGCCGAATTCAACACGGGCGCCGCCCGCCTCTTCGGGCAGCAGCATGTCCACGAGCCCGTTCTCGTCGACCGCCCGCCAATGGTCGGCCGGAAAGCGGCCCGCTTCAACATCGTCGAACACGGCGTCGGCCGACGCCCCTTCGAACAAACGCGATGCCGTGTCCAACAGGAGCTGGCGCAACTCGCTCACCGCAGCCTCAGTCCACGAGCCACGATGCCGCGGAGTATCTCGGTCGCGCCGCCCTGAATCGTGTACGACGGCGAAGCCAGGACCACCTGGCCCAGGACATCAAGGAGCGTCCGATCACAGATCTCTTCATCGGCTGCAACGCGGCGCACCACTTCGGGCAGTTCCTGCTGGAAGTTGGTGCCGAGGTCCTTGACCAGGGCCGACTCGACGTTCGGCGTACCGCCGGCCTCGAGCATCGCCGCCACGGAGACCGAAGCCGTCCGAAGTGCCCACAGGCGGCTCACAAGCCGCCCGACCTCACGGTCGGCCGCCGCCGACGCGCTGCCGCCCAGGACGTCGATCAGCGCGCACAGCAGGTGGAAATTGGTCAGGAATCGCTCCGGACCGCTGCGTTCGTACGCCAGTTCGGACGTGACCTGCGCCCAGCCGTCGCCGGGACTGCCAAGCAGGCAGTCGTCCGGCAGGAACGTG
This sequence comes from Acidobacteriota bacterium, assembly GCA_021296535.1. Classification (GTDB taxonomy): domain Bacteria; phylum Acidobacteriota; class Thermoanaerobaculia; order Multivoradales; family Multivoraceae; genus Multivorans. The sequence goes on along the minus strand of JAGWAG010000143.1, from coordinate 1,146 downwards.
TCCTCGAAGAAGACCTCGTTGAAGTCGTGGCGACCGGGCAGGTCGATGATCGGACGGACCGTGATCCCGTGGGAGTTCCTGAGGTCGATGATGACCTGGCTCATGCCGGCATGGCGGTCGTCCGATCGCGGCGCGGTCCGCACCAGCGCGACGCAGTACTCCGCCTGGTGCGCATAGGAAGTCCAGATCTTCGAGCCGTTGAGCCGCCAACCGCCGTCCGTACGCTCGGCGCGGGTACGGATCGAGGCCAGGTCCGAACCCGAGTCCGGTTCGCTCATGCCGACCGCGAAGGAAAGCTCGCCGCGGGCGATCGGCGGCAGGAAGCGCTGCTTCTGCTCTTCGGTGCCGTAGCGCAGGATGCTGGGGCCGATCTGGCGGTCGGCGAACCAGTGGAAGGCGGTCGGCGCGCCCGCCGCCAGAAGCTCCTCGGTCACCACGTACCGTTCGAGTTGGCTCCGCTCGGCACCGCCGTACTGTTTCGGCCAGGTCATGCCGATGAACCCGGCGTCGCCGAGCGCGCGGCTGAGTTCGGGATTGCGGCCCCACCAGGAGAGTCCCTCCGCTAACCACATGCCCGCGGCCCGCGTCTCTTCGAGTAAGGCGCGAACCTCGAACCGAAGGTTCGCGCCGGTCTCGGGAAGAACGGCGGGCGAGAAACGAAGATGAATGCCCGGGGCCTTCACGGCGAAGCGGGAGAGTAGCAACGAGACTCGCACCGCCAGCGAATAGGATGCGACTCCCATGACCAAGACCCAAAAGCCAAGACGCCTCCTCGCCTTCCTGAAATGGACCGGCATCTCCGTGGCCGCGCTCGCCGGCCTGGTGCTGGTGCTGAACCTGACTACGGGAATGCGCCTCCAGATGACCGGCAACTTCATGCCGAAACTCGACTTCCATCACGAGGACCGCCACTACCGGGCCATCGAGGCACACCGGGATCAGGCCGAGGCGCCTGCCCTCGCCCAAGCCGCCGAGCCGGAGGCGGTCACCGCGACTCCGTCAGCCAGCTCCTGGCCCTACTACCGCGGCCTGAACATGGACGGACGCTATCCGGAGCCGATCAACACGGTCTGGCCGAGTGGTGGTCCGCCGGAGCTCTGGCGCATCCCGGTCGGCGGCGGTTACGCATCCTTCGTTGTCGGCGAC
>JAGWAG010000142.1:10576-15348 GCA_021296535.1 Acidobacteriota bacterium | reverse complement strand
CAGTCCGTGCGCCCGTCATCGGGCGGACGGATGGCACGCCGGCGCACCCAGTTTCTGCCGGCGCTAGCACCGCACGGGTTCTGCTATCCTCCGCGCCCGATGACGCACCGGACCGGTTCGCCGCTTGCCATCGTCAACGCTCTCGCGCTGACGATCGCCACCCTGCTCACCGGAGCCTGGGACGCGAACGGCCACGGCCACGAGGCTGCAGCGGCGAACGCCGGCTACTGCGCGGTCGATCACGAAGCGGAGGCAACCGGGGCTACGAGCCGTGGCACCGTCAGCAAGGCCGCGCCGCTGCACGACCATTCCTGTGTCGCCTGCAAGCTCGGCCGCTCCAAGATCGCCGAGGCCGCGAAAGCCTCCGGCGCGAGCCCCCCGGACCTCTCGTCGGCCGCGGCAACGCCCGCGGGCGAAGACGAGCCCAAGAGCGGCGAGCACTGGCAGCAAACCGCCCGCGGACCACCCCTGGGCTGAGCCGACTCCGCCTCCGACCCTCCTCTGAACGCAAGTCGCGTCGGAATCGTCGGAGGCCGGCAACACACTGAGCGCTCCTCGTCGGGGCAACTGCGACAGGACCGCCACGGTCAGCCAAGGTTGACCTCAGCGGCGCCGCAAGTCGTATCCACCGGCGATTCGGTGCGCTCCCGAGGCTGCGGACGCCGCAGCCAGCGACCCACACCCATCGACCAGGACTGAACGAACCAGGAACTCCCCATCATGCTCTCTCACCAGACCAAGCCTTCGCATTCCCCTCTGCCGCGGCGCCGCCTCCATCCGCGTCAGGCGGTGACGGGCGCCATTCTCTGCGCCCTCGCCTTCCTTCTCACCCCACTGACAGCCGGCGCTCAGGAGACCGGCTCCGTCGCCGGCAGCGTCGAAACCCACGGCGAGAGAATTGTGCTCGCCGTGGCACGCATCCCTGAACTCGGCATCAGCGCCGCGGTGTCCCCGGATGGCTCGTTCCGGTTCGATGAGGTGCCGGCGGGCACCTACCTCGTCGTCGTCGCGATCCCCGCCTTCGGCACGGCAAGCGAATCGGTCACCGTCGCGGGCGGCGACGAGGTGGAGGTCCAACTCGAAATGCGTCACGGAACGCACTTCGACGAGGTCGTGGTCACCGCGACCGGCGACTTGCGTTCCGCCTCCGAGCTGGCGAACCCTGTCTCCGTGTTGTCGGGCACGGACCTCCAACTGCGCCTTGGCGCCACGCTGGGCGAAACGCTCGAGGGCGAACCCGGCGTCTCGTCGACGGCCTTCGGTCCCGGCGCCGGCCGGCCGATCATTCGCGGCCTGACCGGTGCACGAGTGCGTGTCATGGAAGGCGGACTCGACACCGGCGACACCTCCATGGTCAGCGCCGACCACGCCGTGACCTTCGAACCGGCACACGCCGAGCAGATCGAGATTCTGCGTGGCCCCGCCACGCTCCGCTTCGGTTCGGAGGCCATCGGCGGCGCGATCAACGTGGTCGACGGGCGGATACCGACCGAGAAGCCGGTCTCGGCGCTGACAGGCACGATCGACCTTCGCGGCGGTTCCAACGCCGACGAGCGGATGGGCGCGGTCCATCTCAACGGCGGCGGCGGCGAATGGGCCTGGCACCTGGGCGCCGTGAGCCGGGAGACCGATCCTTACGAGATTCCCGGCTTCGCCCGCGTCGAGGAGGACCACGAGGACGAACACGACGAGGATCACGACGAGGACGAGGATCACGACGAAGACGAGGACCACGACGACGAAGACGAGGATCACGACGAAGACCACGACGAGGACGAAGACCACGACGAGCACGGGGAAGAAGAGGAGAACACCTTCGGGATGGTTCCGAACACGGACCTGATGACCGAGAGCGGTCGCTTCGGCTTCACCCGCTTCTTCGGCAACCGCGGCTCCATCGGCATCTCAGTCAGCGGCTTTGACACGAACTACGGGATCCCGCCCGGCGCTCACGGCCATGGCCATGAGGACGAGGATCACGAGGACGAGGATCACGAAGACGAGGATCACGAAGACGAGGACCACGAGGACGAAGACCACGAGGACGAAGACCACGAGGACGAAGACCACGAAGAAGAGGACCACGACGACGAAGACCACGAAGAAGAGGAACTCCCGGTCCGCGTCGACATGAAGCAGCGCCGCGTGGACCTGCGTGCCGAGGCACTGCCGGCCGCCGGCGCGTTCCAGAGGATCGAGGTCCGGATGACGGGAACCGACTACGAGCACGTCGAGCTCGAAGGTCCCGATCCCGGCACGACGTTCTTCAACGAGTACTTCGAGACCCGGGTCGAGATGTTCCAGCGCGAGCGCGGCCGCAGCCGCGGTTCCGTCGGCCTCCAGTACTCGGACCGCGATCTCGCCGCCTTCGGCGAGGAGGCGTTCGTGCCTCCCACACAGTCCCAGGGATGGGCGCTCTTCACCTCACAGGAGGTCGAGGCCGGACCCGTTCGGTGGCAGTTCGGGGCCCGCTTCGAGCAGCTCGACCACAACCCGGTGAGCTCTCTGGACACCTCGCACGACGGCGTGTCCGCTTCAGCGGGCCTGGTCTGGGACGCCGACTCCGACTGGACGCTCGGCGTGTCGGTCGCCCAGTCGGCCCGCCTGCCCACGTCGGAGGAGCTCTACTCCGACGGCCTGCACGTCGCCACCCTGAGCTACGAGATCGGTGACGCGAACCTGGACAACGAGGTTGGTACCGGTATCGACGTGTCGCTGCGCCGGACGGAAGGACCCGTGACCGGCGAACTGACGATCTTCCGCCAGAGCTTCAGCGACTTCATCTACCAGCAGTTCACCGGCGAAGAGGAAGATGAGATCGCCGTCCTCCGCTACAGCCAGGCCGACGCCTCCACCGAGGGCGCCGAACTCCGGCTCCGGTTCGAGCTGCTCGACCGGAACGACCACCACCTGCACCTCCAGGCGATGGCCGACACCGTCGACGCCGAGCTGGACGCCGGCGGCAACCTGCCGCGGACTCCGCCCATGAGCTTCGGCGCCGGCCTCCACTACCACGGCCACCACTGGCGCGCCGCGGTCGAGGGACGCTGGTTCGACGACCAGAACGATGTCGCGGAACTCGAGACCTCGACCGAGGGCTACACGATGCTCAACGCCCATGTCGGGCGGCGCTTCATCCTCGGCAACCAGATCCTCGACGTGCTCCTGCGAGGCCGCAACCTGATGGACGAGGAAGCGCGGGTGCATACGTCGTTCCTGAAGAACTTCGCGCCGCTGCCCGGCAGGGACATCACCCTGTCGGCCCGGTTCTGGTTCTGAGTCGGGACCGCATGGTGAGGCGTCCAGCTATAGCTAGCGACGACCGTCCAGGGGCGCGGCCCCCTTTCGCCAGATACGAATCATCAACGTGATCCGGTACGGTCAGGGTCAGATCGATCCTCAAGCAAAGGAGTCGCCTGTGCGCGCCAACAGTGCCTGTGACGGAGCCTGCCCGCGGTGGCCAGTGCTGTTCGTCCTCGTCTTCCTGCTCGCGGTCGCGACGACCGGAGCCCAGGTGCCCGCCGGGGCGCCGGACGACGTGGGGCTATCCGCGAAACGGCTCGACCGAATCGGCGAGATGATCCAGCGCGCCATCGACGCGAAGCAGATCTCAGGCGCTGTCACCGTCGTCGCGCGGCGCGGCCACGTCGCCCACTTCGAGGCGCGAGGCCTTATGAACGTCGAGGCGAACGCCCCGATGCGGAAGGACGCCATCTTCCCGATCGCCTCGATGACGAAGCCAGTGACCGGCGTCGCCATCCTGATGCTCGTCGAGGAGGGGAAGATCCGCCTGGCGGATCCGGTGTCCCGCTTCGTTCCGGAGTTCAAGGAGACGAAGGTCGCGATACAAGGATCGGGCTCCCGGGGCGAGGAAGGCGACATCTACACCGTGCCCGCAAAGCGCGAGGTCACGGTGCATGACCTGATCACCCACACGTCGGGGCTCGGTAGCGGCGGCGTGGCAAGCGACGCGACGTCACGCATCGCGCCTCGCGACGAGACCGGCACCGTCGCGGACTGGGCGGCCGCGCTAGGAGCGGCCCCCCTCGACTTCCAGCCGGGCACGCGCTGGAGGTACAGCGGGCTGGCGGGGATCGACACGCTGGGGCGCATCGTCGAAGTCGCCTCCGGGCTGACGTTTGACGAGTTCCTGCGGCAGCGGATCTTCGAGCCCCTGGGAATGAAGGACACCGCCTTCAACGTGCCCGAGGACAAGAAGTCGCGCGTCGTCCGGCTCTACCGCCGCACCCCCGAAGGCCTTGAGCTCTTCCCGCCACCGGAATGGCTGGCCACGACGACGTTGCATGGGGGTGGCGGCGGTCTCTGGTCGACGGCCGAGGACTACCTGCAGTTCGCCCAGATGCTCGTCAACGGCGGGGAACTCAACGGGACGCGGCTGTTGGGCCCCCGAACCGTCGAACTGATGGCGTCGAATCACGTCGGCGACCTGTACGAGAAGGTGGGGGCCGTCGGGCTGGGATTCGGACTGACCGTGGACGTCGTGCTCGACGGCGTCGCGGCCCGCGGCGACCACCGGTCCACCGGCAGCTTCGGCTGGCTTGGCGCGTTCGGCACTGCCTGGTGGGTCGATCCCGGGGAGGACCTGACCGCGATTCTAATGGTGCAAACGCCGGGCGGTCCGCTCCGGGCCGACTTTCAGAACGCCGTGATACAGGCGATCGTCGACTGACACGAGCTGATCGGCGCGCAACACTCGGTCCGGGGGGCGTGGATGTAAGGGCGTAGAGGCAACTCGGGCGACCGACGAGGAG
>JAGWAG010000142.1:0-10464 GCA_021296535.1 Acidobacteriota bacterium | reverse complement strand
TCGCCGCTCGACCAGATCGACGCCTCGAACGTCGGCGATCTACGCATCGTGTGGCGACGGCCGGGTCTGGAACCGGAGCTCAAGGAGGACTTCCCCGGCCTGCGTCCGGGCAACAACCTGCGATCGACGCCCATCATGGTCGAAGGTCGCCTCTTCCTGACCAACCTCGTTGGCCTTCTACGCGCCGTCGACCCGTCGAACGGCGAGACGTTGTGGTCTCAGGCGCCGTTCGAGCCGACGATCGAAGAGGCACGCGGCTTGAGCCCACGAGGCGTGGACCTCTGGACCGGCGGCGAGCAGCAACGAGTGTTCCTCGCACGCGACAACTACCTGTACTCGGTCGACGCCCCAAGTGGCGAGCTGGACGGCGACTTCGGCGACCAGGGGCGCGTCAGTCTCCGCCTCCCGGGACCGCTTGCCGGCGATTTCGCCGTGACTGCCGGGCCGATCGTCGTGGGCGACGTCGTCGTGGTGACCGGATTCACCGGAGGCGCCGGCGACGGCGGCAGCAAGAAGGAGGCGACGCCGGAGGATGTGCGCGGCTACGATGTCCGCACGGGCCGCCGGCTGTGGACGTTCCACGTCGTACCGCGGCCGGGCGAGCCGGGTAACGAGACCTGGGGCGACGGCTCGTGGGAGTACTCGGGTGACCTCGGGTCGTGGTGCTGCCTGTCGGCCGACGAGGAGCTCGGTTACGTCTACGCCCAGATCTCGGCGCCAACCGCGGCGTACTACGGCGGCCACCGGCCCGGCGACAACCTGTACTCCAACTCACTCGTGGCATTGAACGCCAGGACGGGCGAGCGAATCTGGCACTTTCAGATGGTGCGCCACGACGTCTGGGAGTGGGACACGGTCGGTCCGGCGACCGTCGGCGAGATCACTATCGATGGGAAGCGTATCGACGCCGTCATGCAGCCCTCGAAGACCGGCTTCCTCTACGTCTTCGATCGCCGTACCGGGGAGCCGGTGTGGCCGATCGAGGAGAGGGCCGTGCCCGGCTCACGGGTCCCCGGGGAGCGACTGTCACCGACCCAGCCATTCCCGACGAAGCCGCCACCCTTCGACCGACAGGGATTCGTGGAGAGCGACCTGATCGACTTCACACCGGAGCTCCGGGCACGGGCCCTGGAACTCGTCAAGCCCTTCCGTCTCGGCCCGATCTTCACGCCGCCCGGCCTGATGGACGACGAGCAAGGGAAGATCGGCACTCTGACGAATCCGGGATGGTGGGGAACGGGGAACTGGCACACCGGCGCCTTCGATCCCGAGACCGGCGTCTACTACGCTGTGTCCCACACTTGGCCGAGCGTGTACTCCCTGAAACAGCCGGAAGGCAGCGACGCGACGCTCGGCTACGTGGTCGGCTCCGACAGTCCCGATGTACCGACCCTCGACGGACTCCCGATCGTGAAGCCACCCTATGGTCGCATCACCGCAATCGATCTGCATCGCGGCGAGCACGTGTGGATGGCGGCCAACGGCGATCGACGTGCCACCCCTGGGGGTCGCCGGGCGGCCGGCGCCGCTGGTGACGAAGACGCTGCTGTTCATCGGTGAAGGCAGTGATGCCATCCCCGGCATCGAGGGGAAAGAAGGCCGCTACTGGGGCAGGAAGTTCCGGGCTTACGACAAGGCCACGGGCGAGGTGGTGTGGGAGACGGAGTTGCCCTCCGGCACCACCGGTGCCCCGATAACCTACTTGTACGAGGGTCGCCAGTTCATCGTCGTCGCGATCGGCGGCACAAAGTCCCCGGCGCAGTTCGTGGCCTTCGGCCTGTAGCTACACAGAATACCCATGAAGAGAAGAGCCTTGATCATCCTCTGTGCAGCTCTCCTCGGGAGCTCCATGATGGCCGCAAGTGACGAGACCGTTCGGCCGGCGAAGATCAGCAAACCGGATCTCGGCGGTAAGATCTTCGATCGCCCGGACGTGGTCGAACAGACCCACGCCGACGGGCACATGACGCAGACGGCCACCTCGCTGGTCTCGAGCGACGGGAGCTTCTCCTCCGGCATGTACCGGTCCAGAAAGACACGGATCGAGGTCACCCAGCCGTACGGTGTCGACGAGTTCATGTACTTCCTCGAGGGCGGCGTCACTCTGACGTCCTCCGACGGAACGGAACTCGTGATCAACGCCGGGGACGCAGTGACGGTCCCGAGAGAGTGGACCGGAGTGTTCGAAACGGACGGCTACACGAAGATCTGGGTCATCTACTCTCCGCGTGACTAACAGCCCGTCGCCGAGGGCAGGAAACAGGGAGAAAGAAGTCATGCGCATTCTCAGGATCGCTCCGTCGATCGCGTTGGCTGCGCTCTTCGCGACACATCCGCCACTGGCATACGGGCAATCGTCCGAGGACGACGTCTTCGTCGACCTGACGGCTGATGTCGTGTGGGACAAGATCCGCGGCGGACTACTCGGTCAGATGCTCGGGAACCTGAACGGGATCCCGCACGAGCATCGCTACATCAGCGAACCGGGAGATGTATCGGACTACACGCCCGCGCTACCCAGTGGCGCCAGGACGGACGACGACACCGACTTCGAGTGGGTCTACATCGATGCGATGCAGCGGCATGGAACGCTCTTCCTGCCGTCACAAACGATCGCCGAATTGTGGAAGACGCGAATCAACCGCAACATCTGGTGCTCGAACCAGTACGCCCGCGTGTTGATGGACCTGGACTTCGACCCGCCGATGACCGGCAACATCGTGCTGAATCCCTGGGCTGAGTTCAACATCTCGGGACAGTTCCTTAGCGAGACCTTCGGCTTGATAGCACCCGGAATGCCCCAGACGGCGGGACGGATCGGGCTCCACTACACTCATGTAGCCATTGACGGAGAGCCTGCGCAATCGACTCAGCTCTTCACGGCCATGATCTCTACTGCGTTCTTGACGGACGACTTGTCCGCGATCCTGGATGCGGGAGCTGCGGCACTGGACTCGGAGAGTGTCTTCAACGAGATCATACGCGACGTTCGGACCTTGCATCGGCAACACCCTGAAGACTGGCGCGCCGCCCGTCTGAAGATCAAGGAGAAGTACAGTCGTCACAACGGTGAAATGCGCGACAGGAACGGTTACGAACTCAATGGCGCATCTACAATCGCAGCCCTGTTGTACGGCAACGGCGACTTCGCGGAGACCCTTCGATTTGCCTTCAACTTCGGCTGGGACGCCGACAACAATGCCGCCACGGCCGGCACCATCGCCGGCGTCATGAAGGGGTATCGCTGGATGATGTCCCAGGAGTGGGAGATTCGCGATCGGTATTCGAATACCACCCGCGATCTCATGCCCAAGGACGAGACCATTACCTCCTTTGCCGACAGGTTGATCAGCCTCGCGGAGCACGTGATCGTCGAGAACGGCGGCCAGCGAGTCGCCGATGCGCGCGGAGTGGCCTACCGGATTCCTGTCGAGAACCCTTCGAACGTGTCCCCCTTGCCTTCCCTCTCGGATGAGACGCAGCGATTGCAGGCGGAATTGGGTGATGACGTGAAGGCTTCCTTACTGTCCGGACAGGACCGGAAGACGCGCGCTCGCGCCGCCTATCTGGCCATCGCAACAGGGCTCGCGAGCGAGTTTCAGCAAACTCACCCGACTGAATGGTCGCGGGCACTTGAAGATCTGAACGCCTATCCTCAGGTGGCACAAGTTCTTTACCATCATTCTCCAGTTCCCGCGGCCGAACTGATACGAGAGCACGCAGGTCGCGTGGGCTTCACGGAGCCCGAGCGCCAGGGAAGCGGCAGGTCGGCCCAGCAGTGGCTGTGGCAGAGCACGTATAGACAGACCCTCGACGACGGCAAGGCAAAGAGAGACTGACGCAGGTCGTGTCGGAGCCATCTTCGCTTGCAAGCCCGCTACTGCCCACCGGATCGGCGTTGCTGTTGGTTGCCGCGCTGGGGTGCTCCGTTCCATCTCAGGACGAGAGCGTGAGTCGATCGGACCCGACCGCGGAGTCGAGATCCGAGCGTCTTGCGCGAGTGATCCGCGAGTACGACGCCCAGGGGATCCACCGAACCGGCACCGAGGTCGACACCACCTCGGCACACTGGCTCGCCGATCTGGTGCGCGAAGCTGGAGTCGAGCCGCGACTCGAGGCGCTGGACTTCGAACGCACCGACACCGTGAGCGCGTTCGTCGAGGTCGCCGAGGAGGACGGCTCGACCAGCCGCTACGAGGGCATCCCGCTCATCGACTCCGCCGAGACGACCGACGAGAACGGCCTCACGGGAACCCTGGGTGCTCCAGGAAGCGACGCAGACATCGTGGTTGCGCGCTGGCCGCCGACTGTTCAGTACCTGCCCCTCTTCCACGAGGTGCGCACGGCGCCGGAGGTCCGCGGTCTGGTGGTCGTCACCGGCGGTTCCGAGTTCGATCTGCCGCCTGACGTTCCGCATCCGCCCCGGTTTCCGGCCGGTTACGCACTGATCAATGCCGACCGCTATCTCGAGCCCTACGGTCACCCGGTCCTGCAACTGCCGAGCGAGGCCGGAGCGGGCCTCGTCGGTGCCCGTGAGCGGGCGGCGAAGGCACGGTTGGTGGTCGCAGTGGAACGCGTGCCGACTCGGGTCTACAACGTCACCGCCACGGTGCCGGGTCGCGAGGCCGAAGCCGCGCCGATCGTGGTGATGACCCCGCGCAGTGGCTGGTGGCAGGTGGCATCAGAGAGGGGAGGGGGTCTCGCGCTCTGGGTCGAGCTGCTGCACGCGCTGCGTGCCGAGCCCCCTCGCCGTACCGTCCATTTCGTCGCCTCGACCGGCCACGAGCTCGGTCATGTCGGGCTCGACCATTTCCTGGCGTCCCGCCGCGATCTGATCGGCGGCGCCCACCTCTGGCTCCACCTCGGCGCCAACTTCGCTGCCGCCGTTGGCGGCACCGTCCGCCTGCAGGCGTCGAGCGACTCGCTGATGGAGAGGGCGCTTGAGGCGATGAGCAGAGAGGGTGTCGAGCCCGGCGTCCTGACTCCGGTGTCTGATCGCCCCTTCGGCGAGGCGCGCGGGATCTTCGACGGCGGTGGGAGCTACCTGTCGCTGCTCGGCAGCAACGGTCTGTTTCACCATCCCGATGACCGTTGGCCTGAGTCGGTCGACATGGACACCTTGGAGAAGCTGGTCGACGCCTTCGTCGCGCTCACCGTCGACGTCGCGTCCCGACGGGGCGTGTGAGAGGATGACCGACATCATGGACGTACAAACCGCTTCCGACACGCGCCCCGATTGGGCGCCCACCGCAGCCCCCATCGAAATCCGACCCCTGACCCCCCATATCGGCGCGGAGATCGAGGGAGTCGACCTGTCCCAGCCGCTCTCGCCGTCGCAGGAGAACGACATCAGGCGGGCCTGGCTGGAGTGGCAGGTGCTGGTCTTTCGTGGCCAGGAACTCACCCGCGAGCAGCACAAGGACTTCGGCCGGTCCTTTGGCCCGCTGCACGTCCACCCCCTGCACAAGAGCTCCGAGTACAAGGGCGGGCACGACCCGGAGATCCTCGTCATCAAGACCACCCAGAAGTCGAAGTACACGTCTGGCGACGGCTGGCACACCGACGTGTCGTGCGACGAGAAGCCGCCGATGGCGTCGATGCTCTACATCAAGGAGATTCCCGAGTGCGGCTCGGGAGGCGACACGCTATTCGCCGACATGTACCGTGCGGAGCGGATGCAGCAGTTTCTCGAGGGTCTGGTCGCCGTGCATGACGGCGCACTGCCCTACATCGGAAAGTACGGCTACGCGGCTCCCGACGGAAAGCAGTACCCGAGGACCGAGCACCCGGTCGTGATCCGCCATCCCGAGACCGGCCGTAAGGCCCTGTTCGTCAACAGCGGTTTCACCTCGCACATCCGCGGTCTGCGTCGATGGGAGAGCCGGGGTCTGCTCGACATGCTTTTCCAGCACATCGCCAGTGCGCTGGGAACCCAATACGCTCACCCTCTGGGACAACCGCTGCACCCAGCATCACGCCGTGTGGGACTACTACCCGCAGTCGCGCTTCGGCGAGCGGGTCTCGATCGTGGGTGCCCGGCCGGTCGCTTAGCAGGACTGCCGAGGCAGCGGCCAAGGGCAATCTCAAGGCGCTCCGCCGCATCCTCGCCCGCTCGCCCGCCGTCCTCACGGACCGCGACGAGGAGGGGCGCACCCTCCTCGACCTGGCCTGCCGGGCGGCAACCTGCGACATCGCGATTCCCCTGGAGTCAGGAACGCCAGAACAGCATGCCGCTATCGACCTGATCCTCGCGGCCGGAGCCGATCCGGCCACGGCCGACAACGACGGCTGGACGCCACTCCACACCGCGGGCATGGCGGGCCACGCCGACCTGGCACGCCGGCTCGTTGCTGCGGGTGCGCCGGCGGACGCGGACGCGTACGGCCGGGACGGTGGCTCGGCCCTGTCCTACGCGCTCTTCTACGCCAAACCGTTCATGGGCGAGGTGTTGACGCCGGTCCATCCGGACAACCTGCGGGCCGCGGCGTCTCTCGGCCAGGACCTCGGCCGGTTCGTCGCCGCCGACGGCGAACTCACGGCCGCAGCCCGTGAGGGGCTACGCCCCGGTCTTCTTCCCGTCGTGGAACCGGACGCTCTCCCGCCAGGAAGTACTCGACGAGGCCTTGTCCTGGGCGGCCCGCAACAACCAGTGCGGCTCGATCGAAGCTCTCGTCGACCTGGGCGCCAACGTAAACGCGAATCCGTTCCGGGGCACGCCGCTGCTCTGGGCCTGCTACAGCGACAAGGTGGAAGCCGCCGCCCGCCTGCTCGATCTCGGCGCCGACCCGGATCTCCGGCACGACTTCGGCGGCGAAGGCCACGGAGTCCAGGCCGTCGCGATGCACCTCGCGGCCCAGCACAGCGCACTCAGGTGCCTCGACCTGCTGCTCGACCGAGGCGCCGACCCATCGATCGCCGACGGCTCCTATAACGCTACGCCTCTGGAGTGGGCGGAGGAGTGCGGAGCGGCCGATTCGGCCGACCTGCTGCGACGGAGAGCCTAGAGCCTAGGGTCGGCCCGGATCAACCGAGTTCGCCGGTGGCGTACTTGTGGAGAATACTGGAGATGAGAGTCTGGTACGGCACTCCCTCACGAGCCGCCAACCGCTTGATTTGGACCAGGTCGTGACTGGGCAAACGGATGTTGATGCGTTTGTCCTTGCGGAGCGTCTCGCGGGCCGCGGCCTCCAGCCGCTGAGCTTCGCCAGAAGAGTCCGAGGTTCTTCGAAGACGCCCTTCCTCGTAGGCTCTCAGGATCTCGCTCTCCTCCGGGTCGAGTGCTCCTGAATCGAGTTTGGTCATGCGTTCGGTCATTTCTCGCCACTCTCCCTCAAGTACTTCCTGGTCGCTTTCCGGCTCGGGATGACCGTCTTGAGGAAGAAGTCTCCCGCTTCGGTTTCGACGTACGGAACCAGGTACGCGTAGTCCCCAATCTCGATCACGGCGATCCGCTGGTGGCTCCGTTTCGGATCCGGATGGTCGAAGACGTCAACCAACGCACCCGATTCGATCAGGGTCGCAACCTCCTCGAAACTGACACCGCGCTCGGCGATCAGGCGTCTGTTCTTCGCAGGATCCCAGAGACAACGAGCCATACCAGTGAGGGCTCATTGTCGCCGATTGTGTGCCGTTCGTCAACAGCGACCGGGCCCAGCAGGAAACCGCTCCGGCCGTCGTCCGGGTCGTACCGGGGCAGGCTCGCGTCTTACCGGCCCGCGCCTCGGCAACTCTGCTACGTAATCTCCCAGGAGCTGTGTTGGCGATGGCCCAGTCCTGGAGGCCTACATAATCCCCAGCTTCTGCCGCTGGCGCTATACTCCGCGGCTCGACAGCGGTCGGCACCGCAGCCACGGCCCGAATCCGCGTCCCCATCGTCTAGCCAGGTCAGGACTCCAGCCTTTCAAGCTGGCAACACGGGTTCGAATCCCGTTGGGGACACCATCGCGCCTGCGGGCGCGAGGGCGGCCCCAGCGGGCTTCGGTCGTCGCTCCTCGCCTGCGGCTCGGCGCTCTGGATCAAATCCCGTTGGGGACGAAGACCTGCCGGCGGCGCGATGGCGGCCCCAGCTCACGTCGCGCTGATCGCGCGCTCTGCGGCACCGGCGAAGTCGTTGATCCCGATCTCGTGTCGGAGGTCCGCCGAGCGAAGATCGAGCTCTTCGCCCAGGGGGATCCCGATTCCATCGGCGATGCGAACCATGCGCTGAAAGTTCGCGATGACGGCGGCGACGTCGACGACCGCTGCATCTCCCAGCGACTTCCGGACGGCGTCGCGGGTCCGTGTCACGTCGGCTGATCGGGCAACCACCGCATCCGCGTAGGCGATCAACTCCGCTCCATACGCCACCCCGGTCACTTCATCGCTGGCGCCCCCGGTGATCGCATCGAAGTCCACCTCGCTGCCCTGACTGCTCGCACGGAGCATCTGTGCGTGTGCAGCCGTTCAGTAGAAACACTCGTTGAGGGCGGATACGCGGCCGGCGACCAACTCGGTCTGCCGGCGGTCCAGGCTGTAGCCGGACTTCGGGTTGTGACCCACCAGGTAGAAGGGAAACAGAAGATCGAGCAGATTGCGCACGGCATCGGGCACGAGGGACATGGCCCGAATCACGTTCGGTACGAAACGACGGGAAGCGGGAAGCCGATCGTAGAGGTCGGCTTCGTTCCCACCCTCGCCATTGTTGGGAATCATGGGAACCCAGGCGCCGTCGTCGACGGCCTCCGCGGGTCGGTAACGGGTGGGTTTACCGGCCCGCACCTCCGGAAGCGGAAGCAGCGGGATCTCCAGAGCGTCGCAGAAGGCATCGATGCCCATCACCGTGGACACGATGCTGACGATCTCGACGTAGGCCTCATCCGTCAGGCCGGCAGCGTTCCATTCACGAACGGCCCTCTCACTCAGGCGAGCAGCGTCCGTCGTGAGCCGGTGTGTTGCGTCGATGGCGACCGCGGGCAGGTCACTCGCGACCTCATGCTCTCCCTGTATGGCGTAGGGACTGAGCGCATCCCGTCGATCCGCGCACAAGCGACAATCCCGCGCGGAGCGAACCTCCGCGACGAACGCTGCTCGTTCCGCGCCGGTCCACCAGTTTCCGGGCCTCCCGATGAACTCCCAGGCTTTGCGCGTCGCCTGATCCAGGTCCGCGCGGATCGGGTACGGCGCGTCACTGAAGATCGCTCTCGTCATTGCTAACGCAAGCGGCCTACTTCCGTCGCTCCATCATCTTCTTGAAATGGGCAGCCCCGTTCATTTCCGGTACTCGTCCCACCCCCGGGCCCATGTCCGGGAGGACCGGGAAACCGGCTTCGACCCGGAACTCGAAGCTCTGCGACCGGGGTAGACCGCACTCCACATCGTCGCACGCTTGCCAACGGACCCTGCCGCTGATGTCGACATAGCGCTTGTCGTCGATCTTCTGCATGGCCCTGCCGGTTTGTGCGATCGGTAGCCGCAGCACCACGTCGCCCTCGTAGACCTCGAGGGTGTCGCCGGACCCGGCGAGGGTCAACCTGCTAGTAGGCGGCGCAACCAGATTGCGGCTGATGATGCCGGGAGCGTCGTCGACTTCGATCGTGGCGGCCACCAGGCCGTCCGGTACCGGCTCGCCGTAGAGATGTTGCCCTTCCGGCACCCGGAAAGTCGCGACGATCTCGTGAAGGACGCCCGAGAGCAGCCGGTCGGCGTCGAGGCGCACGTCGACACTCACCTCCTCCGCCGGGCTTGCCGCGGGCGCCACCTCGAACCTCCGGCCGAGAGCAGCGTCGAGAAGCTGCTCGGGGCCGAATCGCGCACCAAAGTTGCGGTCGAAGAACTTGGCGAGGACGACGCCGTCGGCATCGATCGCGTAGGCCCCGGGAAACGGGATCCCGTACCAGGGGTGCTCGTCCGGCGGGATGAGCGTGTTGAGGATTCCGAACGATCGAATCACCTCGCTGTTCGGGTCCGAGAGCATGGTGAAAGTGACCCCCATCGCCTTGGAGTAGTCGGCGAGCGCATCGACCTCGTCATAGGTCAGGGTGTAGAGCTTGACCCCGGCGGCATCGAAAGCGGCCATCCCCCGCTCCAGCTCGACCAGCTGGGTTCGACAGGGGGGTCACCACACCGCAGACCGGGAGAAGACCAGGGCCGCCGGTTGGCCACCGCGGTCCGCATGCAGGTCGACCGAGCGACCGTGTTGGTCGACCGCGACCACCTCGGGTAGCCGGGTCCCAACCTCGGGACCGGTCGGAAAGTCGCCGACGGGAATGCGACGGGATCTCGTGTTCGGAGCCAAGGGCATGAGGAAGCCATCGGCGTCGTCGAAGTAGCCGGGGGGCCCGGCCTCGCGGCCACGCGTATCTACCTTGATCTCCATTCGCACACTTTATAGGGCACGACGACAAGTACCATCCCGGCGCTACTCAGTTCCACCAGGCCTTGTCGGAGTACGCACGCACGTCCATCTCGAAGGTCCAGGTGGACCGG
>JAGWAG010000141.1:10992-11493 GCA_021296535.1 Acidobacteriota bacterium | reverse complement strand
TTCCGGATGATGCGCCACAACACCGGCTACACCTGCGCGGTGGTCCTCACGCTGGCACTGGGCATCGGGCTGAATGCCGCGATGTACGACCTGCTTTCCCGGCTGTTCCTCCAGGCGCCCCCCCACATCGAGGACCCGGAGGGGATTCACCGCATCTGGGTGCGGGAAAGGAGCGATGCGGTTGACCGGGGGGTCTTCACGGGCCCTTTGGCCACCAGAGATCGAATCGACTGGGCGGAGTTCAACTCGCTCCGCGATGACCCTGACCGGTTCAGCGTCGTCGCTGGCTACACCGCTCCCGTGCGGATGCAAAACGGACGCGGCCAGACCGCCGAGGATCTACAGGTTTCCTCGGTAACCGGAAAGTTCTTCGCGTTCCTGGGGATTCAACCCGCGCTGGGCAGGCTGCTGCAACCCGAAGACGACGATCTGGCGGCAACACCGGTAGCGGTGATCAGCGATACCTACTGGCGGCAAGGCTTCGAGCGTTCACCCGATGCC
>JAGWAG010000141.1:10641-10985 GCA_021296535.1 Acidobacteriota bacterium | reverse complement strand
ACTCACCTTCGACGACGTGACATACGTCATCATCGGCATCCTGCCGCCCGGCTTTTCCGGTCCCGACCCCAACGCGGCCGAGATCTGGTTGCCTCTCCAGATCGCGGCCACGGCCATCCGCGGCGACTCCTGGAGGCAGTCTCTGACCGGATTCTCCCTGACCGCGTTGGCTCGCCTGGCGCCCGGAGTGAGGACTGAACCGGCGGCCTCCGCGGCAACCACCGCTGTGCGCGCGGCGCGAGCCACTTCGCGGATGCCGGAGGTGCGGGACCCCGAGCCGACCGTGATGCTGGGTCCGCTACTGCGGAACCGCGGACCCGGCGCGTTGCCGGGTCAGATGCGCC
>JAGWAG010000141.1:9989-10489 GCA_021296535.1 Acidobacteriota bacterium | reverse complement strand
GCGTCGTGCTCTCCGCACTTTCCGGCGTAGCTGCGATGGTTGTGGCCGCGCTCGCCGGCCGTTCTCTGCGGGCCACGCTTCTGCCGAACTTTCAATGGGCACAAGAGCCAGTGGACGGCACGGCGATCGGCTTCACCGCGACCGCCGTAGTCGTCATCGGCCTCGGGGCGGCCCTAGCGCCGGCCGTGTATGCCGCGCGCAGCCGCGGCATCGAGAAACTCGACAGTTCGCGAGGTGCGCCGGCACTCGGCATGCCGGTCCGTACCGGTCTGATCGTCTTGCAAGCCGCCCTGTCGCTGATCCTGCTCAGCGGAGCGGCTATCTTCTACCGCTCGTTCGAAGCTGCGCGTCAGGTGGATGTCGGCTACGCGAAGCAGCATCTGATCACGGTGGACCTGGGCGACACCAGCTCGTACATCGCCGCGTTGAGCCCGATCCCCAGCGCTGCCGGATCGCCCGATGAGGCCACGATCGACGCGCTGGAGACTCGCCTCCGGTCA
>JAGWAG010000141.1:2371-9893 GCA_021296535.1 Acidobacteriota bacterium | reverse complement strand
AGTCTCACGACCTCCAACTTCTTCCGCGTCGCAGGCCTCGAGATCGTGGAAGGTCGCGGCTTTACCGAGTGGGATCGCACGGAGACTCAGAAGGTCGTGGTCGTAGACACAACCTTCGCTCAAGGCGCTTGGCCCGGCAAGAGCGCCGTGGGCCAGTGCCTCTTCTTCGGCGGAGGGTCCACAGACTGCACGACGGTCGTCGGGGTCGTCGAATCCGCCCTCGACAGGGGCCTGTTGGACACCGACCGCGCCGCGATCTACTACCTGCCCATCTCCCAGGCTTCGTCGAACCCGATACAGGCCAGCTTCGTCAACAACATGCGTACGTTGATCGTGCGGACTCGCGGGAACCCCGGACGCGTAGTGCAGCCAACGCTCCTCGCCCTGGCGGACCTGTTCCCCGACCTGCCGCGCGACAGCGTCCGAAGCCTCCAGACCGTGTTTGCGCCGCGGATTCGTACCTGGACCATCGGTACCGGATTGTTCGGTGCCGCGGCACTCTTGGCGGTGCTCCTCGCAGCCATCGGGCTCTATGCGGTCATCGCCTTCGGGGTGCGTCAGCGCGAACTCGAGTTCGGCATCCGTCGAGGCGTCGCGCCTCCTGCGCATGGTGCTCGCGCGAGGCTTCGGGCTGGCGGCGGCCGGAGTCGTGGCCGGCACACTCGCCGCGTGGTGGGCGGGCCGATTCGTCGAGCCGCTGCTCTTCGACGGCCGTACTCCCCGCGATCCGCTGGCATTCGCCGTCGCGGCGCTGGTGCTCCTGACCATCGCGGTGATGGCCTCGTTGCTGCCCGCCCGCCGGGCCGCGCGCGCCGACCCTCGTCGAGCGCTGGAAGCCGAGTAACACCGCCACACGGGATGCTGAATGCGTTCGATCTGGAACCGCCAGCAGCGGGACACCGAGCTTGAAGAGGAGATCCGCTTCCATCTCGCCGAGGAAACGGAGGAACAGATCGAGACCGGCGTGCCTCCCGAACAGGCCCATGCCGAGGCGCGACGCGACTTCGGCAACGTCACGCTGATTCGCGAGCGGACCCGCGAGACCTGGGGCTGGGCACCCGCGGAGCGGGTCCTCCGGGACTTCCGTGCCGCGTTCCGGATGATGCGGCGCAACGCCGGCTACACCTGCGCCGTGGTCCTCACCCTGGCGCTGGGAATCGGGCTCAACGCGGCGATGTACGAGATGTTGTCGCGGCTCTTTCTCCAGCCGCCGCACATCGAACGTCCCGAAGAGATCCACCGAGTCTGGATTCGCGAACGGTATCCGGATGACCTGGGCCAGTTCACTGGGCCAGTCTTTGCGGACGACACGTTGAACTGGGACGAGTTCACCGAGCTGCGCGCGGCTACCGACCAATTCGAGGCCGTCGCCGGCTACGGCAGATCTCCCTGGCCCCTGCACAACGGCGCCGGCCAAACCGCCGAGCGCCTCCAGGCTGCTTCGGCGACCGGTGAGTTCTTCCGGTTTCTCGGTGTTCAGCCCGCTCATGGAACGCTGCTTGGTCCCGGCGACGACGTTCCCGGGGCGGCGCCGGTCGCGGTGATCAGCGACCGTTACTGGCACCGGCGGTTCGGTCGCTCTCCTGACGCTCTTGGAACCACGCTCGAACTCGACGAGGTCACCTACGTGATCGTCGGCGTCCTGCCGCGCGGCTTCTCAGGGCCCGATCCAAACGCTCCGGACGTCTGGCTTCCTTTTCATCTCGCGGCCAGGGCCGACCGAGGCGACGGTTGGGACGACCCGGGGAGCGGCTATCCGGTTACGCCGCTCGTCCGAACGGCAGCGGGCGTCACGCCGGAAGCCGCCGCAGACGCGGCGACCGCAGTAGTTCGGGCGCAGCGCGCCGAAACGTGGCCTTCGGACTGGTACGACCCGGATGTGACCGCGGTACTGGGCCCCTTGATGCAGAGCCGCGGCCCCTCCCCCTTGGAGGAATCGATGCAACTGCCCCTCGCCGTGGGAGGCGTCACGCTGGTCGTGCTCCTCCTGGCGATCGTGAACATGTCGAATCTCCTCATGCTGCGAGTCGCGGCTCGTCGCCGCGAGCTCGCCGTCCGGCTCGCGCTCGGCGCGGGCCGATGGGGAGTCGTACGCCTGCTCACTGCCGAGACCACCGCGCTCGCCGCGGTCGCGAGCGTTGCGGCGCTGGGGATCGCCGCGGTCGCGACCCCGATCCTGCGCGTGACGCTCCTTCCCGAGTACCAGTGGGCTGACGACCCGCTCGAGGGCGCGGCGATCACCGCGCTCGTGATCGGACTGGGCGCGGCGCTGGTCCCGGCGCTCTACGGGGCGCGGGGTCGAGCGATCGAGCGGCTCAATGGCGGCCGGGGCGCTTCCGCGCTCGGTACGCCGGTTCGCAGCGGCTTGATCATCGTTCAGACTGCCCTCTGCCTGGTCCTGCTTGTCGGGGCGGCCATCTTCTACCGCTCATTCCAAGCCGCACGCGAAGTGGACATCGGCTATGAAAGAGAGAATCTCCTCACGGTGATGCTGCACGAGGCGGACTCTGAGGATCCGCTCAACGAGCCCGCGGTCGACATGATGGAGGCGCAGCTCCGCACGCTGCCGGGCGTCCTCGATGTTGCCCAGGGGACAAATTCGCCCCTGTTCATGGCGGCGGGGGCGGGCTGCGTGTCGAGGGGCGCGACAGCTTGCCGCTCGCCTTCAGTCCCTTCGAGAACGGGGTCTCGCCGAACTTCTTCAGCGTGGCGGGCCTGCAGATTCGGGAGGGCCGCGGCTTCACCGCGTGGGACCGGGAGGGAACCGAACGGGTTGCGGTGGTCAACACGACCTTCGCCGGCAGGGTCTGGCCCGCCGAGAACGCCCTCGGTCGATGCCTCTACCTGGACAGCGAGGAAAGCGTCTGCACTACGGTCGTCGGGGTCGTGGAATCCACGCTCGAGTTCGGTCTGCTCGAAAGCGATCGGGATCCCGTCTACTACCGGCCGCTCTCGCAGGTGCTGTCGGATACCGACGCTGCAGAGTTCGCGAGCACCCTCAGAACGCTGCTCGTCCGGACCCGGGGCGACCCAACGCCACTGGTTCAGCCGGCGCTCCGACTCCTCGCCGAGCGGTTCCCGGATCTGCCGCGCGACAGCGTTCGAAGCCTCACGGCGGAGTTCGCGTCACGGATCCACACATGGAGAATCGGAATGCGCCTGTTCGGCGCCTCCGCCGCGCTGGCAGTAATGCTCGCCGCCATCGGGCTCTACGCCGTCATCGCGTTCGGGGTCCGTCAACGCGAGTTGGAGTTCAGCATCCGTCGTGCGCTCGGTGCCAAGGCGTCCGACCTCTTGCGCATGGTGCTGACGCGCGGTTTCTCGCTGGCGGCGGCTGGTGTCGTGGCCGGTGCACTCGCCGCGCTGTGGGCCGGCAAGTTCATCGAGCCGCTGCTCTTCGACGACCGGACTCCCCGCGATCCGCTGGCGTTCGCCGCCGCGGCGCTGGTGCTGCTTGCGGTGGCCGTGATGGCCTCGTACCTACCGGCCCGCCGGGCAGCTCGCGCCGACCCCCGGCGGGCGCTGGAAGCGGAGTAGCGCAGCGACGACTCTCAAGCCAGCTTGCAGTCAGCGAAGCGACCGCACAGACTGCGTCGTCGTGACCGCGACCGCGGAAAGGAGCCTGATGAAGACGATGACGATTCGAAACGTGTCGCTGGACCTCGCGGCCGCCCTTGAGGCGGAGGCGCTTCAGAGGGGCCTGTCGCTCAACAGGACCGTGCTTGCTCTCCTACGTGAGGCTCTCGGCCTCTCGGAGAAGACAGAGCGGGGAAACGGACTTCGCCGACTGGCCGGTTCCTGGACCGAGGACGAGTTCAGGGAGTTCGAGCGCGCAGTTCGGTCTTTCCGAGAGACTGACGAGGACCTCTGGCGGTAACGCGGCGGTTAACTCAGGGAAGCTCCGCCACCCACATCTTCGCCTGCGCGCCGCGGCCCGTCGCCGAGCCGCCGGCGGCGTAGAGCCTGCCGCCGATGATCGCGGCGGCGGGCGATGACAGGGGCATCGGCAACCTGCCGAGGAGTTCCCACTCGCCGCCGGGTTCCAGCACGAGGATGTCCGGGTCGATCGACTTCGTGCCGCCCGCCGGGGTCGTGTGGCCGCCGACCATGACGATCCTGCCTTCGTGGACGAAGGTACCGGCCTCGCCGTGGGAGTGTCCCTTCGACAAATCGGGGCCGCGGCTCCAGGAGTCGGTTTCCGCGTCGTAGATGTCGACGCGCGCCTGGTCGAGCTGCTGGCTGTCGTGGTTGTACTGGCCGCCAATGGCGTAGATGCGGTTGCCGATCGCGACGGCCGAGAACTGGTTGCGCGGGTCGGGCAAGGGTGCGGCGTCCTGCCAGCTCGCCGAGCCCGCAGCCCATTCGTCGAGGTCGAGAACCCAGTGGTCTCCTGAGTCCGTGTCACGGTCGGCCTTGAGCCCGCCGAAGTAGTGCAGCTTGCGGCCGACGAGAGCCAAACCGCCGCCGGCCCGCGGCTCGGGCAGCAGCGGCGCCGCGGTGTAGCGGTCCAGGTCCAGGTCGTAGCTCCAGACCTCGGCGATCGTGTGGCCCTTGTAGCCGTCCTTGAAGCCGCCGGCGAACCAGACCGTGCGGCCGTCGAGGACCGCATTCAGGTGGGAGACCGCACTCGGCATGTCCTGGATCCGCGTCCAGCTTCCGTCCGCCGGATCGAAGACGTCGACCCGCTTGCTCGATCGGACCGGGCCCTCGTAGCCGGCGAACAGGTAGAACTTGCCGTCGACCACGGTGGTCGCGGCTTCCCACTTGCCAGCCGGCATGTCCGGGAGTTCCTGCCAGGTGAGGTCCTGGGCGGCGAGGGGCAGCGCGGCGAGGGCAGCGACCGCCAAGACGGCCACACCGCCGAAACCTCGGCTCCGAGAGGAATCACGCTTCGCCGGCACGGTCGCGCCACTGTAGCAACCGGGCCTCCGCTGCCAGCTAACATGAACCCTTCCCAATCCACGAAGGAGAGTCGATGCGGATGAGGTTCGGCCTTTGACCACAGCCCTGCTCGCCCTGTTCCCGATCGCCCTGGGCGCGATCCTGCTGATCGGTTTCCGGGTGCCGGCGCGCCGCGCCATGCCGGCCGCCTACGCGGCCGCGGTGCTGGTCGCCCTCCTGATTTGGGAGATGCCGATCACCCGCATCGCCGGAGCGTCGATCCAGGGCCTGTTCCTGACCTTCGACCTGCTGTTCATCATCTTCGGCGCGATCCTGCTGCTGCATACGCTGGAGCGCTCGGGCGGCGTCGACGCGATTCGCCGTTCGTTCCACGGGCTGAGCGACGATCGCCGGGTGCAGGTGGTCATCGTCTGCTGGCTGTTCGGCTCCTTCATCGAGGGCGCGGCCGGGTTCGGCACGCCGGCCGCCGTCGCGGCGCCGTTGCTCGTCGCGCTCGGTTTCCCCGCCGCGGCCGCGGTGATGCTGGGCATGATGGTCCAGTCGACGTCGGTCACGTTCGGCGCCGCGGGCACCCCGGTGCTGGTCGGCGTCCAGGGCGGTCTCGGCGGCGAGGCCTTCTCGGCCGATCTGGCGGAGGCCGGCATCGGCATGCTCGACTACCTGGCCCTTGTCACGCAACGCGGCGTGGTCCTGCACGCGATGGCCGGCGTGCTCATGCCGACCCTGATGGTCGTCATGCTGACCCGCTTCTTCGGCGCCAGGCGCTCCTGGACGGAGGGTCTCTCGATCCTCCCCTTCACCCTCGCCGGAGGCCTGGCGTTCACCGTGCCCTACGTGCTGTTCGGGTTCTTCCTCGGACCGGAGTTCCCGTCGCTGCTGGGCGCGCCTGTGGGGCTCCTGATCATGGTGACGATCGCGCGGCGCGGCTGGCTGGTGCCGTCGGACACCTGGGACTTCCCGGCCCGCGATCAGTGGAAACCCGACTGGGTGAGCGGCTTCGAGGACGAGGCGACGGAGGCGAACGACCGCGGCATCGGCCTGGTCAACGCCTGGGCGCCCTACGCCCTGCTCGGCGGCCTGCTGGTACTCACCCGCTTGCCCGCACTGCCCCTCGGCGGCTGGCTCCGCTCACTGGCGATCAACTGGGACGACATCCTCGGCAGCGGCGTCTCGGGCACGACCACGCCGCTCTACCTGCCCGGTTTCATCCTGCTGGTTGTGGTGTGCATCACGGCTTTCATCCATCGGATGGACTTCGCCGACGTACGGGCCGCGGCAGCCTCTTCCGGCAAGGTGCTGCTGGGCGCCGGCTTCGTTCTCATCTTCACCGTGCCGATGGTGCGCGTGTACATCAACTCGGACGTAAACGAGGCCGGCCTGCTCTCGATGCCCCTGGTCATGGCGGACTTCGTGGCCGCGAACGTGGGCGACGTGTGGCCGTTCTTCGCCGGAATGACCGGAGCCCTCGGCGCGTTCATCGCCGGCTCGAACACGGTCAGCAACCTGATGTTCACCGCCTTCCAGTATGGCGTCGCGGAGCGGCTGATGATGTCCACCGCGATGATCGTCGCCCTGCAGGCGGTCGGCGCCGCCGCCGGCAACATGGTCGCGATCCACAACGTCGTCGCCGCGTCGGCCACCGTCGGGCTGCTGGACCGCGAGGGGGCGACGCTGCGCAAGACGATCCTGCCGACGATCTACTACCTGCTGGTGCTGGGGATTCTGGGGTTGGTCGCGGTGCATGTGATCGGGCTGCCTGATCCACTGATGGGGAGATCACCATGAAGCGTTCCCGAAAGCCGATCGCACCGCTGACCGTTCTCCTCGTTCTGGCCGTCGCCTGCGGCGGCGATCCCGACGGAACGGACTCAGCCGGCGCCGCGGCCGCGGCATCCGACGCCGTCGAGAGCCGGTCGACGCGCAACGCCTACTTCGGCGACGTCCACGTCCACACGAAGTACTCCTTCGACGCCTACATCTTCGGCACGCGCGCCGATCCTGACGACGCCTACCGGTTCGCCAGGGGAGAACCGCTGACGCACGCGGCCGGAATCGAGATGCGACTCAAGGCGCCGCTCGACTTTCTGGCGGTCGCCGACCATGCCACCTACCTGGGCATGTTCGAGGAGATGGACAACCCGGACTCCTCGGTCGGCCAGCACGCCCTCTCGGTCGCCCTGCGGGATGCCGCGACGCCGGCGGATCGCAGCGCCGTGTTCCAGGAAGTGCTGCCGCGCGAACGGGGCTACGTCGACCCCGACGACCTGCTCGATCTCGATGTCGTCAGGAGTGCCTGGCAGAAGATCGTGGAGGCCGCCGAGAGGCACAACGACCCCGGAAACTTCACGACCTTCATCGGCTACGAGTTCACCGCCGGAGGCCGGGGGGGCGAGAACCTGCATCGCAACGTCATCTTCCGCGACGCGAACGTGCCCGGCATTCCGTTCAGTCGGCTGGACGCGAAGAACAACCCGGAGCTGCTGTGGGACTGGATGGACGAGCAGCGCACCCAGGGCATCGACTCCCTGGCGATTCCCCACAACTCGAACGGTTCGGACGGGTGGATGTTCCAGCTCACCGATCGGGCCGGCAACCCGTTCGACAGTGCCTACGCCGAACA
>JAGWAG010000141.1:0-2242 GCA_021296535.1 Acidobacteriota bacterium | reverse complement strand
AGCTACGTGCGCGAGGCCTACCTCAACGGCCTCGCCATGGAAGAAGCACAGGGCTTCAACCCGTTTCGCTTCGGCCTGATCGGCTCCTCGGACACACACAATGCCGCCGGGTCCTTTCGGGAGGACGACTACTGGAGCAAGACCGGGCTGCTCGACATCACGCCCGAGCAGCGCGGGTCCGTCCCGCGCGAGGACACCGGCGAGTACGACGACCCGACCAGGCAGTACTGGGGAGCGTCGGGCCTTGCCGCGGTGTGGGCCGAGTCCAACACCCGGGAGGACATCTTCCGCGCCTTCCAGCGAAAGGAAACCTTCGCCACGACCGGCCCGCGCATCCGCGTCCGCTTCTTTGCCGGGTACGACCTCGACGAGACGACCCTGGCCGGCGACGACGGGATCGCGAGGGCCTACGCGGAAGGCGTCGCGATGGGCGGCGACCTGATGGCGGATGGAGACGAGCGTTCGCCCCGCTTCCTGGTCTGGGCGGTCAGGGATCCGAGCGACGCGCCGCTGGACCGCCTGCAGGTCATCAAGGGATGGACCGAGGACGGCGCGAACCACGAAGAGGTCTACGACGTCGCCTGCTCCTCCGGATCGACGGTCGATGGAGCATGGCACCGCTGCACCGACAACGGAGCGGCCGTGGATCTGGCGACCTGCTCGACCACGGGGGGACAGGGAGCCGCTGAACTCGAGGCTCTCTGGCAGGACCCGGACTTCCATCCGAACCAGCGCGCCTTCTACTACGTTCGCGTCCTGCAGAACCCGACCTGCCGCTGGTCGACCTGGGACGCGATCCGGGCGGGAGTACCGCCGAAGCCCGGCTTGCCCGCCACGATCCAGGAGCGGGCCTGGTCGTCGCCGATCTGGTACGTACCGGGCGAGGGCGACTAGCCGCGGAGCTGACGCGCGAGAACGCCAGCTTCGTCCAGAAGCGTCCGCGTGCCACCGCCTTCCAGCCAGTCAAGTCGGAACGACTGGAAGCTGATCTCCGCCCGAGCCGCGTTGAGACGGCGCAGCTCCAGCACTCCGGACGCGCTCACGGACGACTCGCCGTCGATGTAGCCCTTCAGCAGATCGTCGAGGACGTTCGCGTCGTTCAGAGTGCCGAGCACGTCCTGGAGCCGCTTGCAGCGATCAACCAGGGAGACCGCGACTTCGCTTTCCGCGCGTACCGGTTCGACCAGGTAGCGGAGGCGCTTGCAGGCGATGCGAACCTTGTGCGGACCCTGCTTCCGGTCGTCGCCAACGCCGTCGACGCGAGCCGCCAGCCTGTGAGCGATCCGGTCCAGGCGCTCGGCCAGCGCTCCCGCGTACGGCGATCCAGCGCTTCGTTCCGGCGCCCCGTGGGCCATGCGTGACACGAAGGCGTCGGCCCACTCCGCGAACTCGGTGCACACCGCTCGGTTCGCGTCGTCTGACGGCACGTCCGCTGCTGAACGAAGTCGCGCCTCGACCCACTCGCAGCCCGGCCGGTGCGCCGGCTCCAACTCATCGACCTGTCCCTCCAGCCACACGAGCGCGACCTCGGCATCGCGGCTGGAGCCCGTCCGTTTCTGGAACCCGGCGAGCGTCCGTCGGTCCCGCTTCTCCACGACGCCCCGGAGCAGCCCCTTCCAGGCGCTCAAGGTGCTCCGAAGCCGCCGGATCGAGACCCTGAAGTCGTGGAGGCCTTCCACGTCCTCCGGGTCCCGCGGGCCTGGGAGACGAGATCGAGAGCGATCAGGCGCACCGCCTCTTCCGCGTCTCGCTGCAGCAGATCGGCCGGAAGGGGCACGCGATCAGTATAGAAAGGGCGGTTTTCGAAGGCCGTACGTCGCCATCACTGGGTGCGCCGGCCTTCTAGCCTTCTGAAGAGGACCCGCCGCGGAGCGGCGACCATACTGCGGCACCACCACCGCCACCGGGTGCACCACTCGTGCTCGCCGCTTCGCGGCATCGCGCTTGATGCGGACCAGAAGGTCCGCGCACCCAGAGATACAGCCCGGTGTGGCGAACTTCTCTACATGCGGATGACCTTACGCCGCTGCGGGCGCATCCCAACTGCAGCAGGGCATCCCGCAGAACCGACACTCGTTCTCTGGGTGCGCGGACCTTCTGGTCCGCTGCCGCCGCAGGCGGCCAGAAGACCGCGCCGGCCGCAGGCCGGCACCTTCGGAAACGCCTACCCGGTCGTGCGGGGCAGGAGGCGGAACAGGCCGTAACCCGCCAGCAGCGCCGCAACGCCGAATGCGACCGCCTC
>JAGWAG010000140.1 GCA_021296535.1 Acidobacteriota bacterium | reverse complement strand
CTCCGCGGCGCCGGCCGCGGCGGACGCTTCGAGCGACGATGACGCGGACCCGGTCGAGGACCCCGCCCTTGCCGAGACGATCGTCGTCACCGCGGCCCGGGCGGAGCAGGAACTCGGGCAGGTGACCTCCAACGTCTCCGTAGTGACCGGCGACGAACTCCGCGCGAGCCCGGCCGTGACCCTGGACGACACGTTGCGCCGGGTGCCCGGCTTCAGTCTCTTTCGCCGCAACAGCTCGATGGTCGCTCATCCGACCAGCCAGGGCGTTTCGCTGCGCGGCATCGGCCCCAGCGGCGTCAGCAGGACCCTGGTGCTGCTCGACGGGCTGCCCCTGAACGACCCGTTCGGTGGCTGGATCTACTGGGGTCGCGTGGGCCGCGAGAGCCTGGACCGGATCGAGGTCGTTCGCGGCGGCGGCTCGAGCCTGTGGGGCAACTCGGCCCTGGGAGGCGTGATTCACCTCGTCACGGCGACTCCGCCGGAGTCGGGTCCCGGGCTGCGGCTTTCGGCGCTCGGCGGCGACCACGGCGTGCTCGCCGGTGAAGCCTGGTTCGGCCAGGGGTTCGAGAGTGCGTCGTTGACCCTGTCGGCCAGGAGTTTCGACAGCGACGGCTACCCGGTCGTGCGCGACGACCAGCGCGGTCCGATCGACGTTGACGCGTTCTCCGAGCAGACCAGCGTCGGCGGACGCCTGGCGTTCTCGCCCAGCGAGTCGGTCTCCGTGAGCATCGGCGGCGACACCCTCTCGGAGGACCGGGGCAACGGCACGCCGCTGACCGGCAACGACACGGAGTTGACGTCGTTCCGCCTGAGCGCGGACATCGTAAGCGGCCGGGGCGATACGTGGACGGTGCGCGGGTTCACCCACGAGCAGGAGTTCGCGAGCCGGTTCAGCGCCCAGGAGGTCGACCGTTCCTCGGAGCGACCGGCGCTCGACCAGTTCCTGGTCGACTCGGAAGCGACCGGCCTTGGCGCCCAGTGGCAGGGGGAAGTCGGAACCGGCCTGTGGGTCGCCGGCGCGGAGTGGCGGAGCGTCGACGGGGCGACGAACGAGGACTTCTTCTACACGACGCAGTTCAACCGCCGCCGGATGGCCGGCGGCGACCAACAGATCACGGGCGCCTATGTGCAGCGGCGGGCGGAGTTCGGCGACCGGCTGACGCTGGAACTCGGGGCCCGCATCGACCGCTGGGAGACGGGTTCGGGCAACCGGTTCGAGTTCAACAAGGCGGACGGCTCAGTTCGCCGCGACGATGCCTTCGAGGACCGGGAGGAGACGGCCGCTTCGCCACGGATCGGCTTCCTCTACGCCCTGGACTTCGGCTGGGGCCTGCGCGGCTCGGTGTACGGCTCCTTCCGGGCGCCGACGGTCAATGAGCTCTACCGGCCGTTCCGGGTCCGCAACGACATCACGGAAGCGAACGAGACCCTCGAGCCCGAGCGCCTCAGCGGCATCGAGTTCGGCGCCGTCCGCTACCAGGGCGGCTCCAGGCTGTCGCTCAACGCCTTCATGAACCGGGTCGAGAACCCGATCGCCAACGTGACCCTGGCCTCGATTCCCAGCAGCCGCTTCTTCCAGCCCTGCGGCTTCGTGCCGGGCGGCGGGTCCTGCCGGCAGCGGCTCAATCTGGACCGCACCCGCATCCAGGGTCTGGAAGCGGAACTCCGTCAGAGTCTCGGCGACGACTGGCGGCTCGACGTGTCCTACCTGTACAGCAACGCCGAGGTCGACAGCGCGGCCGAGTTCCCGGAACTCGAAGGAAAGAGGCTGGCGCAGACGCCCGAGCAGTCGGCAAGCCTCGGCCTCGAGTACACGAACGCCGCGCTTCTGCAGGCGCGGCTGGGCGTGCGCTTCGTCGGCGAGCAGTACGAGGACGACCTGAACACGAGACCGCTTTCGAGCTTCGCGGTCGTCGACCTGAGCCTGGCCCGCGCTCTCGGCAGCCGCTGGCAGGTCTTCGCCGGGTTCGAGAATCTGCTCGACGAGGAAGTCCAGGTCGGCATCTCCGGCACCGGTCTGATCACCGTCGGCGCGCCGCGCATGGTGCACGTGGGGGTGCGTCACACGCTGGGGCCCTAGACCCGTCCCCGATCCGCTGAAACAACCCATGACCCGAGTCACCGCCGAAACGCTCTCCCGACGCCAGCGGGAGATCTCGGTCTCGGAGTTCTTCGCCAAGAACCGGCACCTGCTCGGCTTCGACTCTCTGCGTAAGGCCCTCCTGACGACGGTCAAGGAGGCGGTGGACAACTCGCTCGACGCCTGCGAAGAAGCTGGCATCCTGCCCGAGATCTGGGTCGAGCTCGAGGCTGCCAAGGGCACGAACCGCTATCTGGTCCGGATCACCGACAACGGTCCCGGCATCGTCCCCGAACAGGCGCCGAAGATCTTCGGCCAACTGCTTTACGGCTCGAAGTTCCACAGCCTGAAGCAAAGCCGGGGCCAGCAGGGCATCGGCATCTCCGCGGCGGCGATGTACGGCCAGTTGACGACCGGCAAGCCGGTGTCCGTGGAGTCGCGCACGGGCCGGCGGTCAAAGGCCTACGCGATGCAGGTCATGATCGACACGAACACGAACAAGCCGAAGGCGATCGGGCGGCGGGACCTTCCCGACTGGCATCTGGACCACGGGACGCTGGTCGAGCTGGAACTGGAGGCGAAGTATCTGAAGGGCCGCCAGTCGGTAGAGGAGTTCCTGCACCAGGTCGCGGTCGCGAACCCGCACGCGACGCTGCACTATCGGAGCCCGAACGGCGAGACCGAGTCCTGGGCGCGTACCGTGGAGCAAAACCCGACGGCGCCGCAGGAGATCAAGCCGCACCCGCACGGCGTCGAGCTCGGCGTGCTGATGAAGATGCTCCAGTCGACCCGGCACAAGACGGTCACTCAGTTCCTGTCGCGGGACTTCAGCCGTATCTCGCCGCAGCTCGCGGGGGGGCTGGCGAAGCGGGCCGGCATCAACCCGAAGGCGCGCCCGAACACGGTCGCCCGGCAGACCGTTGACGCGCTGTACAAGGCGATCAACGACAAGAAGACCCGCATCCGGCCGCCGTCGACGGACTGCCTGTCGCCGATTGGCGTTCAGGAGCTCCTGGCGGGCCTGACCCGGGGCGTCCGGGCCGAGTTCTACGGCGTGGAGACGCGCCGGCCGGCGGTCTACCGCGGCAACCCGTTCCAGGTCGAGGTCGGTCTGGCCTGGGGCGGCGACCTCGCCGGCGACGAGCTGGCCAAGGTGCTGCGCTTCGCCAACCGGGTGCCGCTCCAGTACTACGCCGGCTCCTGCTGCATCACGAAGGCGGTGATGGACGTCTCCTGGCGCAACTACGGCCTGACCCAGTCGCGGGGCGCGCTGCCTTCGGGGCCGCTGATCGTGCTCGTTCATCTCGCCTCGGTCTGGGTGCCGTTCAGTTCGGAGAGCAAGGTCGCGGTCGCCGACTACGACGAGATCCGCAAGGAGATCAAGCTCGCGGTGCAGACCTGCGGCCGCCGGCTCGGGCAGTACGTCAAGCGCAAGGCGCGAGCCAAGAGCGAAGCGAGGCGCCGCGAGGTGTTCAACCTCTACATCGAGGAGGTCGTCAACTCGGTCGAGGCGATCACCGGCAAGGAACAGAAGCTGTTCCGCGACCGGTTGCTGGCGATCAGTCGCCGCAAGACGGAGCTGGCGGGCATGCTCGAAGAGGCGAAGGGGGCGACGGCCGGCGACGACCTGGAGGCTTGCGAGAACGTGCTGGTCGTCGATCCGGACGCGGAACCGCCTGCGGCGCCGCCTGCTGCGGCCGAGGCGGTTGCGGAGGGCGAGGACGCGCCTGGGGAAGAGGGCGGCCCCGCCGCCGAGGGAGTCGATTCGCCTGAGCACCTGCCGCCGCCGATCCCGACCGAAGCCGAGCGCGATCCCGCGGCGCAGTTGGAACTGGTTTGATGGCTGGGGAGCGCGAACGTGGCGAGTAGGGAAGAAGCCGCGACGCCGGAAGAGGAGCGGCTCAGGATCCCGGCCCGCCTCGACGCGAAGGCGAAGATCGAGCACCTGGCGAAGAAGACGATCGCGATGGCTCGCCGCGAGGTCGACCCCTACGTGGACATCCCCTCGCGGACGCTCTCGAACGTCACCTTCTCCAAGCGCAAGAAGATCATCGAGATGGGCGACGCGACCCAGCGCCGCTCGCTGTTCAACCTGAACCAGGCCCGCAAGTACATGCAGACGCTCCTGGTCGCCCGCGGCTGCACCCAACTCTTGGACGAGCAGAAGACGACCAGCATCCGCGACCTCTACTACATGACCAAGCACACACTGGCCGACGGCAAGGAGAACACCTTCGAGGGCCAGGAGGAGTCCGACCCGATCATCGAGGACCTGGAAGTCACCCTCGGCAGCCTGCGCGAGGAGTTGCACCTGTTCGCGGCCAAACGCGGCTCGGTCGTCGGTCCGCTCACCCTGGTCGATGCTGGCGACGTGATCGACCTGTCCCGCATGGGCTCAGGCGGCTGGTCGGTTCCCGGCATCGTCGAACCGGACACCATCCGCTTCGTCGGTCACGGGGCGAAGTTCATCCTGCTCGTCGAGAAGGAGGCCGTGTGGGCGCGGCTCAACGAGGACAAGTTCTGGAAGCGCCACAACTGCATCCTCGTCACCGGCCAGGGCCAGCCCCCACGCGGCGTCCGCCGGCTCCTCTTCCGCATGGTCCACGAGCTGAAGCTGCCGCTCTACGTCTTCGTCGACAACGACCCCTGGGGCTACTACATCCATTCCGTCGTCAAGCAGGGCTCGATCGGCCTCGCCTTCGAGTCGAAGCGAATGGCGGTCCCCAAGGCTCCAGCTTCGATCCCGCCGCCTACGACCTCTCCGAAGACGTCAGCATCCGCCTCAACGACCAGGACCGCTCCCGCGCCAAGGAAATCCTGAACTACGAGTGGTTCAAGGCCAAGGCCTGGCAGAAAGAAATCAAGAACATGCTCCGCACCGGCGTCAAGTGGGAGCTCGAAGCCCTCTCCAGCAAGGGCCTCTCCTTCGTCACGGAAGAGTTCCTGCCGAAGAAGATCGCCGACCGCGACTGGCTGTAGCCCACTGAGTGCGCCGGCCTCCGGCACTGGGTGCGCCGGCGTCCGACAGTGAGTGCGTCGGCCTCCGGCACTGGGTGCGCCGGCGTCCCCGCCGGCATCCGGCCGCTCCGCGGCCGGTCCGACTGGGGGTTCAGCCTTTCCCCGATCAGGGCGCCGTCACCACTCCCCCAGTTCGACCTCCGGCGTTTCCGGCAGTTCTTCCGCGAGCAGCCAGCGGGCGAACAACGTCCCCTCGTTGTAGCCGGCCGTGCTGATCCAGTTCTTCGGCGCCTCCTTGTGGCTCAGGTAGATGACGTAGCTGCCGTCCGGCTCGGGGACGGCCGTCTGTTTGTTGATGCACACCGGGAAGTCGGCGTAGTTCGTCGACTGCATGAAGTAGTTCCACGTCTGGAGGCCCCAGTAGCAGGCCTCCGGAGACGTGAACTTCACCTTGAGGTACTCGTGCTCCTGCAGCCGGAAGCGGCAGAAGCAGTAGATGTTGTCGACCGTCCCCCAGCCGCCCTGCTCGGGGTCGAATTCCCAGGGCGGGCAGAACTCGTTGAAGGGGAGGTGGACGGGCAGCGGAGCGATCCACGTGGTGCACATGAAGAACATCGCCATGCTGCGGATGCGCCGCGCCAGTTCGGCGTCGTCGAGCGGTAGCGCGGCCGGCTGCGGCGAGGCGTTCTCGATGCTGAGGATGCTCTCCCGTGACGACGGATGATCGAAGAAGTACTCGCGGGTGAACAGCGACACCGAGTCGGGTTCGATCCGGAACTCGTTCGGGCCCTTCGGGTCGTGCGTCAGCCGGATCTCGAAGGAACCGTCGTCCTCGAACGTGATGTCGCGCTGGTTGACGTTGAGGGTCACCCGGTCCGCCAGTTCGCCGTTCGGATCGCCGCCGTAGAGGCAGAAGCTCAGGTAGCAACTGTCGAAGCGCTGCCCCCGGATGACGTACTCCTGGTCTCCCCTGACCTGGGAGAAGTAGTAGACCGCGTCCACGTTGTCCCCGTACAGCTTGCGGGTGCCGTCCGTGAGCCGCATCAGTTTTGGACGCACGGGATTGTTGTGGAGGTAGAAGTCCACCGTCACCTGCATCAGGTGAAACAGGTGCTGGTAGCCATCTACGTGGCCCTGATGGTCGAGTTCCTTCTCAGGATCCAGAAACGTTTGTTCCGCGTTGCGGATCACGTCCAGGAATTCGTGCAGCGCCTGCCGGCTCTCGAAGTCGTTTTCACTCATGTTCGCGTTGCTCCCAGGCAGATCAACCAGGTTCCAGAAAGTCCAGGTAGTGCGCGTACTTGTCGTCGAGCTCGGGTCGGGTGACGCCGATCTGGTCGAGCGAGTACTGGTGGACGCCGTGCTTTCCCCGCTGTTCCCGTTGCAGCAGCGTTTCCATCCGGGCTCGGTCCTCGGGCCGTAGCTTCCAGCCGAAGCGTGAGTAGATCGAGTCGACGACCGCCATCTGGTTCTTGACGAAGTCGTCGAAGAAGACGTCGATCATCTGGTCCTCGCGGTCGAGCTCGCGGCGATCGCGCAGGAATCGGGCGAAGTAGTCGGCCCAGATGAGGAGTTGCTCCCGCCCCGTTCGCAGCGTGTCCTCGTCGTCGGAGTAGAACGATCTCATCGACGAAATCAGGCTCGCCACCGACGGCACGACGGACGCCGGGTGGCGATGGGTCACGATGACCCGGGCATCCGGGTAGACCTCGAAGAGGGCCCGTAGCCGCAGCAGGTGCACGGGCGACTTCAGCAGCCATCGACGCGTGCGAATCCCGCCCGACTGCAGGAACTGCAGGAAGCGCCGGTGCCAGCGCAGGTTCTGTACCTGGTCCGCTTTCGCGAACCAGTCGTGGTACTCCGGCAGGTAGGCCATCGCCAGGTACTGGAAGCTCGCGAAGTTGAGCGCCGTGATGCCGACGCATTCCTGCGGCGAGTCGGCGGTCATGTAGTGCTTGCGCCTGAAGTCCGGCACGAGCCGGAAGATCTGGTCGAACTCCTTTCGCACCGTCTCGATCCGGTCGTTGTCGTCGTGGTCTTCCGGCCGCGGCGCCGGGGCGGGCAGGAGACACTCCCAGGACAGCGGCGCCCGGTGGTTCCGATCCAGGTGGAGCAGGGCGTGGAGAATCGTCGTCCCGCTTCTGGGCATTCCGACGATGAAGACCGGCGCCCGGATCGACTCATTGGCGATCTCGGGATGCTCGGTGAGGGTCCGCTCGACCTTGGAGCGCGAGTCGGCCGAACGCTGGACGGTGCCCCGTGCGGCTAGCCGTCCGAAAGTCGTCAACCGCGCGTGCGTTTCGAGCCCGTGAACGAGGCGCTCGAGCCCCTCCCGGAACATGGGATCCTCAACGGCGAATCCGCTGGCCCGCTGCGCCTTCTCCAGAATCCGTTCCGGCTCCAGCGCGAAGGGTTTCAGCCCGCACCGCCGGACCACCGCCCCGACACGGTTGCGGATCCGAATCGAAGGACTCGCCAAGCTCAGGTCAGCTTCTTCAGCTTGGCGGCAATCGACATGTCGCCCCGGACCTTGATCTTGCCCGACGCCACGGCCATGAAGGGCTTGATCTGCTTGTTCTGCAACTTGAGGAACGTGTCGATGGACATCCGGATGGTGCAATCCGCGTCGACGTCCTGGCCGGACACGTTCGAGACCACATTCGCCTCACCCGTCCCGTCGATCAGCATCCGCTCCTCGTCGAAGTGGAAGAGCAGTGTCTTCCCGAGCGGGTCGATTGCTGCCGCCTTCGTCGCCATGTCGGCGACGACTTCATCGATCGTCATCGCAAGCTCCCTTGTCCGGTGGGCGAACCCTAGCACCCGTGGGGTAGGAGCGCGCCCTCCCGAGAGCGGTCAGGAACCCGTCCGGCTCCGAGGTGTCACTCGTCTGCGGTGGTCTCCGCCGATGCTGTCCTGGGTCCGACCTCGATCAGTTCTATGACACCGAACATCATCTCGTCGGTCGCATCGAGGCCCCAGCCGACGTCCTGGTTCGGGTCCGGATTGTCCAGGTTGTCCGCCGAGTTGTCGAAATGCGCCACCACCTCGATCACCGTGCCCCTGGGCAGGAGCTTCGGCTCCTCGGGGTAGTAGAAGGTCTGCCAGTTGAAGTCGAACTCGGGCACGTGGAGGAGAACTTCGCGGCGGCCGTCGGGATGGACGGCAGTGAACGACATCTGTTTGCCGCGCAGGTGCATGTGCGGAAGGTACGAGACGATCTGTGAATCCGTCTTGAGCTCGTACCGGAAGTCGATCCGGTGGTTCGGGGCACCAGCCGGAATCTCGAGGTCCATCGGGCCGGCGAGAACCGCCAGGACCTCGGCCTCGGGTTCTCCCTCACCGAAGAACAGGCCGATGCGGGTCTTGTCGACGCGCTCCGACTTGCCGTTCGGGTGGAAGTGCTGGTTCAGGATCAACATCATCCCCGGCTCAACCCAGCGCCCCGTGCCTTCCGGAAAGACGATCGGTGCGATGCCTGGGGCCCACAGCCCGAGCGCATTGAAGTGCCCCTGTTCGTCGACGGGGCTGACTGCGCCCGGAGCGATGACGTGTCGCCTCCGCCCGTGGCCATCAGCCCGGCCAGGTCGACCATGAAGGCCCCCTGGTGGTGACTCACCTCGCGGTCGCCAGGCCGAAACTCGACGGCACGCACCCACCGTCGTTCCGGCAGGTCGATCCGCACGATCGGGTTCCGAAACACATCCAGCCCTTCCGCCGGTACGGTGACAGCAGGAAGGTCGATCACATAGTCCGGCTCGCCCAACTGCCAGCCGGCGGTGAACACCGGCGGTTCCGGCATCTGCGACCGATCCCCGCGCTTTGCGCCGCCCTCGACCCAGGCAACGATCGTGTAGATCTCCTCCTGGCTCAAGCGCGCATCGTTCGCCCACTTCCCGTGTTCCGGATTGGCGAACCAGGGCGGCATCTGCCTGCTTGCGACCGCCCGCTGGATTGAGCGTGCCCACGGTCGCGGTCAGGAGCGACATCGGCGCGATCTCGCCCGGCCGGTGGCAGCCGACGCAGTGGCGCATCAGGATGGGCGCGACATCGCTGCTGAAGACCACGGGCTCGGCGGCAGTGGTAACCGCCGGCGCGAAGAACGCCAGAGCGAGGCCGAGCACGGCCGTGTTGGCTCTTGCTCTCAGGAAACGCGTCATCAGCCAGTCTGTCCAGGATTGAGCCTACTCCATCGGCCACGACCCGACTCAATCCGGCCACTAGCCGTGCTGCGGCGCGAGTTCGTCGGTGGCACCCGCTTGCTACGGGACCGCCCCCCTTCGCGTCCGCCCGGGCAGGCGGGTGTAGCCGACGCTGTTACCGCTCGCCTCCGCCCCTCCGGCTCCGGTTCCGGCTCTGAGTCAGTCCGCTGCGGCCGCAGCAGCCCGGAACGCCTTGATCACCTCCCGCGTCATGTCCCAGCGGTCGAAGCCCTGGCGACCCCAGTCGAGACCGCGGCGGACGATGACGAGGTCGTGGGAGGGGACGATGACGACGAACTGGCCGCGGTTGCCGGCGGTGGAGTAGGCGTCCTTCGGGACGTCGGTGCGTTCGTCGGGGACGAGCCAGAACTGGCCGCCGTAGAAGTTACCGCGGCCGGCGGTCGAAGGGGCCGGCGTGCGGACGAAGTCGACCCACTCCTCGGAGAGGAGGCGTTCGCCGTTCCAGAGGCCGTTCTGGAGGTAGAGGAGGCCGAAGCGGGCCAGGTCGCGGGCGTTGGTGTAGACCTGACTGCTGAGGATGAAGTCGCCGAAGCGGTCGGTGCTGAGAAGGGTGTTCCTCATGCCGATGGGATCGAGGAGGCGCTTGCGGGGGAACTCGACGTACTTCTTCTCGCTGCCGAGGGCGCGCTTCATCGCGTAGACGGCGAGCAGGGTGTCGTAGTTTTCGTAGTCCCAGTTCGCACCCGGTTCGCGGATCAGGGCGCGGCGGCGGGCGCCTTCGACGGAACTGGCGCCGGCCCAGTAGGACATGCCGGAGCCGACGGCGTACTCCTGGCCGTCGTTGTCCACGGTCTGGAGGCCGCTCGACATG
>JAGWAG010000139.1:951-8847 GCA_021296535.1 Acidobacteriota bacterium | reverse complement strand
GGGCCCTGGGCCACGGGCACGAAGTTCGGGATCACCTCGACCGCGTCGAGAGCGAACCGCTCCAACACTTCACTCTGCAGGGCATAGCTGGGGACGGTGACGCGGTCGCTGCCCCGGAGCGCCCAACCCACGACATCGCTGTAGTTCGGATGAGCGCCTACCAGGGTCACGTCCGTGCCATGCACGGTCGTCACCACCGGGCAGGTCCGCGACGCGGCCGCGCTCTGCGCGAGCATCTGCCGCGCCAGCAGCGCCGCCACAGCGTGCGGCGCCGCGTAGTGAACGTGAATCAGGTCCAGCAGGCTGTCCCGGACAACCTGCGCGAGCCGATTCGCCAGGGCCAGCGTGTAGGGAGGATGATCGAAGAGCCCGTACTCCAGGATTCCCGAACCGTCGACCGGGTGATGGTGAACGCCCGGAGCCTCCGCCAGGCGCGGGGGACGGCTCGAACTGACGACATGCACCTCGTCCCCGCACTCGGCCAACGCAAGCGCCAGCTCCGAGGCGACGACCCCGGAGCCCCCGAAACTCGGGAAGCAGCAGATTCCAACGCGCATCGGACTCCCTTCTACGCGGTCTCTTCGTCTGGTGTTGCAGTGGCCGCCGGCGGGCGCCCGTCCATCGCCAGCGGCTGCAGCCGCCGCGGATCCAGGTCGATGGACGACAGCCGGCGCACGAGTTCCGAACCGTAGCTTGCAAGACAGTGGAGCGATGTGAACTCGCGCTCCTGCAGATGGCCGTTCGGCAGGCAATGAGCGCGCAACCTGTCGATCCTGCCCTTGAGGACGTCGTCGCGACGGGCGGCAGCGGCCACCACCCTGCGCTCGAACTGGTCGAGCGTCCGCTTCAGGTTCGCTCCCGTCTTGCGCCACGCGCCGGCCAGCGATGGATCGACCGAGTCGTGGCCGGCGGCCAGATCCCCCACCGCGGAATCGATCTTGGCACGGGCCGAGGCGATGAAGTCGAGTTCGCAACGCTCCGCGAGACGTCGCTCGAGGTCGTCGGGCCGGGAAAGAACATTCGCGAGGTCGATTCCTTCCGCCTCCAGACGCGTGAGCCACCGGCGTTCGCGCGCGCCGAGCAACAGAACCTGCGGCCGCAGCGTGATCGCCGGCGCCGGCACGTCAAGCGCTTCGTAGAGGGCGCGCGCCTGCGTCATGTAGGCCAGTTCACCCGGGCCGAGAATCGTAAGCGCGGTGCCGAAGACGGCATCCTGCACCGCGGGCCGCGCCAGCACTCCGGGGCTCAGGGCCTCCGGGTCGCGGTCCAGCGTGCCGGTCAGCTCCTCCACCGTCCCCGATCCGCCGCCGCGCAGCCGGTAGCCGCCGGCGCCGTCCCAGACCACCCGCCGCCGCTCGCCACCGGAACCGATGAGAAACAGCGGTGCCTCGCCGCGCTTCGACCGCACCGGAAGCCGGATGTCCCGGCGCTCAAGCTCCGCCGCCGCCGCCTCCAGGACCCGGTCGACGGCCTCCCGCCGCTCAATCAGGCGGCGCTGCACCGCTACGGAGGCCGACTTGAGCGCGGGAAGCTGCGAGTCGACCAGGAGCGGGCAGCGGTCGCCCAGGAACCGCACGAGGAGCCGGGCGAAAGAGTCGGTGAAGCAACGGTCGGCTCCGAAGTGTTGCCGGCAGTCCTCGATCCTGCGCCGGTAGTCGTCGCTCGGGGCCGCGTCCAGGACCCGCGCCAGAAGCGCCTCCGCGGCCGACCCCAGCCGGCGGTCGCCGACGGGTCGCAGCGGCGCGGGATCCTCGCCCAGGGTGAGGGCATCGGGCCCGGCGGTCGGGAAGTAGGCGCGCGCCACCTCGGCGAAATCGTGGTCCTCCGACGCCATCCAGAACAACGGCACCGCCCGCCGGCCGCGGCGCGTGAGCTCCTCGGCCCAGAGCGTGCAGGCGACCGCCTTGGTCAGCGTGAACAGGGGCCCGGCCCCGAGGCCGCACTGCTGACCCGTGATCACGACGAGCGTTTCCGGATCGGCGAGCGCCTCGGTGAGCCGGGCGGCATCGGTGTGGCCGTAGCGCTCGTTCCGCTCGCGGAGCGCGGCCGCGACGGGCCCCCGATCGAGCGCCGGGCCGGCCGGCGCGGTCAGGGTATCCACGTCGCCCGGCAGCGCGAATCGCAGCGGCTCGAGCAGGTCCAGGTCACGCCCGTCGAGGAACCGCCGCGGCAACTCGCCCAACAGCCCGCACGCACACAGGTCGGGACCCCTTGCGGCGGGAATTGAGAAGCTGTGGGGCACGGCGGCTGATCCTAGCCCCTGACTGCGTCGACTGTCCCAGGCATTCCGGCCGAACCCACCCTCGCGGCTGCACCCACTCCGAAGTTCCAGCAGGAGCGTAGAATCGGCTTCCCATGACTTCGTCGTCCTCAGCGATGCCGCCGCTCGAGCCCATCGTCCTCGGGCAGGGCGAGCGGGCGGTGACCATCGACCCGCCGCTGTTCCTGGCGCCGATGGCCGGCGTCACGGACCGTGACTTCCGGCTGATCGTGCGCCGGATCGGCGGCGTCGGCCTGGTGTCGATGGAGTTCATCTCCTCGCGCGCGATCGTCGACGGCAACCGGCACACGCGGGATCTCATGGTCTTCTCGGAGGAAGAGCGCCCGCTGGCGATCCAGATCTACGGCTCCGACGTGGAGACGATGGCGGAGGCGGCCGAGATCGTCGAGGAACTCGGTCCCGATGTCTGCGACATCAACATGGGCTGTCCGGCCAACAAGGTGCTCAAGGGCTGCGCCGGCGCCGCGCTGATGGGCGATCTCGACCTCGCGGGCCGGATCATCGGCGAAGTGCGACGCCGGATCGGAATACCCCTGACGGTCAAGTTCCGTCTGGGTCTCAACCATGCCGAGACGAACTACCTGGACCTGGGCCGTCTGTGCGAGGACCTCGGCGTCGACGCGGTGGCCATGCACGCGCGCACCGCGAAGCAGATGTTCCGCGGCGAGGCGGACTGGACCCACCTTGCACGGCTGAAGGAAACGCTGTCCATTCCCGTGATCGGCAACGGCGACATCGTGGTTCCAGGCGACGCGGAACGCCTGCTCCGCCAGACCGGCTGCGACGGCGTGATGATCGGCCGGGGCGCGACGAAGAATCCCTGGATCTTCCACCAGATCGCGAGCCACCTGCTCGGCGAGGAGGCGCCGGAGCCGACCCTGATCGACCGGCGGGACCTGATACTGGGGCACTTTCACATGGTGGCGGACCGCGAAGCGAACCGCTTCGCCCTGCACAAGCTGCGCAAGTTCACCGGCTGGTACACCCACGGACTGCCGAACGGCAAGCGCCTGCGCCAGCAGATCCAGCAGCTCGACACGGTCGAGAAGTTCCTCGTCGCGGTGGAGGAGTTCTTCCACCAGCAGCTCGAAGAGATGGCCGCCTAGCGGCGCCGAACGCCCGCCGTCACCGTGCTTTCACAATACGAGATCGAACTGGAGCTGACTCCGGACGAGGCGATCGAGGCACT
This sequence comes from Acidobacteriota bacterium, assembly GCA_021296535.1. Taxonomy (GTDB): domain Bacteria; phylum Acidobacteriota; class Thermoanaerobaculia; order Multivoradales; family Multivoraceae; genus Multivorans. The sequence continues at coordinate 5,377 of JAGWAG010000139.1, read as the reverse complement.
CTCCGACGGCGCGGAGGCATGGAACGGCACCTGGAACCGGCAGGGAACCGGCGGCCAACTGACCTTGCCCGTCGCCGCCGGGGTCCGCACCGGCATCCTGCACGGCTCGGTCTCGGTGCGGTCGAGCGCGGCGGGAGCGCATGTCGTCTTCCACGTCGAGCGCTCCGACTACTCGACCAACGCCGCGGCGGTCCTCATCCTGGCCCTGGGCGCCCTGGGCGTCCTGGCGATGCTCGCCTGGCCGCTGCTTCCAGGTACGTCGCCGAACCTGGCCGGCAGCGGCTTCATCCTGATACTGCTCGCCTGGCTCGTCGTCGGTTCACGGCTTCGTCACAAGAGCGCCGCGGATTTTCTTGCCAGTCTCGGCCCACGCCCGGGCGAGCAGGCTTAGAGCCGCCGGGAGGCACGGCGTGACCATGGTCATGACCATGACCAGATCGGTGATACGCTCGCCCGCGCCATGGAACGGACGATCAAGGCCTCCGAGTTCAAAGCCACTTGCCTCAAGCTGATGGACGAAGTCGCCGAAACCGGCGACGAAGTGGTCATCACCAAGAACGGCAATCCGGTGTCGCGGCTCGTGCCGTACCGGGAACGGCCGAAGAGCCTCTTCGGCTGTCTTCAGGGAAAGATGAAAATCACCGGCGACATCATGTCTCCGATTGAAGACGAGTGGGGCGGATGGGACGAAGAGCGGAAGCTCGCCCTCATCCTGGGCGAGGATCCGGACTGAGCGGGAGGCCCGTTGCTGCTCCTGGACACTGTTGTACTTCTCTGGATGATCCGCGGCGACCGGCGCTTTGGCGCCCGCGCCCGTCGCACGGTCGACGAGGCGATCGTCGCCGGGAACGCAGCGGTGTCCGCAATCTCGTTCTGGGAAGCCGCAATGCTTGTCAGGAAGGGTCGCATGCAATTCGACCTGGCCGTGGAAGCGCTACGCCGATATCTGCTGTTCCACGGCCTGAACGAGATTCCGGTGGACGGCGACATCGCGCTGCGCGCGGGCCTCATCACCGATCTTCACGGCGACCCGGCGGACCGGATCATCGTCGCAACAGCGCTCGAGGGACACTGCCTGGTCACCGCCGACCAGCTCCTCCTCGACTGGCCCGGACAGATCCAGCGCCTTCGGGCGAGCGACTGAACGCGACTCGCCACACTGGGTGCGCCGGCCGCCAGGCCGGCTCCGCTCTGCGATACTCCCCTCAATCCATGCCCTTGAGCCACATCTGGACGAAGCGGCTCGCCGCGGCGGCTCTCGCACTCGCAGCAATCGGGTGCGCGGCCGACACGGAAACCGGTCAAGGCACGCCACCGCCGGCAACCTCGACGGCCGCGCCCGACTGGGCCCACCGCGACGAGTGGGGCGTGCCGCACGTCAAGGCCTCCACCGACGCCGCGGTCGCCTTCGGTTCGGCCTGGGCGCAGTGCGAGGACCACTTCTTTCAGCTCGAGGACACCTACATCAAGGCGCTCGGGCGCTACGCGGAGGTCGTCGGCGAGTCGGGCTTCCGCAGTGACCTGGAGGTGGCGCTCTTCGACCTGGTCGAGACGTCGCGCCGCGACTTCCCCGACCTGCCCGAGAGCATCCGGCGGATCGCCGAGGGCTTCAGCGCCGGCTACAATTTCTACCTGGAGAAACACCCCGAAGAGAAGCCGCGCCTGCTCGAGCGCATGGAGCCCTTCCACGTGCTCGCCTTCGAGCGCTACATGATCCTCGGCCGGCTGCTCGGCGCCGCCCACGCGCCGCGCGGCAGGCTCCCTCGCCTGGCTGAGGAACTCGCCGCGTCGCTGGGCTCGAACCAGTGGGCCGTCGCGCCGTCGAAGACGCGCGACGGTAACGCGATGCTCTTCATCAATCCCCACCAGCCCTGGTACGGCTCGGGGATGTTCACGGAGATGCACGTGGTGAGCGACGAAGGGCTCAATTTCTCCGGCGCGATGTACCCGGGCGGTCCGTTGCCCACCGCGGGCTTCAACGAGCGGCTCGGCTGGGCGTACACGGTGAACGCGGCCGACATATCGGATACCTACCGCCTCACCTTCGACCATCCGACCGACCCGCTCAAGTACCGCTACGGCTCCGGATATCGCGATGCCGAGGAATGGAGCGCCACGATCCACGTGCGCGAGGGCGAGGGCGAGGCGCTGGTGCCGCGGCAGGTGGTTCTCCGGCGCTCGCACTACGGCCCGATCATCGCCCGCGAGGACGACGGGCACTACCTGGCCGTGCGCGTACCGCGCCTGTACGAGGGCAGCCGCATGGTCCAGGCGCTGGCACAGGCCAAGGCGCGGACCTTCGAGGAGTGGTACGCCGCAGTGTCCATGCAACTGCTGCAGACCTTCAACACGACCTACGCCGACGCCGATGGCAACATCTTCTACCTCTACAACGGAGCCATGGCCCGCCGCGACCCGTCCGTCGACTGGACCAGGCCCGTCGACGGCGCCGACCCGAACAACGAGTGGGGGCCTTTCCACCCCGTCGAGGAGCTGCCGCAGGTTCTCAATCCGCCCTCCGGCTACGTCCAGAACTGCAACTCGTCGCCGTTCACGACCACCGACGACGGCAACCCGTCGCTGCTCGACTTCCCGCCCTACATGGTCGAGGACAAGCACGACGACAAGCGCCGCGCCAAGATGGCCCGCTACCTGCTGCGCAACGCCCGGGACATCACCTTCGAGGACTTCCAGGACCTCGCCTACGACACGACCCTCTACTGGCCGATGACCGAGCTGCCGGTCTACGCGCGCAGGCTCGAGGAGCTCGAAGGCACCGACCCGGACCTCGCCGACCGGGTCCGCCCCTACCTCGAGCACACTTCAAGAGCTCGCTCACCTCCACCCAGGCGACCCTGGCCGTCGGCTGGTACGAAGAACTCTACGGCCGCGGCTACCCCGTCGAGACCCTCAAGCCCGAGTACGTGAACGACATGGCGGCCCGGTTCGTGGCCCTGGAGCGGGCCGCGTCGAAGCTCACCGAGCTCTACGGCGACTGGCGCGTCCCCTACGGCGACATCCACCGCATCCAGCGCCACGCCAACCAGCCCTCCGCCGGCGGGGTTCCCTTCTCGGACGACCAACCCAGCCTGCCGCTCGCCGGCGTCCGCGGCCCCCTCGGCGTCGCGTTCACGCTGTACCACTCCCCGCCGACCACCCTCGAGAACGGCGAGGTCCGCAAGCTCCGCTACGCCGCCACCGGCGCCTCCTACATGGCCGTCTACGAGTTCGGCGACAAGACGCGCGGAGCGAGCTACCTCCACTACGGCCAGAGCCATCGCCCCGACTCGCCCCACTTCTTCGACCAGGCCCGCCTGCTATCGGAAGGACGGTTCAAGCCGGCGTGGCTCCACTGGGAGGATGTGGAGGCCCACACGGTGCGCGCCTACCGGCCGAGCGATTTCTGAGGGCGCCCCTAAAGCCCCTTCTGAGTGGGGTCCGGCCACCGGCGGGGCTCGGCTAGACTGGGAGCCATGAAGACCCTCCGCCACGTCGTGCTTTCCGCCTGCGCGGCTCTTGTCGCTACGGCATCCCTCGCCAGCCACGAGGAAGGCCTTGCCGCCTTCAAGGCCGGCGACTACGACCGGGCCGCCACCTTGTTCCGGCAGGTCGTGGACGAGCGGCCCGGTGAGTTTGCAAGCCATGTGATGCTGGGCCGTTCCCTCCTCTCCGCCGGACGATCCGCGGAGGCGGTCGAGGTCGCGGACAACCTCGTCGGCCTGGATCCCGGCTACGACCATCTCCTTCTGCTGGGGCAAGCTCACCTGGCTACGGAGACCTACGATCAGGCGGCCTCGACGTTCCGGCGGGCCATCTCCGCCGATCCAGAGCATTGGCGAGCGCACTTCGCCTTAGGGGAAGTCCTCATGCACCAGAGTCGCTACCGGGCCGCCCACAAAGCTCTCCGGACTGCCCTGGGTCTGGCCGTCGACTCGGACGAGAAGGTTGTCTGGGGTTGGCTCGGCAATCTCTACTGGCAGCGGGCGCAGTACGCCAGGGCCGAAAAAGCCTGGAAGAAGTCCGGCCAGTTCGCGGCCGCGGCGCGGCTGCGCGGCCTCATCCCCACAGGGGACCTCCGAGAACGTACCCGGGGGACCTCCGAGAGCGGGATCAGAGAAGTCAGCCACCCTCGGGCGAAAGGCCCTGCCTGGCTGCCGCCGTACGGGCAGCCCGCGCCCGTTCCCGTGGACGGCTAGCGCCTCTACCGCGGCAATACGGTAGACTCGCGGGTCCCTGGGGGCGCATGGCTTCGACGGGAGATCATGCGGTTCGGGGGTTGCGTGCCGAGTCCGACTCGTAAACCGGACACTTACACTCGCCAACGACGAATTGGCACTGGCGGCTTAGAAGCCGTCACGGTCCTGCCGGAGCCTTGATTCACGGCGCCGTCAGGATTGACACTCAAAGTGGATCGAACGCCTGAGCG
>JAGWAG010000139.1:0-749 GCA_021296535.1 Acidobacteriota bacterium | reverse complement strand
TCGGGCGTTCCCCACATCGCACCCGCCCCTGTCTCGCCCAGGGAAAGCCGACTTGTTGCGCGGCGCTTGATACTCTGTTTGATCCGCATTCTCCATTCTCGCCGGACCGAGGCTGTAATCCATCCGGTTGCCTGAAGGCCAAGCGACGTGTCCACCCCTGGTGGCGTTAGTAGAGGGACGAAGGGTCGGAGCACCGTGTCAGCATGACGTCTCGACTGAACAGGCTGCGCGATGGGCGCTTCCTCTATTGGAGATTGCGGCTCGTGCCCTCGCTTGCGCTGGCAACCGTCGCTCTTTTCGGGGCCCTTATGCAGCCAGGGCCGCCTGACCCGCTCGCTCCGGCTTCCGACTCTGTTCTTGCCCGGTTCCTGAATCCGATCGAACGCAACGCTCACCTGCGGCTGCCTTCCATAGCGGCAGGCCTTACGTCAATCACGGCCTCGGCCGACGGACAAGATGTTTGGGCAGTGGGGGGTGGCGGCACCATCCTCAAGTCCAGCGATGGCGGCGACACCTGGAATGCACGCACCAGCGGCACCAGGGCCAAGCTCGAATCCGTCACGTTCACCGCCGGCGGCCGAACCGGCTGGGCAGTGGGGCAAAAAGGCACCATCCTCAAGTCCAGCGATGGCGGCGACACCTGGGAAGCACGCACCAGCGGCACCACGCGCCGGCTCGAGTCCGTCACGTTCGCCGACGACGGCCGAACCGGCTGGGCAGTGGGGATAGGCGGCACCATCCTCAAGTCC
>JAGWAG010000011.1 GCA_021296535.1 Acidobacteriota bacterium | reverse complement strand
GCGCGAGATCGAAACCGCGTTTCCCGAGCCGTCGGTGCAGGAGGTCGTCGCAGGGATCCAGGAGTCGGAGATCGGACGCATGTCGCCGGCCGAGGCAGAGGAGCTATTGGCGGCGCATCGCGCGGTCGAGACGGCGGATGCCTACGCCGAACTCGAACAGGCGATGGAAGAGGCCGGCATCGAGGCGACGCCGGGTGGACTCCGCGAGATGGCTGAGGCGATGAACGCGGCCGCGCGGCGGGGCATGTCCGCGGCCGAACTCCGGGAAGCGATCGAGAGCCGGGATGAGGGCGAGGCGACCGTAGCGGATCCCGCCGTGCTTGCCGAACAGCTCGACCGAGCCCGGGAGCGGATCGAGAGGCTGGAGGTGCAGGCGACGGCGCGGGGAGGCGGCGGCGCCGACCACCCGAGCTGCTGGTATGACCGCGACGGCACGGTCGCCTACCTGTTCGACGTCGCTCTAGTGGCCAGGGGCTTCGTCGTGGACCTGGCGCGAGCTCCCCAGCACGAAGCTGAGCGCGCGCTGCTTCCCCTGGACCTCGTGCGGACCGGACGCGTGATCACTCAGGCCCAGTTTCTGCGTCAGACTCGCTCGGTCTACGAATGGAGCGTCGAGCGGAGCTGCCGCTTCTTCGTCCGCGCCTTCGATCTGACGGCTACCGACCAGAAGGACATCTACAAGCGCCGGATGCGCGCGTTGGAGTCCCGCTTCTACAAGAACGCGAACCCGACCGGCGGCTTGCCTGCGGGCCTTCGCGCCGCGCGCTGATACTGGCTTCTGGCGCGGCTTTCCGTCCATGTCAGGAGAGCGGGCTGGTGCGCCTCGGCGGCGCCCGCGTGGTGTCAAGCCGTCCAAGGCGAGAGGGCCGCCCGTCAGCAGATGGAGGAGATCCGGGCGGAGGGGCGCTACTCCGGGTACTCGGCGAAACAGGGGATGCTCAGGTCGAGCTCGCTCCACGGCGCCCTGGAGTCGACGAAGATGTTCACGGCCGGCTTGACGCCCGGGTCGGCGTCCAGCGAGCCGGCCGGGATCTGCATCCCGCCGGGGTCCCGGAGCCGGGGAACCAGGCTGCCGCAGTGGGCGCAGAACGCGGTGCCCTTGATGTCTGCTTCCGGCATCTTGTAGTCGACGATGGCGTTCTCCCCGCTCAGCCACCGGAAGGCGTCCTCGGCGACGAAGACGAAGGTGCCGTAGGCGGCGCTTGTCTGACGGCGGCAGCGGGAGCAGTGACAGTTCACCATCCGCTCCGGCGAGCCGTCGTACTCGTAGCGCACCTTGCCGCAGAGGCAGCTTCCCGGCGTGGCGCCCCGTGTTTCGGCCTCTCGAATCGGCCGATCGATGCCGGGCGGCGCGTTCCAGCCGGGCGGATACTCCTCGTGCTGGGCCAGATCGTCGATGATCGTGTGCCAGGGCGCCTTCGAGCCGGCGAAGATGTGCACCGCCGGCCGGATGCCGGGATCCTCCGCGACGCTGCCCATCGTGACGAGAGCGACCGGCCCGCCTTCCGGGTTCGCCGGAACGCCGGAACCGCAACGCGGGCAGAAGTGCCGGATGCCATGGGGAGAAGACCGGTAGTGAACGATCTTCTGCTCGCCGCGGGTCCAGCGGAAGAACTTCGGATCGGCCGCGCCGAAGGTGGCGTAGGTCGAACCGTGGAACTTCCTGCACGCCGAGCAGTGGCATTGGGCGATCTCGATGAGGTCGCCGTCGACTGCAAAGCCGATGTCGCCGCAGAGGCAGGCGCCGGTGAGCATGACTCAGCAGTCCGCGCCGTACGGTCGGTTGTGGGCGAACAGAGTGTGGTGGTGCGTGTCTGCCTCGTCGCGAGAGCCGGGATGGGAGCCTGCGAGCGTACCCCGTTCACCAGCTTGGTGACCCGACTCCGCTACCGATGCAGTGGCGCACCTTCCCCGGGCAGACACAAGGGCTGCCCGCAAGGGGCATGTGGAAGCTGCGCCACGGTAAACGTACCACGAGGGGGAGCTTCACCAGGGTTCCCCCAAATGGATGGGCGAGTCTTGCTGCACCCAGTTGCCGGGGAGCCGTCTTGCGAGGCCTATCCCTCCTTGCGGTAGGTTTCCCCCATGCGGCGTGGAGTTGTGGCGGTGGCGTGCCTGTGCGGCGCCTGCCTGCTGCCGCTGCCGCTCGCAGCGGGCGATGACGGTGACGACGCGCACGTCGTGGTCGCCTTCGCCGCCGAGCCGACCCAGATCGACCCCACGCGAACCTCGGCCGGCGTCGACCAGTACTTCATGGCGCTGTTCTACGAGCAGTTACTGGCTACGGGCCCGGACCTCAAGCAGCGGAACTGGCTGGCCGAGTCGTGGCGGCTGTTCGAGCGCGACGGGGTGTGGATCATCGGCGTCGAGTTGCGGCGCGGCGTCCGGTTCCACAACGGGGAAGAACTGACGGCGCACGACCTCCGGTACTGCTATCTCCGCCAACGGGATCCGAGCCTGTCGCGGCAGGCGGGCCGGTGGCGGCATGTGGATGACGTGCGGGTCCTGGGCGACCATGAGCTGGAGATCGTCTTCAAGGGCCTGCCGGACTCGGCGCTGCTGCCGCTCAACCTCGACATGTGGGCGATTCCGCGCGGCTACTACGAGGAGGTCGGCAACGACGGAGTGCAGGCGCATCCGATCGGTACCGGGCCGTGGAAGTTCGTGTCCCGCAAGCTGCGTGAAGAGATCGTCGTCGAGCGGTTCGATGACTACTGGGACCCCGACTCGTTGCCGGGCATCCGCCGGCTGACGATCAAGATCATCCCCGAGGACACGACCCGGGTGGCGGCTTTCAAGACGGGGGCGGTCGACTGGATCGACGCAGTGCCGCCGGCCCAGGTCGCGGACTTCGAGCAGATGCCCGGCGTCGAAGTCGCGTCGCTTCCGACCGCGAACAACCTGTTCCTGGCGCTGAACGCTCTCGACTCGAGGAGCCCGCTGGGCGACGTCCGGGTGCGCCGGGCGGTGGCCCACGCGATCGACTTCGACGCGATCATCAAGTACATCCTCCACGGGCAGGGCATTCGGACCGCGCAACTGACGCCGGGCGCGCCGGGGCATGACCCCGCGCTCGAGCCCTACGCCTTCGACCCCGATCGCTCCCGCGAGTTGCTCCGCCAGGCCGGCTACGGGCGGGGCGTCAACCTGAACTGCTACAACCTGACGACGCCCCGCGAGCCGTACCTCAAGGAGGTCGGCGAGGCGATGTTCGCGTTTCTTTCGGCGGCCGGCATTCGCTGCCGGATCGTGCAGCTCGAGTACGGCGCCTGGATCAACCTTGGCCGCCGGGACGCCCGCCCGGATATGGACGGCATCGCGAGCTGGATGTGGGGCCACGGCACGCTGGGCGATCCGACGGACGCGTGGTCCGGTCACCTCCACTCGTACGGCGACGGCTGGGGCTGGTACTCGTACCACGACGATCCCGAGCTGGACGAGATGGTCGAGACCCTGCGCGTGACGGTCGAACCGGAGGCGAAGGAGGGGCTGCTGCGGGAGATCGCGCGGCTCAAGCACGAGCGCGTCGCGGGCGGCATACCGACCTACCGGCCGCTCGTCACGCTGGCCTGGCGCGACACGCTGCGGTTCGCGCCCTGGCCGCAGGCCAACTGGCGCATGATGCGGGACATCGGGCTGGCCGAGTCGGACGCCGCGGAGCCGCCGGCCCGTTGACGACGGTGGAGCGATGCGCGCCTACCTGATCCGCCGTCTCTGGCAGGGCGGCGTGGCCGTGCTCGGCGCCTTGCTGATCGTCTTCGTGGCGCAGCGCCTGGCCGGCGATCCGGTGGCCCTGCTGTTGCCGATGGAGGCGACCGCGGAGGACTTCGCGGCGATGCGGGCGTCGCTGGGGCTCGACCGGCCGTTGCCGGTGCAGTTCATCGTCTTCCTTCGCGACGCGTTCACCGGCGACTTCGGCGACTCGTACCAGTGGCAGGCACCGGCGATGCCTCTGCTCCTCGAGCGCTTGCCGGCGACCCTCGAACTGGCCTGCGCGGGGCTGGTTTTCGCGCTTCTCCTGGCCGTGCCCCTTGGCGTGCTGTCGGCGGTCTACCGCGGCCGCTGGGTGGATCGGCTGGCGAAAGTGCTGGCTCTTCTCGGCCAGGCGATGCCCGGCTTCTGGGTCGGCCTGCTGCTCATCCTGTACTTGGCGGTGCGACTCCAGTGGCTGCCGGCCTTCGGCCGTGGCGGGCCCCTTCACCTGGTGCTGCCGGCGATTGCCCTCGGCTGGTACCCGGTCGCCGCGATGACTCGTACGTTGCGCTCGTCGATGCTCGACATCCTCGATAGCGACTACATCCGCACGGGACGGGTTATGGGCCTGCCGGAGCGCACCGTGATCTGGCGGTACGCGCTGCGCAACGCCGCCGTACCGCTGGCGACGATGATCGGCGTCTACTTCGCGAACATGCTCGGCGGCGCGTTCGTGATCGAGGTCGTGTTCGCCTGGCCCGGCGTGGGCCGCACGGTCGTGGATGCCGTCTTCGCCCGCGACTTCCCGGTGGTGCAGGCCGGGGTCGTGCTGTCGGCGGTCATCTTCGTCGTCGTGAACCTCCTCGTTGACCTGAGCTACGGATTGATCGATCCACGGATTCGCCATGGCTGAGCGGCATGCCTCCGTCCACGAGCGGCGGATGACATCCGACCGCCCGAAGACGGGCGTTCGGACTGTGACGCTGGTGGCGCGAGGACGCGCCACCAGGGTTCCCGTCGTCTCCTGCGCGGTGCTCGGCCTCGTCTTGCTATGCGCCGTCGCGGGACCGTGGCTGGCGCCCCACGAGGCTTCCGAGATCGCACTTGCCGAGTCGATGACGCCGCCGTTCTGGCGGTCCGGCGGCAGCCTCACCTATCCGCTGGGGACCGACATGCTGGGTCGGGACATCCTGAGCCGGATCATCGCCGGCGCCCGCGTGTCGGTCACCGTGGCGGCATACGCGATCGCGCTCTCCGGCGGCCTTGGCGCGGCCTTGGGCATTTCCGCCGGTTACTTCGGCGGCGTCGCCGACGCGCTGATCTCGCGACTGATCGACATCCAGATGTCCATTCCGGCCATTCCGCTCGCGATGCTGTTCGCCGCCGTGCTGCCGCCGGGCGAGGGGATGGTGATCACGATCATCGTCCTGACCTACTGGACGTGGTACGCGCGGATCGTCCGCGGCGAGGTGCTCAGTCTGCGGGAGAGGGACTTCATTACCGTCGCCAGGGTCGCGGGAGTCTCGAGTCCGATGATTCTCATCCGGCACTTGACCCCGAACGTATTGAACACCCTCCTCGTGCTGGCCACGTTGCAGTTCGGAAGCGTGATCGTCTTCGAGGCGGGGCTGAGCTTTCTCGGACTCGGCATCCAGCCGCCGCAGGTGTCCTGGGGCGGCATGCTGGCCGACGGCCGCAACTTCATCGAGGTCGCCTGGTGGCTGATCACGATGCCGGGCCTGGCGATCATGGCGTCCTGCCTGGCGTCGAACCTGCTTGGTGACTGGTTGCGGGACACGTTCGACCCGAAACGTCGGTTGACGTAGTGACGTTCCCTGGGAGCTTCCGCAGCGGTCTCGCTGCGCTGTCACGCCGGGAACTGGCCGCATACTGGGTGCGCCGGCCTTCTGGCCGGCTGCCGCCGAAGGCGGGCGGTCCATGAACACCGCGCCGCTCGAGGCCTGGGGCTGGTCGACGGACTTCGCCGATTCCTACGGCCGGTTCATCGAGTCAGCGGGCGCGCCGGAGCAACTGTTCCCGGCACGCGTGGTCTCGATCTCGCGCGGCGTCTTCCATGTGGCGGCCCCTGAAGGCGAGATCGACGCACGCCTCCTGAGGCGGGTTCGGCGTGGGCCGGCGGGCAGTCCAGCGGTCGGTGACTGGGTGGTCGTCGAGGCCGCGCCGGCAGTTGGCGTCGACCCGCGCATCGTCCACGTGCTCGACCGGCGCAGCCGCCTCTCCCGGAAGGCCGCCGGCGCGCGCACCGAGGAGCAGGTCGTGGCGGCCAATCTGGACGCCGTGTTCCTGGTCATGGGCCTCGACGGCGACTTCAACCCGCGCCGGCTCGAGCGCTTCGTCGCGATGGCCACGGAGAGCGGCGCCGAGCCGGTGGTCGTCCTGACCAAGGCCGACCTCGTCGACGATCCGGAAGCGATGCGCGAGCAGGCCGCTGACGCGTCACCGGGAACGACCGTCGTCGCGGTCGCCGCGCTGGCGAACGAGAACCTCGAGCCGCTGGCCGCTCACCTTGCGGCGGGCCGCACGGTCGTCATGGTCGGTTCATCAGGTGCCGGCAAGTCCACCCTGCTCAACGCCCTCTGCGACGAGGAAGTCATGCGCACCGCGCCGGTCCGCGAAGGCGACGACCGCGGACGCCACACGACGACCCACCGGCGCCTCGTCCAGTTGCCCGGAGGTGGCCTCCTGGTCGACAATCCGGGCATCCGAGAACTCCAGCTCTGGGCGGACGACGAGAGCAGCCTGGAGGAGACCTTCGACGACATCGAGGCAATCGGTCGCGAATGCCGCTTCCGCGACTGCGGCCACGGACAGGAGCCCGGCTGCGCCGTGCGGGCAGCGATCCGGGACGGCTCACTGAAGCCGGCTCGGCTGCGCAACTACAACGACCTCCGGGAAGAACAGCGCCGCCTCGAACAGCGCCGCGACGAAGTGTCCCGGCGCGCTGAGGATCGCCGGCTGGGCGCGTACTACAAGTCCGTCCAGCAGGCGAAGAAGAACCGGCGGCGGTAGACGGCGGACGGACTTGGTTGTGGGGCCGCGCACCACTGGGTGCGCCGGCGTCCTCGCCGGCATCTGGCCGCTTGGACGGCGTTGCCGGTCCCTCCGTATACTCCAACGCATGTCCGTGACGCTGCTAGAACAGCCGCCGCCGACCGTGCCCCGCGGTCCCGGTCCCTATCGCCGGGCCGACTACGCTGCACTTCCCGACGAACCCCGCTGCGAACTCATCTATGGCAGGTTCTACTTGAGTCCGAGTCCGGTTCGCATCCACCAGTTCCTGGTCACTCAACTGTGGCAGCTCCTGCACGTCGTCGCCGGGGAACGAGGGGGCGAGGCCCTGGTCGCCCCGATGGACGTCCATCTAGCCGATCACACCGTGGCGCAGCCTGACGTCCTCTACGTCTCGCCGGAGCGGCAGGAGATTTTGCAGACCTGGATCGAAGGCGCTCCGGACCTCGTGGTCGAAGTGCTGTCGCCCAGCACTGCGCGCATGGACCGGCTGCTTAAGCTGAACCGCTATGCCGAGGCGGGCGTTGTCGAGTACTGGCTCGTCGATCCCGCGGCGCGAACCATCGAGTTCTACGTGAACGACGGCGAGCACTTCGTCGTTCACACGCAGCACGGTGGAGCCTGGAAGTCCCCGGCCGTGTCCGGTGTCGAATTGGACATCGAAGGGCTCTGGACGGCCGTCGAACGGAAGTTCGGGGCCCCGGCTACCGCAGACTGACCTTCGCTACCTGCCAGAGTCACCAGGACGCGAAGCGCCGGCGGACGAAGGGTGCAGTGAGGGCGGAGAGCGACTCCCGCTGCGTTCCCGCAGCGTCGAAGTTGCCCGGCGCTAGCCAGCGCTCGTAGGGGGAGCGCAGCTTCTCCCAGTCGCGGTCGATGATCGCGAACCATGCGGTGTCACGGTTCCGTCCACGGAAGAGCGTGGCTTGTCGGAAGACGCCTTCGAAGGTGAAGCCGAGGCGCTCGGCGGCGGCGATGGAGGCGGCGTTCAGGCGGTCGCACTTCCATTCGTAGCGTCGATATCCGAGATCGAAGGCGTTTCGCATCATCAGATACATGGCCTCCGTGGCGGCCGTGGTTCGCTGCAGGCGAGGCGGATAGCAGATGCTTCCGACCTCGACCGAGCCCGCGGCGGGGGAGATGCGCAGGTACGACGCCACGCCGGCGGCTCGTCCGTCCGCTTCGTCCACGACGGCGAAGAAGAGTGGGTCTTCGCTTGCCGCTGAGCCTTCGGCCCATGAACGGAGGTCGGCGCGTGAGGCGAACGGACCGTAGCTGAGGTACGTCCAAATGCGGCCTTCGACATCGGCCGCGGCCGCTCCGTACAGGTCTTCGGCGTGGCGCGCAGGGTCGAGGGGCTCAACGCGACAGTAGCGGCCTTCCAAGGGGCGACGGGAAGGCATCGGCGGGTCGGTCCAGCCGTCGAGCGGGAGGCCGACCGGCTGCCCGAGATGGTTCCGGGTCCTCTTCGGTTCCTTCATGTGACTCGCAAGGCGGCGGAAGCGGAGTCGCCTACCCGAACAACCCCTTCGCCGCCTTCGCCTCCGGCGCCATCAAAGCGGCGACGCAGTAGGCCGCGAACGAGATCGCCATCGCCGGGAAAACGGCATGCATGCCCTTGATGTCGAGCAGCATCCACAGCCCGAGCGTGACGCCGCCGGCGGCAAAGGAGCAGAGAGCCGCCGCGCCGTTGCCGCGGCGCCAGGTCAGGCCCAGGGCCAGGGAGGGCAGGAAGCAGGCCGCGTACAGCGCCCCGGAGAAGGACGTCAGCTCGACGATGCCGCCCGGCGGGTCGATCGCGAGGATCGCGGTGATGGCCGCGAACAGGACGACGCAGACGCGCGTGTTGCGGACGGCGTGGCGGTCGTCGGCGGGGACGAGCAGGCCGAGGAGGTCGCGCTGCGCTGTCGAGGCCATGACCAGGAGGACGCTGTCGAGGGAGGACATGGCGGCGGAGACCAGGGCGAGGAACAGGAGAGCCTGGACGACCGGCGGGAAGATGGCGGGATCGCTCAGCATCATCGGGATGACCTGGTCCGTGTCGGCGACGCCCTGGCCTATGACGAAGTGGGCATAGAGCCCGAGCGGCGCCAGCAGGCTGAAGACGACGAGGAAGCTCAGGGTCGAGACGACCAGGCCGCTCTTCGCAGCGCTCTCGGTCTCCAGGGCGTAGAAGCGGGAGAGCTGGCGCGGTTCGACGACGAGCTTGACGGTCGATGCGAAGACGACGCCGATCAGTATCCCCAAGGGCTGTGCCGTGTCCCAGCGGGCGAGCGAGCCGTCGCCGATCTGCGCCAGGTCGGCGAGCCGGCCGATGCCGCCTGCGGCGCGCGTAATGAGGAAGAACATGAGAACCGCGGCCATCGTCATCAGGATGCCCTGGACAAAGTCGGTTCGCGCGACGGAGTGGAAGCCGCCGATCATCGTGTAGAGGCAGACGATCAGGACGACGACGAAGAGCGACAGGCCATAGCTCAGGTCGAGGAGCTCGACGAGCAGCGAGCCGATGCCCTTGAACACCGCGGTCATGTACAGGAAGCTCGAGAAGATGACGATCAGGGCGGCGGCGAAGCGGGCCGGCCGGCTGTTGAAGCGGAAGCCGATGTAGTCCGGGATGGTCACCGAGCCGAGCGTCTCGGTCACGCCGCGCAGCCGGGGCGCCAGCCACGCCCAGGCGACGAAGGACAGGATGACCGCGGTCGGGATGATCAGCAGCCAGGCGATACCCGAGGCGTAGGCCCTGCCGGCGAAGCCGAGGAAGCTGTTCGTGCTGGCGTAGGTGGCGAAGAAGGAAACGCCGAGGATGATGCCGCCGAGCGAGCGGCCGCCGACCAGGAAGTCGGCGAGGTCTCGCGTTCGGCGCTGGCCGATCAGCGCGTGGTGGACCAGGACGCCCGTGTAGAGGGCGAACAGGACGAGGATCAGCGCGTGTTCACGGAACCACATGAGCGATCTTCAGCCTCGATGCTCGCCTGGCGGAATGCGCAGCGGCCGAGGTCGCCGGCTCACAGTCCCATCTGGTCCAGGTACCAGCCGTCGAAGACCTGGATGCAGGCTTCGCTCTCTTCGAAGGCGGTGGGGCGGTAGCCGCGCGACGCGACGCCCAGTTGGGTACGGGCGCAAATGTCCCAGTCCTGGCTGTTGACGAGGTGCCAGAAGTCCACGGCGTCGCTGGGGTCGAAGCCGGGGCTGGCTGCCGTGTCGGGATCGAACAGCCACTCGCACACGATCCGCGTACGGTCGGCGGCGATCGGCCAGAGGGTGTGCGTCACTACGTAGTCCCGATGCAGGCTGATCAGCAGATTGGGGTACAGGTGGAAGTACTGCACCGAGGTCCGGTCGGCGACGTCGATCGCGGGCAGGTCGGGCCGGTTGCTGCGACCGGTGGTGGTCATCGAGTTGCAGCCGTCGTTGAGCGTCATCGGGCCGCCGACGAAGAAGCGTCCGGTCTCCAGGTTGCCGCCGTTGCGGTAGTCGGACACCCGGTTCAGTTCCGGGTGGACGACGGCGCAGTGGTAGCACTCGTTGTAGTTCTCGCACAGGATCTTCCAGTTCGCCTGGGCCTCGTATTCGTGGCGGTCGCCGCGGACGAGCCGGTCGGGCGTGAACCGGGACAGGTCGGGGAGGTCGGCGGCGACCTCGGCAAGGGGCGGGCCGTCGTCCGCCAGCGAGAGGTAGAAGAAGCCGTTCAGCGCGCCGATCCGCACCGGCACGAGGCCCGCGCTCTTCGCGTTGAAGTCGTCTCCCATGTGCGGCGCGCCGACGAGCCGTCCGTCGAGCCCGTAGGTCCAGGCGTGGTACGGGCACTGGAAGACCTTCGTCCGGCCGGCGCACTCGTCGACGACCCGCGATCCGCGGTGGCGACAGACGTTGAAGAAGGCGGCCAGGCCGTTGGCTGCGGCGGCCGCTGCACCGTTACCGTTCGATACGGCGGCGGCGTTGTCGGCATGGTCGTCCGCCGCGGTCCGCACCGCGATCACCGACTCGCCGCCGATCTCGCGGGTCACGAAGCTGCCCGGTTCGTCCAGTTCCTCGAGCCGTCCTCCGCACACCCACGTGCGCGAGAAGATGCGCTCCATCTCCTCGTCGAAGACATCCGGGTCGGTGTACAGGCGGCCGTCCAGGGGCCGGAGTGCCTTGCGCGGGATCATGAACCGATCCTAGCGCCGTTGATGTGCCATCTGGGGCCTGGGCGGCGGCTACTACTACGCGCGCCTGCTCCGCCGCTGGGGCCGGTAGACCGGTAGCCGGCCGGGCCGCCTGAGGGCGCGGTGGTCGCACCTGTTGTCGGGGTCGGTTCGCGTCCCACGATGTGAGATCATCCGCTCATGGCTCGCAGGGCTCCGCAGGGAACACAGGCCATTCAGCGGGCGCTGTCGCTCTATCGGTCGTTTACCCCTGAACAGCCGGAGCATCGGCTGACGGACCTGGCCGCGGCGCACGGACTTCACCCCTCGACGGCGCACCGGTTGCTTGGTGTGCTGGAAGCGGAGGGGCTGGTGGGCCGCAATCCGGATACGCAGGGCTACCTCTGGCTGCCTGAGAGCGGCTACGGCGGCGGTGAGCGTCCGGTCCGCCGCAACGGCATGCGACTGCTGGAGCCGCTCCGGACACCGTTTCATCGCCGGACCGAGGCGCTGTGCGAAAGCGACGCCTGGCGGGACTGGTCGGGCTACACCTGCGCCCTGAACTACGAGCCGCAGCCGGACTACGAGTACTGGGCGGTGCGCAACACGGCCGCGCTGATCGACGTGTCGCCACTGTTCAAGTACGAGATCACGGGGGTGGATGCGGAACGGCTGCTTGACCGGGTGATGACGCGGGACTTCACGAAGTGCCGGGTCGGCCGGGTCATGTACACGTCGTGGTGCAACGAGGACGGTCATCTGCTGCAGGACGGCAACGTGCAGCGCCTGGAGCGCGAACGGTTCCTGGTCAGTGCCGCGGAACCGTGCCTGCGCTGGCTCGAGGACTGCGGCCTCGGCATGGACGCCCTTGTGCGGGACGTCTCCACCGATCTGGGAGTACTCGCACTCCAGGGGCCGCGGGCGCGGGCGATCGCCGAGGCGGCGATTCAGGGCGTCGACTTCGCCGGGATGCGCTACTTCGATCTGGCCGGCGGTGAGCTTGGCGACGCGGCCGGCGAGGACCGGGGCGTTCCGGTCACGGTGACCCGTACCGGCTATACCGGCGACCTGGGCTACGAGTTCTGGGTCGCGTCCGAGGACGCGGAGGCCCTGTGGGATTCACTCACCGTCGCCGGAGCCGATCACGGTCTGCGGCCGGCCGGTCTTCTCGCGCTGGACATGGTGCGGGTCGAGGCCGGCCTGGTGCTGATCGACGTCGACTACGTCTCGGCGGCCCACGCCGAGATCGAGGTGCTCAAGGTGACTCCGGCCGAGGCCGGACTGGGCTTCACGGTGAAGCTCGACAAGGAGGCCGACTTCACAGGTCGCCGCGCGCTGGAACGCGAGCGCGAGCGGGGACCGGCCTGGGCGATGGTCGGGCTCGAAGTCGACTGGTTCGAACTGGAGCGGCTGTGGGAAGAGATCGACCTGCGGCCGCAGGTGGTCGGCGAACCGGCGTCGCGGGAACCGACGCCGGTGTTCGCTCCAGGCGGCGAGCAGGTCGGGCAGTGCACGACGCGGTTCTTCTCGCCGCTCCTCAAGAAGTACATCGGCCTGGCCACGGTGCAGGCCGATGCGGCGGCGCTTGGGACCGCCCTGGAGCTCGAGGTCGCGGTCGGCTACGGGCGCCGCCGGGCCGGTGCGCGGGTGGTGAAGCGGCCGTTCTTCAACCCGGCGCGCAAGACCGCCGTGGGTTCGGCTTCGGGCGGCCACGGGTGACGGAAGGCGCGGTGGGAACCACCGGGACCGGAAGCGGAGGCCCGGAACGCGGCAGCGGCCACTTCGATGCAATCGTCGTCGGCGCCGGGCACAACGGCCTGGTGTCGGCGGCCTACCTGGCCCGGGCCGGCCTGGATGTCGTCGTGCTGGAGCGCGCACCCGTCATCGGCGGCGCCACGCTGAGCGAGGAGGCGTTCCCGGGGTTCCGGTACAGCGTCTTCTCGTACCTCGTGTCGCTGCTGCGCCCGGAGGTCATCCACGAACTGGACCTGGTGAAGCACGGACTGTTCCTGGTGCCGACGGCGAGCACGCTCAACCCGCTGCCGAACGGCGACTGCCTGTTCCGGGAGTCGGACCCCCAGCGGACGTATCACCACATCGCACGCCACTCGCGGCGCGACGCCGAGGCGCTGTCGGAGTACAAGCTCGAGATGCGGCGCATGGGGCACCTGATGTTCAAGCTGCAGCGGGCGGCGCCCGACGAGCTGGCGGCGGCCGTTGCGGGCCACGTCGGGGAGGAGCCGGACCGGGCTGGCTCTGAGGTGTCGGCGGAAGTGGCCGACATCGCTCGCTACTTCCTCGACCTGCCGAAGGAGCGGATGCGCTCCTTCCTGCAGATGCTGACAATGAGCTCGGCGGACTTCCTCGGCCAGTGGTTCGAGTGCGACGTGCTCAAGGCGGCGCTCTCGTCCTCCAGCATCATCGGGTCCTTTCTGTCGCCGCGCACGCCGGGCTCGGCCTACGTGCTGCTGCACCACTACATGGGCGAGGTTGACGGCGTGTACCGGGAGTGGGGCTTCCAAAAGGGCGGCACCGGCGGCGTGGCCGCGGCCATCGCGTCGGCGGCGCGTGGCTACGGCGCCGAGATCCGCACGGACTGCCCGGTCGCGCGTGTGCTGGCTCGCGACGGCCGCGCCTGCGGCGTCGTGCTTGCGAACGGCGACGAACTGACCGCCGACGTCGTCGTCTCGTCGGCGGCGCCCCAGGTCAGTCTGGCCACGCTGCTCGACGCCGGGGACGTTCCCGGCGGCGCCGGCGAGGCGCTTCTCGACCGAGCGGCCCGGTGGCAGAGCACCGGCTGCGCCGGCAAGGTCAACCTGGCGCTCGACGGGCTGCCTCGTTTCGAGTGCATGCCGGACACCGGACCCCATCTCGCGGGCGGGATCACGATCGCTCCGGGTCTCGACTACGTCGACCGCGCCTACGACGACGCGAAGTATGGGGGCTTCTCGAAGCGTCCGTTCATCGACATGATCATCCCGTCCGTGCTCGATCCGGACATGGCGCCGCCGGGGAAGTGCGTCGTCTCGTGCTTCGTGCAGTACGCGCCCTACGAGCTGGCCGGAACCACCTGGGACGAGCAGCGCGACGCGTTCGGCGACGCCGTCGTGCGGACCCTGGCCGAGTACGCCCCGGGGATCGAGGACCAGGTGCTGCACCGGCAGGTACGGGTGCCGCCGGACATCGAGTCGATTGCGGGCATCCCGGGCGGCAACATCTTCCACGGCGAGTTGCGGTTGTCGCAGCTCTTCCTGTTGCGTCCGGACCCGGCCGCCGCGGCCTTCCGTACGCCATTGCCGGGGTACTACCTCTGCGGTTCGTCGACACAGTTCGGTGGCGGCATCTCGGGCGGACCGGGGCGGCTGGCGGCGCTCAGGATCCTCGACGACCTGAAGCGTCGCGGGGCGGAGGCGCGGTGAGCGACCGCGTCGCTATCGTCGGCGGGGGCCACAACGGCCTGGTTGCCGCCGCTCTGCTCGCTCGCTCCGGGCGGGAAGTCGTGCTGCTCGAGGCGCGGAGCGAACTCGGGGGTTTGGCCTCGACCCGGGAGCTGATTCCCGGGCATCGGGTGGACGTAGGCGCCAACGACCTGGGGATGTTCCGCCGTTCCCTGATCGACGAACTCGAACTGCAACGCTTCGGCCTGGAACTGATCGAGGCGCCGGCCGTGGCTGCGGTCCCGGCGGCTGAGGCTGTGGTCCCGGCGGCTGAGGATGGGGGCGCCGTCGTGCTCTGGCCCGAAGCCGAGCGGACCGCCGAGGGGCTCGTCGCGGCCAGTTCCCGAGACGCTGCCGCCTGGCCGCGATTCCTCGCGGAACTCGCGGAGCAGGCGGCGTCGTTCGAACCGCTGCTCGGGCGGCCGCCGGAACTTGCCGACATGGGACGCCTGCTGATCGCACCGGGACCGCTGCGCTTCGTGTCCGCGCCGCTGGACGAACTGCTGCGCGAGTGGTTCGAGACCCCGGCGCTGCGTGCGGCGCTGTGCGGTCTCGCGCTCCTGGCGACCGGTCTGGGCCCGCGCGCGAACGGCACCGGCTGGCCGCTGCTCTACCACTGCGCGCTCGGCGGACCCGACCGGCTGGCGCCCGTCCTGCGGGCCCGGAGGGGTGCTGCCGGCCTGGCCGGCGCGCTCTCGGCTTCGGCCGGTGCCTCGGGCGCCGTGGTCCGGACGGACGCCGTCGTCTCCCGCATCCTGGTGGAGAGGGGAAGGGTCGCGGGTGTGCAACTGGCCGACGGTGAGCGCATTGAAGCCGGGGCGGTGATCTCGACCGCGACCCCCGCCGTCACCTTCCTCGACCTGGTCGGAGCGCCACAACTCGAGCCCCGCTTCGTCCGCCGCTTGCTCAAGGTGAAGTACCGCGGCGCCGCCGCACGGCTGGCGCTGTCCCTCGACGACCTGCCCCGGTTTCGGGGCCTCGAACGGCCGGCCCTCACAGGACGGATCGTGCTGGCCCGGGATCCCGACGACATCGAGCGCGCCGCCGACGCGGCGAAGTACGGCCGCTTGCCGGAGCGCCCGTGGATCGAAGCGGCTCTGCCGACGGCTCTCGACCCGTCGCTGGCGCCTGCCGGGCGGCACCTGCTGCTGGCGACGGCGCACCACCTCCCGTTCGATGTCGATGGCGGCTGGAGTACTGCGGGTCCGGAGCTCCTGGACCGGATGGTGGCCGAGCTCGAGCGCTGGGCGCCAGGTGTCAGCGGCCTGATCCGGGAACACGCGCTCCTGCTTCCGGCGGACTACGAGTCGGAGTACGGCGCCACGGAGGGCGGGCTCCACCACGACGAGATGAACCCGAGCCAGAGCCTGTGGTTGCGGCCCACGGCGGGCTCCTGGGCGGGCGACACGTTGCCGGTCGAGGGCCTGTGGCTGGGAGGCGCCGGCTGCCATCCGGGCGGCGGCGTGACCGGCCTGCCTGGTCGAACGGCTGCGGTGTCTCTGCTCAGGGGATAACCTCCGGCGACGGAACCTGGATCGCTCAGCCCAACCGCACGAACGCTTCGATCCGGCGCCGCCAGGCGTCAGGCCCCCCCAAACGCACCTTGAGACAAGCGCACCTGGAGACATCGATGAAGAACTTCCTCCCCTTCGTTTTCGCCCTCGGCACGGCACTGTGTTGGGGCCTCTACGGCCCCGTGCTGGGCAGGGCGCGCCTGGTGGACGAGACGATGTCTCCCTTCAAGCCCTACGTCGGCATCGGCATCGCCTACCTGGTGATCGCGATCGTCGGCGGTCTGATCGGCATGCGAGTCATGGGTGACAGCTTCGAACCCACGGGGCCGTCCGGCGTCTGGGGCCTTTACGCGGGCACCTTGGGAGCTCTCGGTGCGCTCTCGCTGACGCTCGCCATGTTCAGCGGCGGAGCGCGGATTCCCTACGCCGTGATGCCGGTCGTGTTTGGCGGCGCGGTGACGGTTACCGCGCTCTACACGTTGTACCGCGGCCGGGGCCAGCTCGAGGTGAGTCCGCTGCTCTGGGTCGGCATCGCCGGCATGCTGATCTCGGTCGTGTTGATCACGACGAACACGCCGCACCCCGGGCCGCCGGGCGGCGGCCACGGCGACCAGGCGGCGGTGAGCGAGGAAGGCGGCGATACGGGCCCGTCGTCCTGACTCATGTCGACGATCTCGACCCATCTCAACTGGGGCGCCTCGAACAATCGTCGACTAAGTCTGCTGTCGCGTGAGCGCGACCCGGAGTGGCTTCACCATGTGGGCGCCGTAGCCGAGAAGGAACAGTGCCGACGCGACGAGGTGCGTCGCGATCCAGGTCTGCCGCCAGACATCGCCTACGGCCGTCTGGATCAGGTAGCCGGACACGATCATCGGGGCACAACCCAGCAGCAGCGACAGGCCGCTGCGGCGACGGTCGCGGACGCGGCGCCGGTAGTGACGCCAGACGTGGTCGCGCCAGATCAGGCCGACGGCGAAGACGAGCAGGGGCGCCGTCCAGAGGTGCAGGTGCTGGAGGTGCGGTTGCCAGGGGTGGCCGACGACCGCAAACTCGTCGGTCGGCGTGGTGAAGTAGCGCATCCAGGCGTAGACCAGACCCGTGCCGCCGACCAGGACGGTCGACGTGTGAACGGTCCAGGCGGTCAACCGGTTCACGGCACGAGCCTTCCGCCTTGGGCCGCGGCGGGTTGGGCCGCGGCTTTCCTGAGCACCTGATCGAGCGCCAGAATCCTGCGCACCGCATCCGTCGTGGCGCGAGCCGTCAGCGTGGCGCCGGTGACGGCGTGAATCGATCGCTTCAATCGCAGTCTCGAGTCGAGGCGTTGCTTCAGGAACTGGTCGTACCAAGTGCGGCGCGGGATGTACTCCTCGGGCTCCAGGAAGGACAGGACTTCCAGTCGCGTGACGCGCCCCTCGGCGTCGACGGCGACCATCAGGGTCTCGGCGAGGGTGCGGACGCGGTGGGCATCGAAGTACGCGGCGCCGGCAGGCTCGCCGTTGCAGACCGCGGTGTACTGCACCACCAGTCGCGAGTCGATCTCGACGCCCGACGCTTCCGTAGCCCGCTGGCGCTGATCGTCGGTGAGATAGCGAGTCTTCCGGACGACGCTGCAGTCCGGGAAGGCGAGTTCAAGGGCCTCGGTTCGGGTCAGAAAGACCTTGGCGCCGGCCGGTTGCGGCGCGATGAGGATCAGCGCGAACGGAACCGTCAGCGCTACCGTCCGCGCGGCGATGTGCCATCCGGGGACCCGATGACGGCCCGCCGGAGCGGTTCGCGGGCCGCGCGAATCGCGCCACCCGGGTTTCCTGCCCTCGGGCACCGGTCTTCAGAAGAGGTAGCCCATGGCCAGGTTCCACTCGTCGAACCCGGTGCCGCCGGGGTTGGTCCAGTCCTGGTAGCCGACCTTGAAGACGAGCCGGTCGATCGGCTGATACGCGGCGCCCCAGGTCAGGATCTCCCGGTCGAAGATCGGGTCGCTTTGGAACCCGGTGGGTACACGAACCTGGGTGTCGATCGACTCGACGCGGACGAACGGCGACAGGGAGGCGCGCCCGCCGCGGTGGGCGACCACGTCGTAGGCCAGTTCGAGATAGTGGCCCTCGAGCCGTTCACCGATCGAGTCCGTGCCGGTCTTGCCGAGGGCCCTGTTCAGCCGCTCGGCGTCGCCAACGTCGCCCTGGGCCCATAGGCCGCGCAACCGGAACCCGCGGTGGCTCCAGTCGAAGTGGAAGTCGAGGACCTCGGTGCGCGCGTCGATCGTCCTGCCGGCCGGGTCCCGCATGCCCTGGCCCGAGTTCCCGACGTAGGCCGAGACGCCGACGATCAGGCCGGGAGTCGCGGTGTAGTCGAGCCGTCCGGTCCAGGCGAAGTCTTCGGCCTGCGCCTGCGCGCCCTTCTGCCGTCCGCCGCGAAGCCCATTCGAAGTGAAGCCGGCCCCCTTCAGGCCGTTGACCACATAGCTCCGGTAGGAGAACGGGCCCACGTCACCGAAGATGCCGGCGCCGTTCTCGCGCCACGTACTCGGGATGAGGACCTGCTCCACGTAGGGACGCTCGGCGCTCGGGAAGAGAGTCGGCTCATGCAGTTCGTTGAGCCAGCCCATCGGGAGCAGCAGGATCCCGGTGCGGAAGTTCAACTGCGGCTTCCACAGGTAGTCGACGTAGGCGAACTCGACCGAGGCGCTGCCTGACTTGCTGGTCGAGGCGTGCTCGAACTCGATCTCCGAGTTGAACACCCAACGGTCGTCGAACTTGTAGCCGACGTAGATGATGGCGCGCAGGAAGTCGATCGTGTCGCCCAAGCCGGTCGGGTCGCCGCCCTCGCGTTTGCTCGCGTAGCTCTCGAAGACCATCTCACCGTAGCCGCCGATCGACAGTCCTTCCTCCACGCGGTAGACCTTCGAGGCGGCGATGCCCAGGCCGTAGAGCCCTTGCGCGTCCTCTGCGCTCGCGGTCGCCGCCTCTCCGAGCGTCAGTTCCTCGATCTCTTCGGCCAGGACCTCGATCCGTCTTTCCAGTTCGGCGACGTGGTCGTCCCCGGCCTCGGCGGCCAGTTCCGCTATGGCCTGGCGCAGTTCGGCGACCTGCTGTTCCAGTGCGTCGAGGCGGTCCTGCGTTGGCTCCTGGGCGATCGCCGTTCCGGTCGCCAGGACCATCGCCAGAGCCGCGACGAGAAAGCGCTTTCGTTTCATGGCCGCGGATAGTGGATCGAATCGGTCCTGTTTGTCAAGCGGACCGATTCGGCGCGGCCGGCGTAGCGTGAGATGGGAATGGGATCGCTTCAGATCCCGGCCCGGATCTGCAGTGCCGGCTGAGTCAGCCGGCGTGCGAGGCTGGGGTTTCGGCTACTCGACGGCGCGCGTCGCGGTGGCGGTCATGTCGCCGAAGTCGGTGGCGAACGTGCCGTTCAGCGCGTCGCCCTCGACCATGCCGCTGAATACCAGCTTGAGCTGCTGGCCGCCGGCGTCGATCTCAACGGTGAAACCCAGAGAGCCGTCTTCGCCAAAGGTGACGTCGGTCGCTTCCACCGTGCCGTCGGGCGAGGCCATCCCCACCATCAGGCCGCTGGCGTCGCCGGTCACGTTGATGGTCGGCGTCTGGGTGCCGAGCGGCGTCTCGATCGACATGTTCCAGGAACCGACGGCGGCGGGCAGGGCCGGTGCGCCGTAAGCGCTGCAGCCCGCGGTGAGCAGGGCGACGGCGAGGGCGAGCAGGAGGAAGTTGCGGGATTTCCCAGTTGCGGGGTTCATTGGTGGCCTTTCCGGTCCTCGTCGGGACCCGTGTCGTTCGGAGCGTCTGAGGCCCCGGGAGTCAAGATCGTGTAGGCGGCGAATGATAGCCGAGCGGCCCGGCTGGCGGGTGCTAGTCGTCCTCGAGTCGCTGGCGCATTTCGTCGAACATGGCCAGGTCGGCCAGCGACGGCTCGGGGTTGTGCAGGTCGAGCCGGCCGAGCGTGTCGCGCACGATGTCGGCCACCACCCATCGCATGTACGGCTTGCTGTCGGCGGGAATCGCGTACCACGGCGCGTGGCTCCGCGTGGTGGACCGGATCGCCTCGCCGTAGGCGCTCATGTACTCGTTCCAGAACCCGCGTTCGCGCACGTCGCTGATCGCGAACTTCCAGTGCTTGTCGGGACGGTCGAGCCGGCGCATGAAGCGCTTCTTCTGCTCGTCGCGGGAGATGTTGAGGAAGAACTTGAGAATCACGGTGCCGTTGCGCGCCAGGTGCCGCTCGTGCTCGACGATCGACTCCATGCGCTGCTGCCACACGCCATTGGCGTCCACGTGGGGCAGGTTCTGCTTCTCGAGCAGCTCGGGGTGGACCCGCACGACGAGGACCTCCTCGTAGTAGCTCCGATTGAAGACGCCGATGCGGCCGCGCTCGGGCAGGCTGCGGGCGGTGCGCCACAGGAAGTCGTGGTCGAGCTCTTCGCTCGAGGGCTGCTTGAAGTTGAACACCTGGCAGCCCGCCGGATTGACGCCGGTCAGCAGGGCGTTGATCGTGCTGTCCTTGCCGGCCGCGTCCATCGCCTGGAAGATGAGCAACAGCGCGCGGCGGTTCTCGGCGTACAGCAGCCTCTGTTGACGGCTGATGTCGCGCACGGCGCGCCGCCGCAACTTGCGGAGTTCGTTGTGACGCGGGGCGTCTTCCGGCGGCGCCGTACGCCATTGCCGCGGGTCGAAGCGCTTCGTGCCCTCGGGCACCAGGTAGCGCTGCGCCGGCTTGGCGCTCTCCTGGAGAACGCCTTCGGGGCCGTCTGGGGACATGAACGCCTTAGGATACTCGCAACGGATGGTCCGGGTCAGGAGACGACCGAGATGAAGCGAACCCATCGACGCGAATTCCTCAAGACCGTGGGAGCGGCGACGGCCGGTGTGGCGGTCGCTTGCAGCCTGCGCTCCGAGCGGGACCAGGGCGGCATGCCCAACGTCGTTTTCGTCCTGGCCGACGACATGGGCTACGGCGACATCACCGGGCTGAACCGCGACTCGCAGATCCCGACCGCGAACATCGACCGCCTGATCCGGGAAGGCCGGTACTTCACGGACGCCCATTCGCCCTCGGCTCTGTGCACGCCGACGCGCTACGGCGTGCTCACGGGCCGCTACTGCTTCCGCACCCGGGTGAAGCGCAGCGTCCTCTGGGGCTACAGCCGCCACCTGATCGAGCCCGAGCGCACGACGGTCGCTTCGCTCCTGAAGGACAGCGGCTACCGGACCCACTGCATCGGCAAGTGGCATCTGGGGATGGACATGCCCGCGCGGGGAGGCAGCGGATTCCCCGAGGCCGACGAGGTCGTCGACCAGCGCTCGTACACCGGCGACGTCGACTGGGCGGGCCGGATCGAGAACGGACCGGTCGCCAACGGCTTCGACACGTTTTACGGCATCTCGGCGTCGCTCGACATGCATCCCTACATCTACATCGAGGACGATCGCTTCCTCGGGGAGTGCACGGTCGAGAACGACCTGCTCTTCACCACCGAGGACACCCGTGAAGAGCGCTACGGCGACAACCTCGGCCCGGCCCATGCCGACTTCCGGGCCGACGAGGTGATGCCGAAGCTGACCCGGCGGACCGTGGAGACGATCGAGGCCCAGAGTCCCGACGAGCCCTTCTTCGTCTTTCTCGGTCTTACCGCGCCGCACATCCCGATCGTCCCTTCGGAGAAGTTCCGTGGCCTGAGCGAGCTCGGGCCCTATGGCGACTTCTGTCTCGAGGTCGACGACACGGTGGGTCAGGTGCTCGACGCCCTCGATCGCAAGGGACTTGCCGAGGACACCCTGGTCATCTTCACCGCGGACAACGGGTGCGCGCCCTACATTGGGGTGGAGGAGATGAACGAGCAGGGTCACTACCCCAGCTACATCTACAGGGGCTACAAGTCGGATATCTACGAGGGTGGCCACCGCATTCCCTTCGCCGCCCGCTGGCCGCGGCGGATCCCGGCGGGAACCCGTTCGGATGAGACCATCTGCCTGACGGACCTGCTGGCGACCTGCGCCGCCATCACGGGCGCCGGGCTTGGCGAAGAGGCCGGCGAGGACAGCTACGACATTCTTCCGGCGCTCCTGGGCGAGCCTCTTTCCGCGCCGATTCGCGAGGCGACCGTGTACCAGGCGGGGGACGGTTCGTACGCGATCCGCCAGGGGCGCTGGAAGCTGGAGGACACGCCGAGCTCCGGCGGCTACTACCGCGTGTCCCGCGAAGAGGCCCGCGAAAGGGGCCTGCCGGATGTCCAGCTCTACGACCTGTCGGCGGACATGAGCATCCCGAGGTGGTCGACCGGCTGATGGCCCTGCTGGAGAAGTACAAGCGCGAACCGCGCAGCGCCCCGGTGGTTGGTTAGCGGCGCCAGCTACCTGACGTTCGTCGCCGGCAGGAACGCTGCGAGTTCCTCGACGACGGAGGCGTACTCCGGCAGGGAAGCCAAGTTGGTCCACTCGTTCGGGTCGGCGTCGTGGTCGTAGAGCTCCTGGCCGCCGTCGTGGTACTCGATGTAGCGCCAGCGCTCGGTGCGGACGGAGTGGTTGCGGTAGCCATAGGTCGTCAGCACGGGCCGCGGCCACGAGCAGGGGCACGAGGCTCTGGCCGTCCAGGCCGCTGCGGTCGGGGACCCCGGCTAGCTCCACCAGGGTCGGGTAGAGGTCGATCAGGCTCACCGGCCGGGTGCTGTGCCCTCCTCTCTGAGTTCCCTGCGGCGAAGAGATGATCAGCGTCGTTCGGGTAGCCACCTCCCAGAGCGCGTGCTTGCGCCAGTGCTGCTTCTGGCCGAGATGCCAGCCATGATCGCCCCAGAGCACGACGATCGTGTCTTCAGCATGCTCGCTTTCGTCCAGGGCATCCAGCAGCCGGCCGACATGCGCATCAGCGAAGCTGATCGTGGCCAGGTAGCTCTGCACCGCCCGATGCCACTGGTCGTGCTTCAGGACCATCGCGTGGTCCTCGCCATGGGTGCTGAAATTCCGCGCGTCCGAGACCGCGTACACCTCCGCCGCGAGCTTCTTGCCGAACGCGGGAAGGTCGTCCCGATCGCTTTCCAGGGTCTCCGGCAGCTCAATGCTCTCCAGAGGATGCATGTCGAAGTACTTCCTCGGCACGTACCAGGGCAGGTGGGGCTTGGTGAAACCGCAGGCCAGGAAGAAGGGGCTGTCGTGGGACTTGCGAAGCTCCCCGATCGTCCAGTCGACGACCTGGACGTCGAACATCTCGGAGTCGTCCACGTCGAGCGGTCCCCAGGGGGCCCAGGCGGAGTCCGGCACGCCTTCCTGTCTTTCGCCGATGTGCCGGGCGCTCCTCGGCCGAGGCGGCGTGTAGTAGTCGTCCCAGGAGTCCGGATCGCCGGCACGTACGCCGTGGAAGATCTTCCCGCCGCCCTGCGTCGAGTAGCCGTGCGCCTTGAGGTGCTGCATCAGCGTGACGGCGTCGGGCAGTTTCTCGCGAAGTTGCTCGCCGTTGCCGTAGACGCCGGAGTTTGACGGCAGGACGCCGGTGAGCAGACTGACGCGAGAGGGATTGCACAGGGGTGCCGGAGCGTAGGCCCTGGTGAACGCCACGCCGCGACGGGCCAGGCGATCGATGTTCGGAGTCTTCGCCTGCGGGTGTCCGCCCAGGTGTCCTACCCAGTCGTTCAGATCGTCGACGGCGATGAACAGGATGTTCGGAGGCCGATCCTGCGCGGGCGATGGCGGAGTGGCGAACCCCCACAAGGCGATGATCTGCGCGACGAACAGGAACCTGGCCATGGGTGTCGCTGGCCTTCGAGTCACCCTCCTACTATAGGGCCGGACTGAGCCGCTAGAGTCAGAGCCGTGCAGACACGCAGGACGTTCCTGGCCTCCTCCGCTGCGATGCTGAGCGCTGCGGCGCTGCCCGCCAGACGACCGCAGGCGGAGCGCGCCCCCAACATCCTCCTGTGCATCTCCGACGACCAGTCGTGGTTGCACACCGGGGCGGGAGGCGATCCGATCGTCCGGACCCCGGGCTTCGACCGGGTGGCGGAGGAGGGGGTCCGTTTCCCGCACGCCTTCTGCGACGCCCCGACCTGCGGCCCTTCGCGCAGCGCTCTCGTGACCGGTCAGCCGATCTGGCGACTCGAGGAGGCCGGGAACATCCACAGCACGCTGCCGGCGAAGTTCGCCACCTATACAGAACTGCTGGAGCAGGTGGGCTACGCGATCGGTCACACGCTCAAGGGGTGGGGGCCGGGCCGGCTGCCGCCGGGAGGCCGCACACGCAACCCGGCGGGCGACAAGTTCGACAGCTTCGAGGCCTTTCTCCAGACTCGCGGCGAAGACCAGCCGTTCTGTTTCTGGCTGGGCAGCTACGACCCGCACCGGCCATACACGGCTGGATCGGGGCAGGAATCGGGCAAGGACCCGGCGCAGGTCGAGGTGCCGGCTCACCTGCCCGATCACCCCATCGTGCGCGACGACATCCTCGACTACTACGTCGAGGTGGAGC
>JAGWAG010000138.1:4209-12205 GCA_021296535.1 Acidobacteriota bacterium | reverse complement strand
CGGCGGCTCGAGGAGTGGCTGGGCGGGCGGTTCGGGGCTGTGCGGGCGGCGGTCGGCGAGTAGGGCGGATTCCGCCTGCGGCGGATGCCGGCGGGGACGCCGGCGCACCCAGTGGCGGATGCCGGCCGGAGGGCCGGCGCACCCAGTGGCGGATGCCGGCCAGAGGGCCGGCGCACCCAGTGGCGGATGCCGGCCAGAAGGCCGGCGCACACAGTGGCGGATGCCGGCGGGGACGCCGGCGCACCCCGTGGCGGATGGCGGTACGAGAGCTGCCGGCGGTCGTATACTGCGGCGGGCCGTTAGCTCAGTTGGTAGAGCAGTGGACTTTTAATCCAAGGGTCGGGGGTTCGATCCCCTCACGGCCCACCAGGGCCAAGCCCTAGCGCGCCAGTGGGTGCGCCGGCCTTCTGGCCGGCATCCGCCGCGAAGCGGCCGCTACCGCGGCGCGTAGTACCAGATCGGCGAAGACCAGGCACGCTCCTGGATCGTCGCCGCGACGCCGCCGCGCGGCTGAACACCCGCCCGCAGCGCGTCCCAGGTGGTCCAGCGGCAGGTCGGGTTCTCGAGCACCCGCACGTAGTAGACGGCGTCGGTGCCGGGGTCGAAGTCCGGGTCCTCCCAGACCGCGGCCAACTCGCCGGCGCCCAGGTCTTCGCTGAAGGAGCAGTCGGAGAGATCGACCGTCGCTCCGTTGTCGGGACAGCGGTGCGTGTCCGGGTCGACGACGCCGCCATCGGCGCAGGCCACGTCGTAGACCTGCTCGCGGGTCTCCTTGCGGTAGCCGCTGTCGTACCACCCCTTGACGACCTGCAGTCGCTGTAGCGGCGCGCTCAGCTTGTCCCGCTGGGCCCAGACCAGGAAGCGGGGCGCCGCAGCCGTCTCGGCGACGAGGTCGCCGCCCATCGGCACGCCGCCCGCGTAAGCCTGGCCGACCAGGTCCGGACTGGCCGGATCGAGGTCGTCGTACTCGAAGCCGCCGAAGAAGCGGAGCCGAATACGGGTACCGGAGGTGGCGTAGGTCTCCTTGCGGCGCAACCCCTGGAAGATGGCGTCCCGGGTGTTCTCCTCGGCCCAGACGGCGGCGAGGCCGGAGGCCGAGAACTGCGCGCGCCGCATGCCGAAGTACGGCCCCAGCGCGTCGTCGACGACCTCGCCGAACGCCTGCTCGGCGGGCGGCAGGCCGGCGATGTAGTCCAGCCGCTCCCGGGAGACCGGCACCGAGCCCCGGTTCTCGGCCGTGCCCGAGACCGGCGACGACCCGAACTCGTTCGACTCGTCGAACGAGGGCGCTCCGTTGTGGGTGTCGCTCGAGCCGATGAAGCCGATCTTGAACGGGTTGCCGCGGCCCTCCTGCTCCAGCGCGAGGCCGCTGACCAGGGCCTGCCGCGCATAGCTCCGGCTCGGATCGCTGTGGGCGGTGATCTTGCCCTTGCGGGTGTTCAGGATCTCGAAGTCGGCCCACTCGTCGTCGGGCGACAATTTCGGGTGGGTCTCCGACGTGCCCTTGACCTGGGTCAGCTCGACCAGCGGCTCGTTGCGCATCCTCTGTTCGGCGAAGGCGTTGTCGACCGCGCGGCCATCCGAGTACTTGAGCCGGAACACCTGGCCGTGGGACTGGTTCATGTTGTGCGGGATCGCCAGGCTGTCGACTCCCTGCTCGCGCAGCCGGTCCATCCAGCTCCAGAGCTGCTCCGGCTCGTGCGAGTCGATGCGCGTGAACGGCCGCGCCGGGGCCTTCGACCCCGCGAAGATGACGTTCCGGTGGTAGGCAGCCGACTCGGGCGCCGGCGTCGAGGAGGTCCACTCGTAGGCGATGAAGGTGGTGAAGTTGCCCGGGTCGTTGTGGCGCTCCGCGGCGAGGATCGAATCCTCCCAGGCCGAGCGATGTGCCTGATCGTCGAAGGACGCGTACTGCATCTGCGGGTGGTTCGCCATCCGCGCCCGCTGCTGCCGCAAGAAGCCGCCGTCGGTGCGCATCTGGCGTCCGAAGCTCTGCCGGAACAGGACCGAGCGCATCTGCACCGAGTACGGATGCAGGTTGTCGCCCTCGTTCACGCCGTGGAAAGCCTCCGCGCCGTCCAGCTGGCCTACCCGGGTCGTCGGATCCGCCCACTGCGGCACCATGCCGAGAAAGAACCCGTGGTCCGAGACGGCAAAGAAGTCCAGCGGCTCGCGGAGCTTCATCTCGTCGCCGAAGGTGTTCTCGATCGCCTCGCCCTTGGCGAACCGGTAGCTCTCGTCCGGTGTGGTGTCGGTGCCGAGCAGGTAGGCGTCGAAGGAGTACCGGGTGTGGATGTGGACATCGCCGAAGTAGACGTTGCGGTGCTCGCTGTAGCCCTCGGTCTGCGACGCCGGCGGAGGCGCTTCGGCGTAGTCGTCGACCGACAGGGAGGTGTCCGTGCAGGCGAGAACGGTGAGGCTCAGGAACACCGCCAGGGCCGGCGGCGCGGCCCGGAGCGGCCCGGCGGCAGGGAACTTCCGAGAAGTCGTTCGACGTCGCTTCGACATGCGCACCTCCGCAGAGTCAGGGTGACTGGGGGCCGACCGGACGATGTCGGCCATCGTGCTTTCAGGCAGATGAACACTCTAACGATGCCTGGGCCGTCAGGCGACGCGTTTGACCTCATCCGCGCCATAGGATCGGCGCCATGCGCATCACTTCGACCACCGGATCGATCCTCCTCGCCGCGCTCGCCACGACGATGGTTCCGGCGGCGGCCGCCGCCGACGACCGCGGTGCCCTGCTGGAACGCATCGACGAACTCGTCTCCGACTCGATGGAGGCGACGCAAACACCCGGCATCTCAGTCGCGGTCCAGCACCGCGGAGAGCTGATCCTGGCGAAGGGCTACGGCCTCGCCGACGTCGAGAACCGGGTGCCGGCGACGGAGCACACCGTCTACCGGATCGGTTCCGTGACCAAGCAGTTCACCGCGGCGGCGGTCATGAAGCTGGTCGAAGAGGGGAAGGTCGCCCTCGACGACCCGATGACGAAGTACTTCCCCGACTACCCGGTCGGCGAGTTCCACATCACGGTCGGACAGTTGCTCGATCACACGAGCGGCATCAAGGGCTACACCGAGATGCCGGCGTTCTGGGAGCAGAGCCGGCTCGACCTGTCGCACGAGCAGATGATCGAGCTCTTCTCGGCCGAGCCGTACGAGTTCGAGCCGGGCGACCGCTACCAGTACAGCAACTCGGGCTACTACCTGGCCGGCCTGCTCGTCGAGAAGGCGAGCGGCAAGTCGTACACGGAGTACCTCGAAGAGACCTTCTTCCGGCCGCTCGGCATGCGGGAGTCGCACTACCTCTACAGCGGCCCGATCGTGCCCAACCGGGCCGAGGGCTACCGGGTCGAGGACGGCGCGCTGCTGAACGACGAACCTCTCTCCATGCTGCTGCCCTTCTCGGCCGGCTCCCTGGGTTCGAGCGTCCTCGACCTCGTCCGCTGGACGACGGCCCTGGCCACCGGCGACGTCGTCGCGCCGGACAGTTTCGAGGCGATGACGACCAGGCGCCGGCTGCCGGGCGGCGAGGAGATCGGCTACGGCCTCGGTCTGGCGGTCGGTGAGATGGCCGGCCACCGGAAGATCTCCCACGGCGGCGGCATCAACGGCTTCCTGAGCCAGCTTTCCTGGTACCCGGACGATGAACTCATCGTCGCCGTGCTCAGCAACAGCACCTCGGCCGAACCGGGTCCGCTCGAAGCCCGGATCGCCCGCGCGGTGCTCGGCGTGCCGGAACCGGAGCACGCAGCAGTCGAGCTGGAGGAGGACGAGCTGACGCGCTACGCCGGCATCTACGACTTCGGCCGCAACCCGCTCCCCGTCCTGGTCCAGAAGGGCAAGCTGATCATCGCGGGCAGGGAGACCGTGCCCATCGGCGGACATCGCTTCGCCGGCACGCGCGACAAGGAGCAGATCGCGATCTTCGAGGTCGATGCGGAGACAGGCCGCGCCACCCACCTGCGCCTCGAGCGATGGGGCCAGGTTCAGCGCGGCAAACGAGCCGGCGCCGATCCGTAGAAAACGCAGCACACAGGGCAGGCGTGCAGGGCTTGTGCAAAACAGAAATCCATTTCTATAATGCACAACCATGCTCGACCGACTCGTTCGCCCAGCGCTCCTGCGCCGTCTCGAAACCACCCCGGCAGCGGCCCTCGTGGGCCCGCGCCAGGCTGGAAAGACAACACTGGCGCGCTCACTCAGCCCGGTCTACTACGACCTGGAGTTGGAGACCGAGCGTCTCCGGCTGGACCTCGACTGGCCTCAGATCCAACAGGAGCCCCGGCTCGTCGTTCTGGACGAAGCCCAGGCCTGGCCTGAGATCTTTCCCCGACTGCGAGGCGCAATCGACGACGACCGGCAACGGAACGGGAGGTTCCTGTTGCTCGGTTCCGTCTCTCCGGCCCTGATGACCCAGGTCTCGGAATCACTGGCGGGGCGTCTGGCCCTTGTCGAGCTGTCGCCCCTGCTGTGGCGGGAACTGCCGTCGGAAGTCGAGCAGGCGCGGCGCTGGCTGTGCGGCGGCTTCGCCGATGGCGGCGTCCTGGCCGCC
The DNA here is from genome assembly GCA_021296535.1 of Acidobacteriota bacterium. Lineage (GTDB taxonomy): Bacteria > Acidobacteriota > Thermoanaerobaculia > Multivoradales > Multivoraceae > Multivorans. The sequence goes on along the minus strand of JAGWAG010000138.1, from coordinate 7,648 downwards.
GGTGCCTACCCGCAATGGCAGCGCGACTATCTCGCTCTCCTGGTCCAGCGGGATCTGCCGAACTGGGGACTGCCGAGCCGTCCGCAGGTGACCGATCGGTTGCTGCGGATGCTCGCCGCAAGCAGCGGGCAGACGTGGAACGCATCGAAGATCGGCCAGAGTCTCGGGTTGACCTACCACACCGTCAATCGGTACGCCGACTACCTGGCAGGGGCGTTCCTGATTCGCCTGCTCCCGCCCTTTGAGGCGAATGTCAGGAAGCGGATCACGAAGAGCCCGAAGCTCCATTGGCGCGACAGTGGTCTGCTTCACGCCGTGCTCCAGACCGCCGACCACCCTTCTCTCCTGGCCCAACCGTGGGTCGGGGCCAGTTGGGAGGGCTTCGTCGTGGAGCAGGCGCTGGGCCTGCTGGCCGCTCTCGGCCCCTCTCACGCCGGCCACCACTTCCGGGCCGGCAACCGGGATGAGATCGACCTTGTGCTGGAGGTCGAGGGCGAGCTCTGGGCGATCGAGACGAAACTCACGACTTCGCCGAGCCCGCACGACCTGGCTCGACTCGACCGGTCGGCCGACCTCATCGGCGCAAACCGGCGGTTCCTCGTCTCGCAAACGCCGGTTCCCGCCGGCGACGAGCACCACGCCTCGCACAGCCTCGGTTCGTTCTCCCGCTGGCTGGTGGAGCGCTTCGGCCGCTAGGAGTCCGTGTTGCGTCCGCGGAGCAGCCTTGTATGGAACTGGCCGCTTACTGGGTGCGCCGGCGTCCCCGCCGGCTGCCGCCGAAGGCGGAAGGCCGGCTCCACTATGGCGGCTGGTTCCACGCAAGGCCGCGCCGCGGACGCGATTGGCGGACTAGCGCCTCAGATGTGCCACTCGATCGTGTCGCCGTTGTAGTCGGTCGTCGCGCGCCGGGCCGGCGGCGCCATCCGGCCGTCCTCGATTCCATCGCTCCAGCGTGCGAACGCCTCCTTCAGCTTCTCGACGATGTCCGGGTTGGCGGCGGCCAGGTCCTCGGACTCGCCGGGATCCCGGTCGACGTCGTAGAGCCGCTCCAGGCCGCCGGCCATCAGCAGCTTCCAGGAGCCATGACGGACGGCCGCGTTCGGGCCGGAGCGCCAGAACAGGTAGTCGTGTGGCGCGCCCTCCTGCTCGCCGGACAGGTACGGCAACAGGTCGACGCCGTCGAGCTGGTAGCTCTCCACGTTCGGAACCCCCGCCAGGCTCGCCGAGGTGGCGAAGATGTCGAGCGAACTGATCGGTCGCTCGTAGACGGTTCCGGCCGGGATGCGGCCGGGGAAGCGCATGAGAAACGGCACGCGGATGCCGCCCTCGTACAGGTTCCGCTTGTGGCCGATCAGCGGGCTGTTGTGGATCCGCTCGGTGTCCTGGGTGGACATGGCGCCGTTGTCGGAAGTGAAGATGACGAGCGTGTTGTCGGCGAGGCCGTGCTCCTCGAGCTTGGCCAGCACCATCCCGACCGCGTCGTCGAGCGCACTGACCATGCCCGCGTAGACGCGCCGGTACGGGTCGTCGAAGTCCGGGAAACGCTGGTAGTGCTCGTCCATCACCTGCATCGGGGAGTGGACCGCGTAGAACGCGAGATAGAGGAAGAAGGGGTTGTCCCTGTTCCGGTCGATGAAGTCTGTCCCCTCGCGGGCGAGCTGCGTGGTCTGGTACTCCTTCAGCTCGTCCTCCTCGCGGCCCTTGAACATGGCGACGATCCGGTCCGGGTTCCCCCGGGTGACCGGCTTGATATCCAGCGCGTGAGCGCCGGGCCAGCTCGGATCGACGTAGTTCATTCCCGAGGGCATGCCGTAGAAGTAGTCGAATCCGCGGTCGAGCGGGTGGAGGAGCCGCCGCATGCCGAGCTGCCACTTGCCGATCGCCGCGTTCGTGTAGCCGGCGGTCTGGAGCGCGTCGGCGATCGTGCGGTGGTGGATGCCGAGCGTGCCCCGGGCGGCGCCGATCGGCGGCACGGTCTGGGAGTTCAGTTCCTTGCCCCAGCGCTGCTGGTAGCGGCCGACCATCAGGCCGTTGCGCGACGGGTTGCACACGGGCGCGGTCATGTAGCCGGACACGAAGCGCACCCCGTCCTCGCCGAGCGAGTCGATGTGCGGCGTCGGGATGCCGGCGCCGCCGTACGCGGAAACCGCGCCGTAGCCGAGGTCGTCCGCGAACAGGAGGACGATGTTCGGTTGATCCTCCGCGCCGGCGGCGGCCGCCGCCAGCAGGAGCAGGGAGAAGGCAAAGGTGAGCCTCTTCACGGAACGTTCCCCTTTCTAACCGCGTTTGGATTTGTACCGATGAGACTACACGCGGCTCCGACCAGGAACCAGTCTCCCGCGAGCAAGTACGATTGCTCGCCATGCGATCCGCTCGACCGGCCCTGAAGCTCGCCGCGTCCCTTCTTGTGGCGTTTCTGTTCACCGCCTGCGGTCCCGCCGACGAGGACTGGCCCGTCTATCTCGGCGACTCGGGCCGCCAGCACTACAGCCCGCTGACCGAGATCGACCGGGACAACGTGAGCCGGCTCGAAGTCGCCTGGGTCTACGACTCGGGCGAGCCACGGGGGGCCGGCGCCACGATGTACACGAGTCCCCTCGTGATCCACGGGGTGCTCTACGCGCTGTCGCCCCAGCTCGACGCGTTCGCCCTGAACGCGGCGACCGGCGAGGAGATCTGGCGCTCCGATCTGGGCTTGCCCGGCAGTGCACAGCGCGGTCTGATGTGGTGGGAAGACGGCTCTGACAGGCGCCTCTTCTTCACCCACGGCAAGGACCTGATCGCGCTCGACGCGGACGACGGCACGCCGGTCGAGAGCTTCGGCGAGGGCGGCGGCCTCGACCTCACGCCGGACGTGGACAGGGACGGCGTCATCTACGTGACCGTCCCCGGCGTCGTGTTCGAGGACAAGCTGATCTTCGGCTTCTCGACCAACGAGGACGCGAACGCCTACCCCGGTTCCATTCGGGCCTTCAGCGCCGTCGACGGCAGTCCGGTCTGGCAGTTCGACACGATTCCGGCGCCCGGCGACTTCGGTTCCGAGACCTGGGCGGAAGGGTCGCTCGAGCGGGCCGGCGGCGCGAACGTCTGGAGCGGCATGGCGCTCGACGAGGAGCGCGGCATCCTCTTCGCGCCGACGGGGTCGGCGACGCCCGACTTCTACGGCGCGAACCGCCTCGGCGACAACCTGTTCTCGGACTCGCTCGTGGCGGTCGACGCGCGCACCGGTGACCTCTTGTGGCACTTCCAGGTCGTCCGCCACGACCTCTGGGACAAGGACAACCCCTCGCCGCCGACGCTGGTTCAACTCGAGCGCGACGGCCGCGTGATCGACGCCGTGGCGATGACGACGAAGACGGGGCAGCTCTACGTGTTCGACCGGGAGACCGGCGAGTCGATGGTTCCGATCCACGAGATCGAGACGCCGATTCCCAGCACG
>JAGWAG010000138.1:0-4104 GCA_021296535.1 Acidobacteriota bacterium | reverse complement strand
CTGCGGCCCTGGGCGCCGCCCAAGGTCGGCACCGTGCTCTTCATGCCCTGGTACGACGGCGGCGGCGAGTGGGGCGGCTCGGCGTTCGACCCGAACACGAACCACCTGATCGTCAATGCGAACGACGTCGCCGGGATTCTGAACCTCACCGAAGTGCCCGTCGGCTTCAGCAGGTACGGCACCTACGCAATCCACTGCGGCCGCTGCCACGGACTGAAGCTCGAGGGCACGGACATGGCGGGGCCACTGCTCGGTGTCGGCGAGCGCCTTGAGCGCGAGGAGATGCGCCGCATCATCCGCGAAGGCAGCGGCCGGATGGAGGGATTCGATCATCTGAACCGGGTCGAGCTCGGCGCCATCGAGGCGTACATCCTCGATCCCGAGCCCGAAGAAGACGAGCCCAGGGGCGAGGTCGCCTACGTCCTCGGCGGCTACGTCTACCTGCGCGACCACGAGAACCTCCCGGGCAACTCGCCACCCTGGGGCACGCTGAACTCGATCGACCTGGCGTCCGGCGAGATCGCCTGGAAGGTGCCCTTCGGCGACTATCCCTCCCACCCCGGCCTCGGCTTCGGCGCCGTGAACTACGGCGGCCCGGTCGTGACCGCATCCGGCCTCATCTTCATCGGCGCGACGCCCGACGAGATGTTCCGCGCCTATGACACGCGGAACGGCGAGATCCTCTGGGAGACGAAGCTCTCGGCCGCCGGCTACGCGACCCCGGCCGTCTATAGCGTGGACGGCAAGCAGTACGTCGTGATCGCCGCCGGCGGCGGCCGGACGGGTGGGCCTTCGGGAGGCGAGTACATCGCCTTTAGCCTGCCGGAGTAGATCGCTCGACACGGAAGTCGGCATTTGTCGCTTGCATCCGGGTAAATATGCGGTTATTTTACCCGCGTGTTCGACCGGCTTCTGGCTCCCGTCCTCCGCTCTTCGCGTCGCAGCGCTCTCGTCCTCGGTCCCCGTCAGGTGGGCAAGTCGACCCTGCTGGCGGCCCTTGGACCGGACCTCGTCGTCAATCTGGCCGATCCAGGGGTGTTCCGGGACTATGTAGCCCAACCGGAGCGCCTGTCTCGGGAGCTGGCCGCCGCGCCGAGGGAACCCGGCTGGCGCGTACCCGCGCCAGCCGCGTCACAGTCCGAGCGCCCGTCTTCGGGCGGTCGGATGTCCTCGACAACGGTGTTCCTGGACGAGGTGCAACGCGTCCCCGCCCTGCTCGATGCCGTCCAGGTGCTGCTCGACCAGCGGCCGCCACGCTTTCGATTCCTCCTGTCCGGATCGAGCGCCCGCAAGCTTCGGCGGGGACAGGCCAACCTGTTGCCCGGTCGGATCCACGTTCACTACATGCACCCGTTGCTTTTCGCGGAACTCGGCTCCGACTTCGACCTGGACCGGGTGCTGGCCCACGGCAGCCTGCCGGGCGTCTACTCAGAAACTGACGAAGCGACCCGCGCACTCGATCTGAGGAGCTACGTCGACACCTACCTGCGCGCCGAGATCCAGGCCGAGGCCCTCGTGCGCGACATCGGCGGCTTCTCCCGACTGCTCGACCTCGCGGCCGCCGCCTCCGGCCGCATCCTCAACCTGCACTCCCTGTGCAAGGACGCCGGCATCGCGTACGAGACGGCGCGCCGCTACGTGGACGTCCTCGAGGACACCCTGGTCGCCTTCCGTGTGCCCGCCTGGAGCGGCTCGGACCGCTCCTCCCTGGTCCGCCACGGCAAGCTCTTCCTGTTTGACCTCGGTGTGCGCAATGCCCTGCTACGGCGACCGCTGGACCGGCCGCTCGACGACGAGCGCGGTCTCCTGCTCGAACACCTCGTGGCGTACGAGCTGCACCGCCGCCTGGGAACTCTCTGGCCGGAAGCCGCGCTCTACCACTACAGGACCCGGCACGGCGCCGAAGTTGACTTCGTGCTGGAAGTGGGCCGGGAGCTGTGGGGAATCGAGGTCAAGGCCAGCCGGCGAGCGGATCGCTCCGTGCTTCGGGGCTTCCGCTCCCTGGCCCAGCGGACCGGCCGGCTGAAGCGCCGGATCGTCGTCTACCTGGGAGACCGGCCGCAGCGGATCGAGGATGTGGAGGTGTTGCCGTTCGAGGAATTCGCCGGGTTGTTGCCGGGGTGATGGCGGCTCACGGCGCCATGCCGTGCCGACGCAGGAAGTCGAGCAGAAGTTCGACCGTCCGGTCCCCTTCCTTGATCATGTTCGGGAGGATCGAGTTGTGGGTGCGGTCGACGAGCCACTCGAACTCGACTTCGGCGCCGGCCTCCTTCATCGCGTCGAACATCTCGACGTTCTGGGTACGGCGGTTCTCCGTATCGCCGTCGGCGACGGTGATCAGCATCGGCGGCAAACCGGTCGCGACGTAGCGGATCGGCGAAGCTTCGCGGACGAGTTCCGAGTCGGCCTTCCAGGTCAGGAGATGGCGCTCGCGGCCAGCTCGTTCGGCGTTCATCAGGCCGGTGATCGGCAAGGAAGCCCGGATGTGCTGGAGACCCTGATCGTGAGCCCGCAGGTAGCGCTCGTCGACCGAGAGCAGCGCCGCGATGTGGCCACCAGCGGAGCCGCCGGAGACGGCGATCCGTTCCGGGTCGCCGCCGTGGTCCCTGATGTGGTCCCACACCCAGCGGAAGGCGAGCGCGGCGTCTTCAATGTACGCAGGGTAGGCGTACTCGGGGGAAAGGCGGTAGTTCGGCGCCGCTACGAGGTAGCCGAGCGCGGCGAATCTCGGACCGAGCGCAACGAGCGTCGCCTTGTCGCCGTTGTAAAGCCCGCCCCCGTGGAAGAAGAGGATGACGGGGTGCGGGCCGGCGCCGGCCGGGATGTAGAGGTCGAGTTTGCCGCGGCCGCCGGCGTAGTCGGCGCCAGTGGCGTATGCGAGGTTGCGGACGATGCGGATTCCGTTCCTGGTCTCCTCAGCGAAGTCCCAGTTGTCGGGGCCCCGGCGGGTCTTGCGGCCGCGGCCGGCGCCGCCCTTGCCGATCGTGTCGAGTTCCTTGGCCGAGAGGGTCCCGTCGTCGTCGGCATCCAGCGCAAAGAGCAGGACGCGCCGGGCCTGGGACGGGAGTTCGGCGGCGACGAGCCTGCCGTCGGCGTCGGCGTCAAGCGCGGCGACGAGGGGTGACGGTGTGCCTGTCTGGGGCTGAAGGACCGTAGCGGCGAGGGCGAAGGCGGCGAGTGAGTGAGGCATCTTCGGCCTCATGGTACTGCGGAGGCGAGCGGGGCCGGAGGTGAGCGGAGCCGGCCTGACGGCCGGCGCGTGTTTCTGGCCGCCTGAGGCGGCAGCGGACCAGAAGGTCCGCGCACCCAGAGAGCCACCTCAGGCGCGGCCCGCTTCTCTACATGCAGATCACATGACGCCGGTGCGGGCGCAGCCCAACTGCAGCAGGGCATCCCGCAGAAGGACCTTCTGGTCCGCTTGGGGGCGAAGCCGCGAAGCGGCGCAGCCTCAGGAAGCAGCCGCCGGCCAACGGCCGGCGACCTTGCTAATCGTCGAGCAGTCGCCGTGCGCGTTCCGCGATCGCCGCTGCGTTGATCCCCAGGTTCTCGACCAGGTCGCCGTACGGCGCGGACGCGCCGAAGCGGTCGAGGCCGAGCACGTCGCCTTCCGAACCGGTCCAGCGCTCCCAACCCAGCGTCGCCGCGGCCTCGACGGCCAGCCGGCGGCGGACGGCGGGCGGCAGGACTTCGTCGCGGTACTCCTGCGACTGGGCGGCGAAGGCCTCCCAGGACGGCATGCTGACGACGCGGACGGCATGGCCTTCGGCCTTGAGTTCGGCGGCGGCTTCAACTGCGGGAGCGACCTCGGAACCGGTGGCGATCAGGATCAGGTCGGGCTCGGCGACGCTGTCGGCCACGACGTAGGCGCCGCGGGCGACTCCTTCGAGCGCGCCATCGGCGGTCGCTTCAAGGATCGGCAGCTTCTGGCGGGTGAGGACGAGGGCGGATGGGCCCGGCGTCTTGAGCGCGAGCGCCCAGGCCGCGGCGGTCTCGTTCGCGTCGGCTGGGCGGACGACGACGAGGCCGGGCACCGCGCGCAGGTGCGCCAGGTGCTCGATCGGCTGGTGGGTCGGTCCGTCCTCGCCGAGGAAGACGGAGTCGTGG
>JAGWAG010000137.1:15293-17379 GCA_021296535.1 Acidobacteriota bacterium | reverse complement strand
ACTGGGTGCGCCGGCGTCCCCGCCGGCTGCCGCCGTAGGCGGCCATGAGTACGCGCCGGCCGCAAGGCCGGCTCCGTCTTGGGCGGCCAGCTCCCTGCGGGTCAGCCGCGGCCGCGGCCGACCGCCATGCGCACCTCGCGATTCTTCGCCCCGGACTTCAGTTCGACCTTGATCGACTGGACCTCCTTCGAAGTCAGGGGTGCGCTGGTCGAGTAGCCGAGCATGTACTGGCTGCGGAGCTCATTGCCGATGTGCCCGTAGGCCCAGAGCACGGCGTCCATGCTGCCGACGTAGTAGACGCGCCCGCCGCTCGCCTTGGCGATCGCCTCCATGTCGGGCTTCCGGGGTCCCCGGCTCCAGGGATCCTCGCCCTGGATCATGTTGATCACGTAGATCGGCACGCCGGTGTTCCCGGCGGTCCTGAACTACCGTAGTCGTCGCCGTCCGTCAGGACGACGAGGGCGCGACGGCCCTGGTCGCGGGCGAGATGGACGAGGCTGAACTCCATCGCATCGTAGAGGGCGGTGTAACCGTCGGCCCGGATGTCCTTCAGACTGCCGATCAGGTCTGCTACGTCGGCCGTCGTGTCGGAGACAAGCCGCGGGCGGGTGTCGAAGTCGACGAGGAACGCCTGGTCGAGCCTGGTCAGGGTGTTGCCGAGGAAGCGGGCGGCCGCACTGCGCACGTCCGGCATCAGGGCCCACATGCTCTGGGAGCTGTCGACGGCGAGGCCCAGTACCAGGGGCACGTCCTCTGCGACCGCGAAGCGCTCGATCGGGATCTGGCCGCTACCGCCGCGGAGGACGAAGTCTTCCCGGCTCAACGTGGTGATTGGCTTACCCTCCTCGTCGTTGACGACGACGTACACCTCGACCAGGTTGACGATCGTCGCGGCAACGGGGGTGTCGGACGACAGGAACTCGACATCCTCGATCATCGAGCCGTCCTCGAGATAGACGGCGATGCGGGCGAAATCGGCGCCCGGCATGACGGGGCCCGGAAGGACCGTTCGGAAGGGGGCCCTGGTCATCGTGGCCGCCAGCCGGTCGTTGCGGTAGAACTCCACCCGGTCGAGCCGCCGTCCGGCGACGAGCTCGACCTGCGCTTCGATCGCGTAACTCCCTTCGGCCCGGGCTTCGACGGAGGCGATGGCGATCTCGGTGTTCCGCTGCGGCTGGTTGATTGGCAGTTCGTCTTCGTTGAGTCGCCTGCCCGCGCGGTCGTAGCCGACGATACGCACGACGTGGGGAACCGCTTCGGGTCCCAGGTCGATCCGGGTCGCAAAGGGCTTGCGCTTGTCGTCGAAAACGAGTTCGTCGTCCAGGTAGAACTCGACGCGCCGCACGACCTCGCTCGTGGTCACGGTACCGAAGGACTTCTTGCCGCGCAGTCCCGAACGCTCGCCACGGGGAGGAACCAGACGTACCCAGTTGCCCTGTGGCGCCGCGTCCTCGTTGCCGGGCCCGCGAGCCCAGCCGGCGCGCCGGGCAGCGGACCGCGCCTCCGCGAGGATCGCGGCCTCGGTGACTTCGGCTGAACCCCTTCCGCCGGTTCCTTCCGGGGCCAGCAGCTCGACATCGCTCCGTTCGTCCAGGGGATGGCGTCCCTGCTCGAGGAAGGTGACGTGCCAGCGGTCGTTTCGCAGGTCCTCGACCATCAGGACCAGCTCGTCGATCGCTGTCGGCAGGTTCAGCAGCGTTCGGAACCGCCAGGTCCCGCCGTCGAGATCGGCGCCCGCGCCGGAGCGGTGAACCTTGAGTGGCGGCGCGTCGAGACCCCTGCCGTAGATCGTGACGCGCAGGGCGTCGCTCGATGCCGGGGGCCGGTCGCCGAGGTCGGCGAGGCCGTCGATGGTGACCAGTTCGGCGGGCGCACCACCGTCGGCGGTGGACGCGATGCCCTGCGGCAACAGCACGCCGCGGAGGGTGAATTCCGTGCTGCCGGCGGTGTCGGCGCCATCGCCGCCGTACGCCATCGTCTCGAGTGCCCGATTGGCGCGCAGGCCTACCAGGTCCGTGGGCGCCGCGATCGTGGCCCAACGGCGAGCGGTCACATCGGGCGGCGGTCCGCCGGAGGAGGAAGCGAT
>JAGWAG010000137.1:10295-15180 GCA_021296535.1 Acidobacteriota bacterium | reverse complement strand
CGGGCGAACTCCTCGGAATGCAAACGATGACCGGGGAAGAGATCCGCGATCTCCGCCGTGGCGGGCGCGGCGTGAAGCGGGTAGACGCGCCAGCCCAGGGCGGCCACCGCCCGCGCCAGACTCCGCTGCTGACGCTGTTCGCTGACGGCGGTACGCTCGAAGGCCGGAGTCGGCCCGCCGAGCAGTCGCTGCGCGAAGGCGTCGGCGTTCAGGTCCATGCCGTCGCGCACGAGGAACAGGGCCCTCGGCGGGCCCCGGGTCCACGAGGTCGTGCGCAACGACTCGAGCAGGCTCGACCGCTGCCGACCCAGGGTGTCCAGTTCCTGCAGAAAGGCGTCCAGAAGGTCGGCTGTCCGGAGACCGTCCGCGTTCGGGTCGCCGGAACGGGAAGCGGCGGCGGCCTTCATCTCCCGGCGCAGCGCGAGGACGCCTCCGGCCTCGTGCGCGCGTTCCGCGATCTCGGCCGTGGCCTGGCGGAGTTCGTCGGCGTCCGCGGTGGGCTCCAGGACGACTTCGACGATCCGGTCGCTGGTGACCACCTCGACATCGCCGAGGGCCACGAGTTCCTCGGCCACCTCGCCGAGGGCCGTTGCGGCCGCCTTCGCGCCCTCCGGTGTCGAGGCGGGCAGGTCGAAGTAGATGACGATGCGCCAGCGGTCGGCAACCCGGCTCACCTCAAGCACCTGGCGCCGTTCGCCGTTCTCCAGGACCGCGACGGTTCCGGCGTCCGGCCGCACCGCCGGAGCAGAGGAGACCTGAAAGACGATCTCGCTCTCGCGGCTCAGGAACTGAGCGCCAGCCGGCTCGGGGCCGGGGAACATCGCCAGTGCGGCGAGGCCAAACGCCGGAAAGGACCGGCCGAGTGTTGGTGCTCTCGGCCTGGCCCGGATCGCGGCATCGTTGGGCAGAGGCTTCACGTCGTATCTACCGCACCTCGCGGCCCTCGATCGTTCGGGCGGTCACCCCGTTGCGCGTGAGTTCCACGTTGACCTGCCGCCAGTTCGGCCCGCCCGGCTCCTCCTTCGGGTAGTAGGTGAGGAGGTAGTGGCTGCGGAGTTCGCGGCTGATCGAAGCGAAGATCGGGGCCAGGTCCTCGTCGTGACGCACGTAGTAGACGCGGCCGCCGCCCGCTCTCGCCATGCGTTCCAGCTTGCTGACGAAGGTACGGGTACTGAAGCTGCGCCCGTCCGTGCGCGCCGCCTCGTCGTTCATCAGCACGAGGTAGACCGGAACGCGAGCGCGCCGGGCCTGTTCCAGGCTCTGCCGGAAGGCGGCGTCGGAGTCCTGGTCGTCGCCGTCGTAGAAGACGGCCGCGGCGGCCCTCGAGTGGGGCCAGGGCCCGGGAACCCGCGCCCCACACCGCGGGGCGGCCCCGGGGCCGCAACGAGCCGATGCCGCCGCGCACCGCGTTCAGGTTGTAAGTGGCGGCGCGGACCAGCCGCGCTTCCGTGCCGAAACCGACCAGGAACGCGCGGTCGCGTCTCGCCTCCAGGGAGTCGAGAAACGCGGTGGCGGCGCGCTTGACGTCCGGCATGCGCAGGAACAGGCTGCTCGAGGTGTCGATCGCCAGACCGAGGGTCAGAGGGAGATCGAAGGCGACCCGAAACGACTCGAGCTCCTGGGCGCGGTCGTCCTCGAAAACGGAGAAGTCGGTAGCGGAGAGGTCGCGGACGGGTTGTCCGGAACGATCCGTCGCGACGACGTAGAGCTGCACCAGTTCGACACCGATCCGGGCCGAGAGGCCGGGCCGGTTGAGGAAGATGACGTCCTCGGCGATGCGGCCGTCGAGCAACTGCGCCTCGACCCGAAGGAAGGCCTCCGGGTCGCCCACCGGCACGAGAACCTCGCGGCGGAACGGCTCCTCCCGTGCAGTTGCCGCCAGCCGATCCTTGACGAAGAAGCGCATTTCACCCAGGCGGCTGCCGCGCGGCACCTTGACCTCGGCGGCCATGTTGACGCGACCCGCCTGGGGCCCGTCCTCGGGTTCCGTGATGCGCACCCAGAATGCGTGCGGCGGCTGGTTGACCAGCAGCTCATGGCGGTCGAGTTCCCGGTCCTCGGCGTCGAAGGCGACGGCCTCGACCCGGCCGAGGCGGTCGCCTCGCCCCAGGTCGATCCGGGCCCGGTATGGCGCCCGGTTGCGGGCCGCCACGCGCCGGCCGTTGTAGTAGAAGATGACCCTTTGCACTCGGTCGGTGAACCCTTCCAGGACCTCGGCGACGAAGGCGACGCGACCGCGGCTGTCGGTGGGATCCTCGGGCTTCAGGTCGATCGCGCGCGACAGGGTACGGGGTTCGGCTTCCACCGCCAGGTCCGTCAGGTCGACGAAGTCGACCAGCGCATAGCCCCAGCGCCCGGTCGCGAGATTCTCGGCCAGCACGATCGCGGAGTCGGTACCGGGCGGGAGCCTGAGGGGCCGCTCGAAGGACAGGTGCTCTCCGTCGGGCGGTCCGAAGGGCTGGCCGTGACTCGTCACGACGCTGCCGTCCTCCCGGTGGAGGCCGGTGCTGACCCGCCACGATGCGGCCTCGCCCGGCGGTGCGCCATCGGGCGGCACAATCGTGCTGGTCAGGCGTCCGGCCGACCGTTCGGGCGACGTGGACTCGATCTGGATCGAGGCAACGACTTCGATACCGCCGCCTCCGCCCTCGAACTCGCTGTCGAGTTCGCCCTCGAAGGCACGCCGCAGCCGGACCTCAGCCACGGCGGTTGGCGAACCCGCCCCGGGGACCACGGTCGGCGCGCGGAGTGCGCGGTTTTCGTCTCGTGGTCGCAGCTCGAGCGGACCGGCGGCGGTGGCGCTCTCGGGCAACTCGAACCTCGCCTCGAGACGGAGGGGAAGGCGGTCGATCCACTCCGCGATCTCCAGGCCGTTCGAGAGCACCGCGCCCCCGGTGGCCGCGGCAGCGCCTTCCCAGTCGGCCGGTTGGACGAACAGTGCGAGCTCCTCCTCGACCGTCTGCTGCCCGCCGGACCGCGGCCGGTTGAACCGGAGCGTGAAGCCGACCGTGACCTCGTTCGAGCGAATGTCGACACCGTCGTTGTTTTCGGGCGCGAAGGCGACGGGCGCCGCCGTCCAGCCGTAGGCCGCCGCCGTGCGGCCGACGGGCTCGAGCCCCGGCATGCCGGCTGCCTCCACGGCGAGCGAACCGGCGGTCGGTACGAGTTCCAGGTAGTAGCTCAGCGGATCCGTGGCCAGACCGTCGCTGAGCAGTACCAGGTGCCGGCGCGCCACGCGCTCTTCGTCTCCTTCGGCGGTGTCGTCATCCGGCGACGTCAGGGTCCGGAGGGTCGTGCGTCTCAGGTCTTCGCGGTCGGCCAGAAAGGCAACGAGCCCGTCGATCTGGCGGCGGCGCATCTCTGCCTCGTCGCGAAGCGCGTCGGTCGCCATCTGCTGGAGCGCAGCTTCGAGGTCGGCGTTTCCTGCTTCTCCGGCACCACCCGGGCCGCGTTGCGCACGCGAGATTTCGAGCTGCCGCTCACTGGCGAACAGGCGCCGCCTTTCGACCAGAGCGCTCGCGGCTTCTTCGCCGACAATGAGTCGGTTCAGCGCGGCTTCGGCCAGTTCCGGATCGCGGGTCGGCGGCAGGATCGTGCGAGCCGAGGGGTCCGCCACGACGATCTCGAGGCTGCCGGCGGCCAGCAGGGTCTCGAGGTGCCCAAGCAGTGAATTCGCCAGTTTGTGAACGGAGCTGGGCGTGGTCAGAGCGAAGTCGACATAGACCAGTGTCTGCCAACCGTCTTCGGCCGTCGCGATTCCGTCGACCTCTACCGGCTTTCCATCGATCAGGAGTTCCAGTTGCCCGGACAGGTCCGCCGCCGACGCGCCGTCCGCCTCGAAGGTGACGGTCTGCTGCGCGAGCGCCGCATTCACCCCGCAAAACAAGAACAGAGCCGCCGCCGGCCAGCTACCGCATCTCAACATCGGTCCGGCCGATCGTGGTGCAAGACGCACGCCATCGTCCCTGGGGACGGCACAGCCCTAAGCGACGATCTGGTGGATCGGTTTCGCGCCTTCGACGCCGACGAGTTTCTGGTCGAGGCCGGCGTGGAAGTAGGAGAGGGCGTTCGGGTCGAGCCCGAGTTGCTGGAGGATCGTGGCGTGGAGGTTCTTGACGTGGAAGCGGTCGACCTCGGCCCGGTTGCCGAGCTCGTCCGTCTCACCGACGCTCGTGCCGCCCTTGATCCCGCCACCGGCCATCCACATCGTGAAGCCGTAGGCGTTGTGATCGCGTCCGGTGCCCTCCGCGTACTCGGCCGTCGGCTGGCGGCCGAACTCGCCGCCCCAGATGACCAGGGTGCTGTCGAGCAGGCCACGCTGCTTCAGGTCCCGCAGCAGGCCGGCGATTGGTAAGTCGGTCGCGCCGGCGTGGTACTCGTGGTTCTTGACCAGATCGCCGTGGGCGTCCCAGTTGTTGTCGTTGTGGTTTCCGCCGGAGTACACCTGGATGAAGCGTACGCCGCGCTCGACCAGACGGCGCGCCAGCAGGCAGCGCCTGCCGAAGTCCTTCGTGTGGTCCTGGTCGAGGCCGTAGAGGCTCTGGATCTCCTCCGACTCGCCGGACAGGTCGACCGCTTCCGGCGCGTGCTGCTGCATCCGGTAGGCGAGTTCGTAGCTCGCGATGCGGGCTGCCAGCTCGCTGTTCTCGGCTCGCGGCGCGGCGTGCTCCTCGTTGTACTCGCGCAGGCGATCGAGCAAACGGCGCTGCGCCTGGCGCGACATGCCGGGCGGCGGGTCGAGCGCCAGGATCGGCGTGCCGCTCGAGCGGATCACCGTGCCCTGGTAGCTGGCCGGCATGTAGCCGCTCGACCAGTTCTTCGCGCCGCTGATCGGCCCGCCGGTCGGGTCGAGCATGACGACGAAGCCGGGCAGGTTCTCGTTCTC
>JAGWAG010000137.1:9427-10181 GCA_021296535.1 Acidobacteriota bacterium | reverse complement strand
GTCGTCGACGCAGCCGCCGAGGTTCGGGAACAGGTCGGACACCCACTTGCCGCACTCGCCGTACTGCTTGAACTGCCACTTCGGGCCCACCACCCGGCCCTGGTTCCTCGAGCCGCCGCGGCCCTTCGTGTTGATCTCGATCGTCTTGCCGTCCAGCGGGTAGAGGTCCGGCTTGTAGTCGAAGGTGTCGACCTGGCTGGGGCCGCCGTACATGAACAGGAAGATGACGGCCTTGGCCGGTCCGTCGAAGTGGGGCGGCTTGGCGGCCAGGGGGTTCTGCCACTCGCTCACTCCGTCGGCGCCGACGGTCTGGGCGGCGAGGAAGTTGTCCGTCGACAGCATGCTCGCCAGAGCCACGGAGGTGAATGCGCCTCCGGCCTCCCAGAGGAACTCGCGCCGGGTCTGACCGCAGAAGGTGTTGCGGGGGCGGTCTGGGTCGTGGGTCATCGTTCTGCTCCTTCCTCGAGACTCAGTCGAGGTAGACGAACTCGTTCAGATTCAACAACAAAAGGGAGTAAGCCGCAAACGCGGACTCGGCATCGAAGCCTTCTTCGCGGCGGAGTTCCTCGATCAGATCGACACCGCGTGCGATTTCCGGGATGTCCGGCTGGCGCGCGAGAACGGCCTGAAGCGCAATGGCTACGCGGTCCTCCAGTGCTCCGCCGGAGCTGTCGACACGATCCGCAAGCGCCGTCGCCTGTTCGCTCATGAACTCGCCGTTCAGCATGATCAGGGCCTGGGTCGGCTGGGTCGT
>JAGWAG010000137.1:0-9293 GCA_021296535.1 Acidobacteriota bacterium | reverse complement strand
GTAGCGAGAACTTCCGCCGGCATCGGCGGATAGACGCTGGGGCCTCCGATCTCCAGGTTGAGCCCGCCCCCCGCGGCCAGAACGGAGTCCCGGATTTCCTCGGCGGTCAGCCGTCTCATGTTGAAGCGACTGAACAGGTCGTTGCCGGGGTCGCTTTCGAGCGCTCCGTCGGGTGGGCGCGAGGACATCCGGTAGGCGCGGCTCGTCATGATCAGCCGGTGCATCGCCTTGAGGCTCCAGTCACGTGCCGTGAACTCGATTGCCAGCCAGTCGAGCAACTCGGGGTGGGTCGCCTCCTGCCCGAAACGGCCGAAGTCGTTCGGCGTCGGCGACAGACCGCGCCCGAAGTGGTACTGCCACAGGCGGTTCGCCATCACCCGGGAGGTGCGCAGGTTGCCGTCGTCGGCGATCCAGCGGGCCAGGGCGAGGCGGCGGCCGGTGGTGGGGGAGTCGGCGGCTCGCTTCACAAGCCCCGGGTCGGCGTTGCCGAGGATGAGCGGGAACCCGGGCTCCACCCGTTCCGCCGGCGCGTGCGGGTTGCCCCGGATCAGCACATGGGTCGGCGGCGCCTCGGGGCCGATCTCCTTCACCCGCAGGATCTCGATCAGATTCGCGGGCGGACCCTCGACGACCGGGCCGCCGTCGTCCGCCGTCCCCAGGTCGGCCGGAATCCAGTCCGTGTAGTTCTCGGGCGTCGGCTGGTTGCCGCCGCCGACCTTGTAGGGCGCGATGCCGCGGAAGAACGACAGCATCCGGTAGTAGTCGGTCTGCGGAATCGGGTCGCCACGGTGGTTGTGGCAGCGGGCACAGCCGATCGACATGCCGAGCATCACCCGGGAGGTTGTGTCGAGGACCGAGTCGAGATCGTCGTACTGGGCGAGCGCGGTGTCCGTCGGTTCGTCGTCCCAGATCCCCAGTCGTAGATAGCCGGTGGCGACGATCGAGGCGGCCGTCGGGTTGTCGATCTCGTCGCCGGCGAGCTGGTGGGTCAGGAACTCGTTGTACGGCATGTCCGCGTTGAGCGCGTCGATCACCCAGTCGCGGTAGCGCCAGGCGGAGGGCTTCTTGCGGTCCCGCTCGTAGCCGTCCGTCTCCGCGTAGCGGACGAGGTCGAGCCAGTGCCGGCCCCAGCGCTCGCCGTAGTGCGGCGACGCGAGCAGGCGGTCGATCAGCCGCTCCCAGGCGTCGGGGCGTTGATCCCGCTCGAAGGCCTCGACCTCCTCGAGGGTCGGCGGCAGCCCGGTCAGGTCGTAGGTCGCGCGCCGGATCAGCGCCCGGCGGTCGGCCGCCTTTGGCGGTTCGAGGCCGGCCGCCTCGATTCTGGAGAGCAGGAAGTTGTCGATCGGGTTGAGCGGCCAGTCCGCGTCCGCCACCGCGGGAACGTCGGGGCGCACGAGCGGTCGCACGGACCACCAGGCACGGTCGGCGTCGGTGATCTCGAACGCGTCCTCGGCCGGCGCGACCTCCGTGAGCTCGTCCTCGGCGCCGCCGAAGGGCGCACCGAGCAGCACCCACTGCCGGATCGATTCGATCTCCGTGTCGGCCAGCCGACCTGAGGGCGGCATCTGCAGTTGGTCGTCGCCGTACTCGACCGCGTGGAGCAGCAGGCTCAGGGGGGGCTCGGAGGTGGAGATCGCCGGTCCCCGTTCGCCGCCGCGCAACAGTCCCGCCCTGGTCGTGAGCAGGAAGCCGTTCTCGGCCCGGTCCGGATCGGAGTGGCACATGAAACAGTTCTGCTCCAGGACCGGCCGGACGTTCTCCTCGAACAGCTTGATGCCGTCGGCCGGCGTCTGGGCGGTCTGCGCGTCCGCCGACGCCGCAGTCAGCAGCGCGAGCACGGCCGCCGCACCCGCGCGGGCGAGGGGCCGCACCTGTTGCGCGGACCCAGGGCGCGGCTCCCCGAATCTCCTGGCAGGCCAAGGCGATACCCACCGCTGCTCTCGACACATGGTGCGTGCGATCATATCGCGGCCCGAACTGTGTACGCCTGCTCCCGGGTTCGCCGCCCGTTGCCATCCGGGGAGGCCGGGCCGCATGTACACTCGGTCGCGTCGTGGTCCAGCACAGGCACGGTTCTTTGCCAGCGCACCACGACGCGACCGCGACCCTCCTGCTCAGTTGCGACGACGCGATCGGCATCATCGCGACCGTGACCGGGTTCGTGAACGATCATGGGGGCATCATCTGTTCGTCCGAGACGCACCGGGACGAGGAGCAGGGCAAGTTCTTCCAGCGCATCGAGTTCGAGATAGATCACTTCGATCTTGACCGGGAGATGATTCAGCCGCTGCTCGAGTGGGAGATCGGCGATCACTTCTCGGTCAGGAGCCGGATCGCCTTCTCGGACAAGGAGCAGCGGGTTGGCGTGCTGGCCTCGAAACCGGCCCATTGCCTCCACGATCTGCTGTCGCGATGGCGCCTCGGCGAACTGCCGGGGCGGCCGGTATGCATCATCAGCAATCACCCGGACCACGCCGCGGAGGCCGAGTACAACGGCCTGCCGTACCACCACCTGCCCGTGACGCGCGAGACCCGCAGCGAGCAGGAAGAGGAGATGATCGAGATCCTCGAGGAGGCGCGCGTCGACCTGGTCGTGCTGGCCCGGTACATGCAGATTCTCACTCCACGCTTCCTCGAGTGCTTCCCGAATCGAGTGATCAACATCCACCACTCCTTTCTGCCGGCGTTCCCGGGCGGCAGCCCGTACCGGCAGGCGTATCTACGCGGAGTCAAGGTCGTCGGCGCAACGGCGCACTACGCGACGGCGGAACTCGATCAGGGACCGATCATCGAGCAGGACGTAACGAGGGTCAGTCACCGCGACTCCGTGACGACTCTCGTGCGTCGGGGCAGGGACCTGGAGCGGGTGGTGCTCGCGCGTGCGGTCCAGGCTCATCTCGAACATCGCGTCCTCGTCGTGGAGAACCGCGCCATCGTCTTCGGCTAGCTCCGGGCGCGTGTCGGGCTCACCCGCACGCGCGGGGGTTCAGAGGGAGAGGTCCCAGGTGCCGTTCGCGCCTTGTCGGAAGATGGACGGGTTGGCGCTCACTGCACTCCGCTCGCTCCGGTTGGGCGTCGGTGGTTGGAAGGGCGCCGGGCGTCGCTCGCTTCGAGCCACCTGGGACCCCTCCCTCTGAACCCCCGCACCTGCTGGAGGCATCGGCTGTTCGTAGGCGGGCGGGGCCTGCCTTGTGTTTGGGGGAGTTGTGGGAGGCTGGGTGCTACTGCCTGGCGCAGATTGTCTGTAGTTGTCCCAGCGTCTGGATGAGGGCGGCGTCGTTGGGGGTCAGGCGCCGGCCGTCCTGGAGGAGTTGCAGGGCTTCGGGGCAGCGGTTCTCCTGGACCAGGAGGGAGGCGAGGCGGAGACGGGCCGGTGTGAGATCCGGGCGGACGGCGAGAGCGGCGGCCAGGGCCCTGACGGCCTCTCCCGTTCGGCCCAGGTCGGCCTGGATCATGCCGAGCATGAAGCTCGTCTGAGCCTCCGTCGGGTTGAGCCGCTGAGCCGTCTGCAACTCCCTCGCCGCGTCGCGGAGTCGACCCTGGATGGCGAAGATACCGCCGAGTTCCGTTCGTACTCGCGCCTCACCGGCGGGCGAGAATCCGCCGGCCCCGAGGGCGCGCTCAAGGGTCGTTCGTGCTTCCTCCAACCGGTTCTGCTGTCGCAGGACGACGCTCAGGGCCTGAAGCGCGGCGGCGTCGGTGGGAGCGGCGGCGATCCTGGCTTCGAGGATCCCGATCGCCTCTGCGGGGCGCCCAAGAGCGGCAAGGGTGGCGGCGCGCCTTGTAGCTGCCTCGCCTAAGTCGGGGTCCAGGGCCAGGACCCGGTCGTAGTGAGCGAGCGCTTCGCTGGGCCGGCCAGTTCGGTCCAGAAGAAGGGCGAGTTGGTAGTGGGCCTGCTTGTAGTCCGGTGCGAGCTCCGTCGCGCGAGTCAGGTGTCGGATCGCCTCGGCGGGACGGCCGCGGCTGGCGAGAAGGCGGGCGAGTTCGAGGCGCGCCGAGGCCTGGGTCGGGTCGAGGGCGAGTAGCTCTTCGTAGGCGGTTTGGGCCAGGTCGGGCTTCCCCGCGTCGACCTGGGCCAGCGCGAGCTGCCTTCGGGCCTCCGTGTTCGTGGGATCTGCCTCGACGGCGCGGCCGAAGAGGGTAGCCGCAGCGGCAAACTCGCCTGCCTGGACCGCGATCAGCCCTTGCTGGACCAGAGCCGTGCTGCCACTGGGCAGGTAGGCGAGTTCGCGGACGAGGGGATCGTCCAGTGTGAAGTCCGTGTGGCTGGCCTGAGCAAGGTGGGCGGTGGCCTTCTCCTCGTCACCGAGCCTGCGATAGGCCAAGCCCAGCGAGTAGTGGCTGCCAACGCCCCTTCCAGATGGTCGGCGGCAGTCTGTGCGTCGCCACGGTCGAGCGCCAGGGCGCCGAGGCCGTAGAGGGCTGGAGCGAATCCGGGTTCGAGTTCCAGGGCGCGGCTCCACTGGGCGGCCGCTTCATCCGGTCGGCCTCGCGCCGCTTCGGTCTCGGCAAGATGATGAAGGGCCGGGATCAGATCGGGTTCAATGGCCAGCACGCTCCGGTAGGCGGCGGCGGCGGCATCGAGATCGCCCTGGGACTGGGACGCGAAGGCACTCAGGTAGGGCCAGCGGTGGTCGGAGGGATCGAGTCGCTGTGCTTCGCGGTAGCAGTGTTCGGCCGCCTCGAGCGCGTTGAATGCATGGGTGTCGAGCAGTTGCACGCCGTGGTAGAGCCGGCCGAGTTCTCCAACGGCGGCTGCCAGTTCGGCGTCCGTTGCTGATTCAGCTTCCAGAGTACGGACGCGCCGCTCGAGGCCTGCGATCTGTGAGCGGACCGCCGGGTCGTGAGCTTCGTAGGTGGAGGGGAGGGGAAGGCCAACGCCGCCCGTGCAGGCGAGGGCTAGCGCGACGGAAAGTCCGGAAGCCGGCGCTTTGCGCCGAATGCCGGCGCACCCAGTTCCGGCTGCGCAAGCTCCCAGGGCGGTAGTCATCGGCTGCCTTGTCCTTGGCGAAGTTCGTGGTAGGTCCCGGTCGAGAGCGGTCCGAAGGACTCCTCTGCGCCGCCGAGCCAGGTCACCCGAACGTCCTCGACGCCGGCGGCACCGACTCCAGCCAGCACCCTCGGGTCGCTGGACGAGGCGTAGCTCATGGCCGTTCGAACCCGGCGCGTGAGCGTTCGGCCATCGTCGAGGAACACGTGGACGAGGCTGCCGAGGGCGTCCCTCTTGCCGTTGCCACCCAATAGTCGGAGCCCGATCCAGCCGTTGTCCTGGCCGACGACGTTCACCATCAGCCGGGCCGGTCCGTTGTTGTTCGTGATCAGGACGTCCGTGTCGCCGTCGTTGTCCACGTCGCCGAAGGCCGCACCGCGGGAGACCTCGAAAGCCGTGAAGGAGGCGCCCCCAAGTGCCGACACGTCTTCGAAGCGGCCGCCTCCGAGATTGCGGAAGAGCTGGTTCGGCTGTCCGAACCGGCGTTCGTGGTCGCTGGCCGCGGCCGCCCGCGCAGCGGCTTCGGCTCCGCTGCGGGCGCGGTCGAGGCGCCGCACCGCGCCGTTGACCGCCAGCACGTCGAGGTCGCCGTCGTTGTCGAAGTCGAACCAGCCGGTGCCGAAGCCGGTCATAGCCAGGCTGGGCGCGTCGAGTCCCGCGACCATGCCGGCGTCGGTGAATAGCCCGTCGCCGTCGTTCAGGTAGAGGGTGCTGGTCTCCCCGGTGATGTGGGTCACGTAGAGGTCTTCGTCGCCGTCGCCGTCAAAGTCGCCGGCGTCGACCCCCATGCCGGCCTCGGCCTCGCCTCTTCCATTGACTGCCGCTCCCGCGAACAGGGCGCGATTCTCGAACCGGCCTTTGCCGAGGCTCATCCACATCTGGTTCGACGTGCCGTCGTTGGCGACGTAGAGATCGAGCCGTCCGTCGAGGTCGAAGTCTGCCGGTACGGCGCCGAGGCCGTTGCCGAACTCGGCCGCGAGCCCGGCGCGATCCGTCGTCTGCTCGAAGCGGCCGTTGCCGAGGTTGCGGAACAGGCGATCGGGCTCCGGGCGGTACGTCTTCGGGCTGCAGTAGTCCGGTTCGCCGCTGCCGAAGGTGCATAGGGTATGACTGCCGAGATTGAAGTCGACGTAGTTGGCCAGGAACAGGTCCAGCGCCCCATCGCTGTCGTAGTCGAAGAAGACGGCCGGGACGCTCCACCGCGGGTCGTCGACGGCTGCGGCAGCCGTCGCATCCTCGAATCGGCCGCCGCCCAGGTTGCGCCAGAGCCGATTCGGCCCGAAGTTCGTCACGTAGAGGTCAGTCTTGCCGTCGCCGTCGTAGTCCGCCGCCGCGACGCCCATGCCGTAGCCGGTGGACTCGATGCCTGAGTCGGCGGTGACGTCGACGAATCGGAGGTCGCCGGTTTCGGTGAGTTCGTTACGGAAGAGGCGGTCGTTGGCGGGGCCGGAGGAGGCGCTGTTGCCCGCGCCCGGCTCCAGGGTCGCCCCCTGGACCAGGTACGCGTCCAGGTCCCCGTCGCCGTCGAAGTCGAACAAGGCGGCGCCGGCGCCCATGATCTCGGGCAG
Source organism: Acidobacteriota bacterium (assembly GCA_021296535.1). GTDB lineage: Bacteria > Acidobacteriota > Thermoanaerobaculia > Multivoradales > Multivoraceae > Multivorans. Next base: position 2,735 of record JAGWAG010000137.1, on the reverse strand, counting down.
CAGATAGCGCCCATCGCCGCCATTGAGGTGCCGAAAGACGAGACCGGCCTCGGTGGCGCGCTCCTCGAAGGCGGGAGGGGCTGGAGGTGGTTCCGCCACCGCAGGTTCGGCGGCAGGCCCGGCGCCCGGGTCTTGCGCGCAGGCCGCGACGGCCAGCGAAACCAGCGCGATACGAGCGCTACTCATCGGCTCCCGGGAAGCTAGCAGAGCCCGCGCACGGGAGCCGGGGAACCTGGGGCCGAAGCCCCAGGCTCCGTACCCCAGCCTCTAGAACTGGATCTTGAAGTTCGCCCGGATCTGCCGCGGGCGCTGGAAGAACCGGCGCACCGGCAGTACCTCGCCAGCGCTGTTCCAGGAACGGCGGCGCTGCTGGTTCGTTGCGTTCAGCACCTCGACCCGGAGTTCGCCGCGGGTGTTCCGGTACCCGAGAGGGAAGCCCCAGGCGCCGCTCAGGTTGACGGTGTACTCGTCCGCGGTGCGGCGGCCCTCCGTGCCCGACGGGTGGAGCGGGAAGCCGACGCCCGTGTTCGAGGTGCCGGGGCGCTGATTCGCGTTCGCGTCCGTCACGTCGACCGGCAGGCAGATCGGAATCGATGGCGGGATGCCGGGCGGCCTCGGTCCGCAGGGCCGTTCGTAGCCGGCGCCCGATGACGTGTTCCAGGGCGTTCCGGTCTGGAACGTCAGGTGGCCGCCCAGCGTCAGGTCCTGGTTGCCCAGTCGCCAGGTCTTGAAACCGAACGAGTTGAAGATCCACTCACGGTCATAGGCGCCATTGGCGCCGCGCCGGTTGATCATGCTCGCCGGGAAGCCCAACCAGTCCGTCAGCCGGGCGACGCAATCTTCCGGATAGAGCGGCGTCCGGCCGGTCCTGCGGTCCGGCCTCGTCTGTGCTGCCTCACAACTGTCGATGTTCTGCTGGTTCAGCACGACGTGAGCCGCCTCGAGGTAGGTGCTGTTCGTGTTGTTCCACCAGGCGCCGGCGCCGGTCGTGTCCGTGCTGGCCCAGGCCAGGTTGTTGTAGAGCGCCCAGCCGTCCGCGAAGCGCCGGTTCAACTGAACCTGGACCCCCTTGAACGAGTTCTTGGCCGGATCCGCCATTTCCAGGGCCTCGCGGTTCAACTGGGCGGGACGCTCGGCGGGATCGTAGCCCTGCGCGGCCCAGGTCGCGGCCCGCGCGTCGTCGAACGCGATCAGGATGTCCAGGAGGTCGTGGTAGTTCTCCGTCACGCCGATGTTTCGGCCCTTGTGGTCGAGCTGGTTGTTGGAGAACATCATGTCCTGCAACTGCCACTCGATGTACTTGACGTCCAGGGCCCAGTTCGGACGGAACTGCCACTCGAGGCCGAGGATGCCCTCCTGCTTGTAGTACGTCTGCACGTCGTAGTCCAGAACGCCGGCCTGGACCGCGTCCCACATGAGACCCGGCGTCGTCAACTCCCAGGACAGGTTGTAGCCGGGCAGAGGCGCGCCGACCGTTCCTGAGTTGATCGAGTCTCGCCGCTGCGGAACCCGGCAGCCGTAGTTCGTCAGTCCGATCGCCATCAAGTAGTCGAACGTCCCGATGTCCGCCGGATCGCAGAACAGGAACACCTCGTGTCCCTCGTAGCCGTTCCACAGATCGTGCATGCTGGGAACGTTCGAGTCTCCGCCGGAGATCCACGCCTGGTTCAGCATCGCGTGGTACTGGCCCCAGCTCGCGTTGAGCAGCAGGGCGCCGTCGCCCTTCACGTCGTAGGAGAGGTTGATCCGCGGATCGACGTAGGTGTCGTCGATGACCTTGCGTCGGACGTCGTTCCAGGCTTCCTGGTTCTCGGCCCTGAGACCGACGTTGACCACCCAGTGATCGCCGATCGTGAAGCGGTCGCGGATGTAGAAACCGATGTCGCTCACCTCGGTGTCGCCGCTGCCGCGACCAACGCAGGTGCCTGGCGTACGGACGATCTCGCCGTTCACGTGTTCGACCGTGGTCGGCCGGTGGGGCGAGCCGTCCGGGGCGTTGCCTTCACAGGTGAGGAAGGTCGAGTTATGGTCCGTGAAGTAGCACGTCCGCCCGCGGATGGCCGAGGTTCCGGTCCGCGTGAACGGTGTGGCGCAGGTGTCGTCGGCGATCGTTCCGGCGCCGAGGAAGCCGAACGGGTTCGTCGGGTCGAAGCCCCACCCCTGGATGAGGGGCACCCGGGCATTCTCGCCCTCCCACTTCGTGTCCTGGTAGTCGATGCCGTACTTCAGTTCGTGGTTGGCGCCGACGAACTGGGTCAGGCCGGCGTTCGCCTGCTCGCGCGGGAAGGCGTTGAAGCCGAAACCGTCCGAGAGGATCCAGCCGTTGTGCCAGGAGGAGAGATTCTCGGCGTCCCGGTAGACGTTGTAGTTGTTGCCAGGGTAGAAGATGCCCCTGCTCGCGTCGAACGGGAATCGCAGCGGGTAGCTCGTGTCGCCGCCCGAGGTGTTCGTCGCCGTGTGACCGGCGACCGGTCCCCGGTCGAGCGACTTCGCCTGCAGGCAGGTCTCCACCATGCGCGCGGGCGTTTCCGGGTAGTTGTCCTGGGACAGCCACTCGAGGATGGGGATGCCATCCACCGCCTGGGCGGCGGGGTTCTCCTGCTCCAGGAGGTCGTGGCAGGCGAGGAACTTGTTCTCCTGAGTCTCCTGCTGGGCGATCTTCGCCTCCAGGAACCAGTTGCTCGAGATCGCCCAGTTCCAACTGACGGTCGACAGCACGCTGTCGTTCTCGTGCG
>JAGWAG010000136.1 GCA_021296535.1 Acidobacteriota bacterium | reverse complement strand
GACAGCCGGGATCCGCTCGCGTTCAAGTACTACGACCGCTCACGCCGGGTCGGCCGCAGCACGATGGAGCGGCAACTCAAGTTCGCCGTCGCCTACTGGCACACGTTCAAGGGCGGCGGCCAGGATCCGTTCGGACCGGACCCCGTGTACGACCGGCCCTGGGACGACGCCCCGACGCCGATCGACGCGGCGCGGCAAACACTCGACGCCGCGTTCGAGTTCTTCACCAAGCTCGGCGTGCCCTACTACTGCTTCCACGATCGGGACATTGCGCCCGAGGGCAACTCCGTTACCGAGAGCAACGAGTACCTGGACGAGATCGTCCGACTGGCGAAGGCCAGGCAACGGGAGACCGGCGTCAAGCTGCTCTGGGGCACCGCGAACCTGTTCGGCCATCCGCGCTACACGCACGGCGCGGCGACCAACCCCGATCCCAGAGTCTTCGCCCACGCGGCCGCCCAGGTGCGGCGAGCGATCGACGCGACGATCGAACTCGGCGGCAACGGCTACGTGCTCTGGGGCGGGCGCGAGGGCTACACCTCGCTGATCAACACGGACATGCGCCGCGAACGGGAGCAGATGGCCGCCTTCCTCCGGCTTGCGGTCGACTACGCGCGACGCCAGGGCTTTGAGGGCAAGTTCTTCCTCGAGCCCAAGGCGAAGGAGCCGTCGGTTCACCAGTACGACTTCGACTGCGGTCACTGCCTGAACTTCCTGCGCGAGTTCGATCTCTCCTCTGACTTCATGCTGAATGTCGAGGCGAATCACGCGACGCTCGCCACCCACTCCTTCGAACACGAACTGGCGACCGCGGCGGGAGCCGGCATGCTGGGCAGCGTCGACATCAACCGCGGGCTGGAAGGCGTCGGCTGGGACACGGACAACTTCGCGATGAGCCTCCGCGAATGCGTCCTGGCCCTGCTCATCATCCAGGGCCAGGGCGGCCTGCGCTGGGGCGGCCTGAACTTCGACGCGAAGGTACGGCGGGGCTCCTTCGACACGGTCGACCTGTTCTACGCCCACATCGCGTCGATGGACGTCTTCGCCAAGGCTCTCCTGATCGTCGACCGGATACGAAAGGACGGCGTCCTCGGCCTCGCCGGCAAGCGCATCCGGCAGCGCTACGCGGGCTACCGTCGCGGCCTCGGCCGCAAGATCCTGGCCGGCGAAACAACTCTCGAGGAGCTCGAGGACTGGGCCGGACGACTCGGCGAACCGCCGAAGATCAGCGGCCGCCAGGAAGAGCTCGAGAGCATCCTCAACGACTACCTGTACAGCACCCAGATCGAGTGACTGCAGCGACCGACATCGGCGCGCACCCGCCTGACCAGGGAGCGGAGGGGGCGGGCCCCAGGGGCCGTCACTGGGTGCGCCGGCCTTCTGGCCGGCTTCCGAGATGAAACGCGCCGCGAAGCGGCGACCGCAGAGCAACGAGCGCGCTGGCGGTGGGGCCCTCTATCTTGGCATCGACGTCGGCACCCAGAGCCTGACCGCGATCCTGGTCGAGGCGCCGCCGCCGGACGGGGAGGACAAAGATGGGGCTAGCCGCATCGCCGCACGCGCAGCCGTTCACTACGACTCGGAGCTCCCGGCGTTCGGCACCGTCAACGGACAGCTTCCGGACGACGATCCGGCGGTCGGACGAGTACCGCCGTCCATGTGGCTCGAGGCTCTGGGTCTGGCGTTCGCTCGACTTGGCAGCGATGTGTGCGGGAAGGTCCGCGGAGTGTCGGTGTCCGGCCAGCAGCACGGCTCCGTCTACCTCCGGGCCGGCAGCGACCGCGTACTCCGGTCTCTGACCCCGGATCGGAACCTCGCCGAGCAGGTCGAGCCTCTCCTTGCCCGCACCGAACTCCACCGGGCGGGAGTGCGAAGAGATCCGTCAGGCGCTCGGTGGAGCAACCGCGACGGCGGAACTCACCGGCAGCGACACATTCGAGCGCTTCACGGGGCCCCAGATCCGGCGCTTCGCCCGCACCGAACCCGATGCCTGGGCCAACACGGCTCACGTTTGCCTGGTCAGTTCGTTCGTCACCTCGGTCCTGGCCGGCCGGCTGGCGCCGATCGACCACGGTGACGGTTCCGGGATGAACCTGCTCGACATCCGGCGGCGGGAGTGGTCGCCCGCGGCGATGGCAGCCACCTCAACTGAACTTGAGCGCTGTCTCCTCCCGTCCCAACCGCCCTGGACGGTCGTCGGCTCCATAGCTCCCTACTTCGTCTCCCGGTACGGCTTCCCGCCGGATACGCGAGTCACCATCGGCTCCGGCGACAACCCCTGCTCCCTGGTCGGCGTCGGCGTCCGCGAGCCGGGCGAAGCCGTGCTGAGCCTGGGCACCAGCGACACCTACTTCTGCCTCTTGCCCGACATCGCCGTCGACCCGGAGGCCAACGGGCACGTGTTCATCGCGCCGAGCGGGCATCCGATGAGCCTGATCTGCTTCCGCAACGGGTCGCTCGCGCGCGAGGCGGTGCGGGACCGCCACGGTCTCGACTGGCAGGGCTTCGAGGACGCGCTGCGGTCCACGCCGCCGGGCAACGACGGGATGATCATGCTTCCCTGGTTCGAACCGGAGATCGTCCCGCGCGTGGCGTCGCCGCGGGTCGTTCGGCTGGGCGGCCTGGAGGACGCGCACGAGCAGGCGGCCGAGAACTGCCGTGCCGTCGTCGAGGGGCAGTTCCTGTCCATGCGGCTCAACTCGGAATGGATGGCGACCCGGCCCAGCCGGATTCTTGCGACCGGAGGCGGCTCCCACAATCGGGAGATGCTCCAGATCGCCGCCGACGTGATGGGCTGCCCCGTCGAGGGACACGAGGTCAGCGACGGCGCAGCCCTGGGCGCCGCTCTGCGCGCGACCGGGCGCAGGCCGTACCCGCTGCCGCCGGCCGGCGGACCCGGACCTTCCGCCTCACCCCGCCCCCACGCAGCCGCGGTCTACGACCAGATGCTCACACGGTACGCCGAAGCGCAGCGCAGGGCGCTAGGGCGCTAGGGCAGTGCCCCGTAGAGCTCCCTGACCTTCGCTCGCACGCGGTCGCCGTTGTCGGGACCCAGGCGCAGCAGGAGCTTCTGAGCCGGGCTCAATCCTTCGAGCCCGGGATCGACGTACTCGAAGCTGATCACGCGCAACCGGAGTTCCGGCACAGCGTCGGGGGTCGGCGTCGCGAGCAGCCTGGTCACGGCGAGTTCCAGGGTGTCGCCGAACTCGTTGGGGTATCCGAGTTCGTCGTGCGCCTGCTCGAACAAGGGCTCCAGGCGCTGATAGGCGCCGGCGGCCCCGGACACATCGATCGAGTCGAGGACTTCGACAGCCAGGTCGTAGCGGCGGAAGCTCGTCTCGGCCGGGTAGAAGCGCTGTCCCCGCCGCACCACGCTGAAGCCCTCCTCGGGGCGTAGCGGCTCCAAGCTGGACTGGGGCGGCTCGTCGTAGGCCACGGCGCCGACCGCGCGCACGAAGTTCATCGCCAGCTCCTCGGTAACAAGCCACGCCAGCCACTCGGCGTGCTGCGACAGGCCGCCCACGACATCCCGAACCAGGGAATCGCTCCCGGACAGGGCCGGGAGCGCCGGCGGTTCCGCGGCCTGCGCATCGGCCGCAGGCTGCTCCGCAGCCGGTTCGGGGGCAGTCGCTACCTCAGCGGTCGCAGCAGCGGCGTCGGGATCGACCGCATCCGCGGAGCGGCTCGCGAACCACCACCAGATGACCGCACCGCCGCCAAGTAGAATCAGGCCCGCGATGACGATGACCGCTATCGTCCCGGAACGCTCCGGCGGCCCTTCGGGCGAGTCGCCCGAATCCCCGTCTCCTCGTTCGGGTCCCTCGGAAGCCGGCTCCCGGCTCAGGTTCAACGGGAGATCGAAGACCGGGTCGCTGCGGTCAGGCTCGTTCCCGGGCGCACCGAGATCATCGGGCTGGGTCTCTCCCGGCGGTTTCTCGTCCATTGCCACAGTGTAACGCCGGCCGGCCGGCGGACCATTCCGGGGCCCTGGGAGGAGGCCGACTCGCTCCGATCAGGCCGCCAGCGCACGGTTCGGTCGGATGCCCCGCAGCACGTCGATGCCCTCGGTCAACCCGTCGATCGTCAACTCGAACATCGGGTAGACCTGCCGGATCAGGTGGATGGTCGGGGCGTTCCAGATCCGCTGCGGCTCCGGATTGAGCCAGATCGAGTTCGGACAACGGTCGCGGAACTTGCGCAGCCAGTCCAGGCCGGTGACCTGGTTGCTGTGGTAGTAGTCGATCGCGCCGCCGGTGTGGGTCAACTCGTAGGGGCTCATCCATGCGTCGCCGACGAGGCACACGGACCAGGTGTGATCCAGGCGCTTCAGGATCTCGGACGTGGGTTCGCCCTTCCAGCGGCTGATGTCCGTGTACAGGTTCTCGTACACGCAGTTGTGGAAGAACTTGAACTCGAACTTCTTGAAGTGGTTCGCCTTGTGCGCGGCGGAGAACAGCCGCTCGCAGAGCAGGGTGTGGGGATCCATCGAGCCGCCCACATCGATCAGCAGCAGCAGCTTGATCCGGTTTCGCTTCGGCGGACGGAACACGAGGTCGATCTCGCCGGCGTTGCGGGCGCTGCTGTCGATCGTCTCGTCGATGTCCAGTTCCTCGGGGCCCTCGTCCTTGTCCAGCTTGCGCAGGCGGCGGAGCGCCAGCCCGATCTGTCGCGTGTCGAGGATCCGGTCCGACCGCAGATTGCGGAAGCGGCGGTCCGTCGCTACCTGGACCGCGGAGCGGCCGCCGCCCGAGCCACCGATGCGAACCCCGGTCGGATGCTCACCGCCATGGCCAAAGGGAGACATGCCACCGGTCCCGATCCAGCGGTTGCCGCCGTCGTGCCGCTCCTTCTGCTCATCCAGCAGGTCCTTGAAGCGCTCACGCAGCTCGTCGAGGTCGAGCGCCTCCAGCTTGGAACGCTCCTCGTCCGTCAACTCCCGCGGCAACTTTGGATTCGACAGCCACTCCAGCAGCTCGTCGCTGATGTCGAAGTGATTCTCGACCCCCATGAAGAAGGAGGCGAAGGCGCGGTCGTAGTTGTCGAAGTCAGCCTCCCGCTTGACCATCAGGCAGCGGGCCAGGTTGTAGAAAACGTGAAGATCCGCGCGGCTGTAGCCGATCGCCAGCGCCCGCATGAGGGCCAGCCACTCCGTGATCGTCACCTTCAGACCGTAGCCCCTGAGGTGGTAGAAGAAATCGACGAACATGGCTGGGACTGCCTTCGCGTGGGATCGGGCTCTGCCGGCGGCGTCAGGAGACGATCAGTTGACCCGACCGCGACGGTGCGCAGCCATCACGGCTTCCAGGTCGTTCTCGCGCTTCATCAGGACACCCAGGAAGGGTAGCTCACTCTCGATCACCTCGGTGCTGACGCCCCCGCGGCGCAGCGCGGCGATCCAGTCGATCAGCTCGCTGGTCGACGGCTTCTTGCGAATCTCGGGCAGATCGCGCAGCCAGTAGAACCGCAGCAGGACCTGCTGCAGTAGCTCCGCCTCGACATCCGGATGGTGGACGCGGATGATGTCCTCCATCTCTGCCTTGTCGGGGAACGCGATGTAGTGGAACACGCAGCGACGCAGGAAGGCGTCCGGCAGTTCCTTCTCGTTGTTCGAGGTGATGATCACGATCGGCCGGAACTGGGCGCTATGTTGCTTGCCCGTCTCGTGGACGAAGAAGCTCATCCGGTCCAGCTCATGGAGCAGGTCGTTCGGGAACTCCATGTCCGCCTTGTCGATCTCATCGATCAGCAGCACAACGCGCTGATCGGTGAGGAAGGACTGCCCGAGCGGGCCGTACTTGATGTACTGGGAGATGTCCGTGATGTCCTTGTCGCCGAAACGGGCATCGTTGAGCCGCTGCACCGTGTCGTAGACGTAGAGCCCCTCCTGGGCCTTGCTCGTCGACTTGATGTTCCAGGTCAGAAGCTCCATGACCAGGTTCTCGGCGACCGCCTCGGCGAGCACCGTCTTGCCGGTACCCGGTTCGCCACGCACCAGGAGCGGCTTCTCGAGCGCCGCGGCGACGTTCACCGAGTCCCGGAGTTCGGGTGCGGCGAGGTAGGAATCCGTGCCTGTGAAGCTATGAAAAGACATTCTCGCTCTCTCTATCCTCCGGTGTTGCCGGGTCCATCCAACTGGTTTGCGGGCGAGCGCCAGTGTAACAGACCGACCGGTCGGTAGAGAACAGGCCGTAGACTCGGTCCCACCGTCCAAAACGCTGGAGATCGTCATGAGCCAGGTCCAGGAACTTGAACGCCTAGTCCACGAAGCGAGCGGGATCGTCGCGTTCACCGGAGCGGGCATCAGCACCGAGTCGGGTATCCCGGACTTCCGCAGCCCGGGCGGTATCTGGACGAAGTACAAGCCGATCGACTTCGGCGAGTTCGTCGCCTCCGAGGAGGCGAGACGCGAGTCCTGGCGGCGCAAGATCGGCAGCGATCGCACGATGTCCAGGGCCCGGCCCAACCGCGGCCACCTCGCGCTCGCCGAACTCCGCCGCCTGGGGAAGCTCCGGGCCGTGATTACCCAGAACGTCGACGGTCTCCACCAGGAATCCGGCATTCCCGACGAGGACGTGATCGAGCTGCATGGCAATGCGACCTACGCCGCCTGCCTCGAGTGCCAGAAACGCTACGAACTCGAGCCCATCGTGGCCGCGTTCCGTGACCGGGAGGAACTCCCGGTCTGTTCACGGCAGAACCTGGCCGGCGAGACCTGCGGCTCTCGTTCGGCCAGGCGATGCCCGAGCTCGCCATGCGACGCGCCCACGAGGCGACTCTGGCTGCCGATCTCTTCCTGGCGATCGGCAGCTCCCTCGTGGTCTACCCGGCTGCCGGCTTCCCTGCCCTGGCCAAGCAGGCGGGCGCCAGACTGGTCATCCTGAACCGCGAAGCGACCGACCTGGACGGCATTGCCGACCTCGTGCTCCACGCCGAGATCGGACCGACCTTGGGCGAGATCACCGGAGTCACCGAGCCGAACTAGCGGAGCGCGCTCCCGGGCGCTGCAGGCGATGGGGCAAGTCCTCGAGTCCGGGCTGCTACAATCACGGCCCGCGCCCGAAGCCGCGGCCCCGCCCTCCCTCCAGCACCATGACTGAGACGAACGATCCAGCGAGCGCTCAGGTGCCGGCGGAGGGCGAGGCGCCCCCTGAGCCGGCGCCGCCAGCAGGTCAAATCGAAGCGCCCATGGACCAGCCAGAAGCAACGGCCCAGCCGAACGACAACGCGGACCTCGAAGCCGCGACTTCGACCGCCGCGGAGCCGGAAGCCGAGGAGGCCCCCGAGGCCGAGGCAGTAGCGCCGCCCGAGGCCGAAGCCCAGCCCGAGGCCGAAGCCCAGCCCGAGGTAGCAGCCGAGCCCAAGGCCGAAGCCCAGCCCGAAGCCAAAGCTCAGCCCGAGGCCGAAGCCCAGGCCGAAGCCCAGCCCGAGGCCGAAGCCGCGCCCGAGGAGGTGCCGGCAGTCGAGCTGGCCCCCGCCGCCATTCCGTTCGCCGCCGCACTCGAGGCGAAGAACCCGGTCGAGGGCAAGGTGATCGGCTGGAACAAGGGCGGCTTCCACATCGTCTCGGAAGGCGTCACGACGTTCTGTCCCCGGTCCCTGATGGAACTCGGCAACCGCCCCAAGCCTCCGGCCCAGTACGTGAACAACACGTACGTCTTCCACGTCCTCGAGATCAAGGAAGCCGGTCGCCGAATCGTGCTCACCCGGCGGCCGGCCATCCGCAGCGAACGCAAGCGCGCGCTGGACGAGATTCGCGCCAAGCAGGAGTCCCGCGAGCCGGTCACCGGCAAGGTGACCTCGGTGACCGACTTCGGCGCCTTCGTCGACCTGGGAGGCGGGATCGGCGGACTCGTCCACCGAACGCAGATCTCCCGGACCCGGTCGGGCGAGCCCGGTGACCTGCTCAAGGTCGGGCAGAGCGTAGAAGCCGTCGTGACGAAGATCGAGAAGAAGAACGGCAAGCGCAGCGCTCGCATCTCGCTGTCGATGAAGGCCCTGGAGGCGGATCCATGGAAGGAGACCGCGAAGAAGTTCACCGCCGGCGAGAAGTTCAAGGGCAAGGTCGTGCGGCACAGTGAGTTCGGCCTGTTCGTCGAGCTGGCTCCCGGCCTCGATGGTCTCGTGCATACCTCCCAACTCCCGATCGGCAAGCAGATGAGCGCGCCCGAGTTCGCGACCGGCGAGGAGATCGAGGGATGGGTGGTCGAGGTGGCGCCCAGGCGGCGCCGGATCGCACTGTCCCTGCGCGAGGTGCCGGCGAACGATCCCTGGAAAAACCTCGGCGAGCAGTACAAGGAAGGCGCCGAGGTGGAGGGTCGCGTCGAACAGGTCTCGCGCTTCGGCATCTTCGTTGAACTCGAACCCGGCCTGACCGGTCTGCTGCCGATGTCCGCGGTCACCCTTCCGGACGGCAATCAGGCTCAGCGCGCCTACCCGCCCGGGCGCCAACTCAAGGTCATCATCGAGAGCATCGACCGCAAGCGCCGCCGCCTTGGACTCGCGCCGCCGGGCTCGCAGCTTGTCGGCACGAAGACGGACTACAAGAACTACCGCAAGCGCCAGAAGAAACCCGCGGCCCTGAACGCAATGGCCGCCGCCTTCGCCAAACTCCAGCAGCCCAAGTGAACCCGTGTCCGAAGACCTGATCTACCGGGTGACGTTCCTGAGTCAGGGCGAAGTCTACGAGGTCTACGCCCGCTCGGTCGCCCAGGGCGGCCTGCTCGGCTTCGTCGAGATCGGCGAACTCGTGTTCGGCGAGAAGACGCAGGTCGTCGTTGATCCCTCGGAAGAGCGGCTGCAGCGCGAGTTCACCGGCGTCAGGCGCACGTATCTGCCCATGCACTCCGTATTGCGCATCGACCAGGTAACGAAGCAGGGCACTGCCCGCATCCGCAATCTCGAACGGCCGGAGAACCGGAAGGTCACGCCGTTTCCGATGCCGATCTACACGCCCGGTGGAGAGTCCCAATGACCCGTCGTCTCTCACTTTGTACCCTCGCGATCCTGTTGCTCGCCGCCGCGACGCCCGCCTTGTACGCCCAGCAGGCGGACACCGGCGCCGCCCGCGTCGCCATCATCAACGTGGAAGCCGTCGTCGCCGAAGCGCGGGAAGGCAAGGAGCTTGCGGCGTTCCTGCAACAGGTCCAAGCCCAGACCAGGGCGGCGCTCGAAGCCAACGCCAGCCAGGAACAGAGCCTGCGCCAGAGCGCGGTCGGCAAGGGACCGGACGAGCTCCGCAGCATCCAGCACCAGCTCGAGGACCTGCAACGGGAGTCGCAGCGCCTGGCCGACGATGCCCAGCGGCGGGCGTCGAAGCGCGAAGAGGAGACGCTGCGGCAGATCAACGAACGGCTGCGTCCGATCGTCCAGCAGTTGATCGACGAGGGAGGCTACGACCTCATCCTGAACGCCAGCATCGGCGGCGTGCTCCACGCCAGCGCCCGTGTCGACCTGACCCCGCGGGTCATCGGCCTGCTCCAGGCGCAGGAGCAGTCGGAGTCGAGCGAGGAACCGTAAGGCCCGCGGCCGGTCTCGGAGCTAGGGAGGTGCCGGGCGGCTGCCGTACAACTCGTACGACCGGCTGTGGCGATTCGCAAGGTCGACGTCGTGGCCACGGATGATCACGTGACGCACCGCGGTCCGCACTTCCAGCGGGTCACCGTCGGTGACGATCACATTCGCCCACTTGCCCGCGTCGATCGACCCCACACGGTCAGCGAGGCCGAGGATCTCGGCCGCGCCAAGTGTCAGGGCTCGTAGCGCGGCCTCCGGGTCGAGACCGAAGGCGACGGCCGTGGCCACTTCGTAGGGCAGGACCCGGGCGCTCGACGAGTCGAAGGTGCCGAAAGCGATCGGCACACCGGCCCGCTCAAGATCGCCGGGCGCCGTGAAGGGGCCGTCGTAGGCATCGTCTTCCTGGACCGGAAGCGCCTGGACGGCTCCCAGGATGACCGGTACTTCCTTCTCGGCGAGCAGTTCTGCCTCCTGCGCCGCGTCGCGTCCCGAGGCGAGGACCAGGCGCAAGCCGTGCTGCCCGGCAAACGCGACCGCATCCCGGATCGCCCGGGCACGGTCAGCCAGGACGATCAGGGGCAACTCGCCCCGTGTGAGCTTCGCCACGGCTTCCAGAGCGTGGTTCTGCTCCACCGTCGCTCCGGATCCGGCGGCAGATCGTGCATGGTCGTACTGGCGGGCCGCGTCGATCCAACGCCCAAGTTCGTCGATCGTCCGGTCGTAGTCCTTCTTCGCCTCGGAGAACTTCTTCTCCCGCACGCTGAAGGTCGAGAAGTCGAACTCGCGGGTCTCGAGACTGGGCCACTCGAGCACCACGCCGACGCTGGGCTCGATCGCCATCTCCTCCACCGTCCAGCCGTCGAGAAGAATCGCCGACGCCTGGCCCGCCCAGGGACCGCCGCCGGGTGCCGACAACACGTGGGTGATGCCGTTGGCCCGCGTGACCGGGATGATCTCGCTCGCCGGGTGGACTGCCTCCAGCGCCCGCAGGTGGGGCGTGTCGCCCAACTCGCTGTCGTCCTGGGTGGCCGCGATCGAGCCGATCTCGACCAGCGTTGAACAGGCCTGGATAGACGTGCAACCCGGTGGCGTCGATCACTTCGGCGTCAGACGGCGCCTCCACGCCGGCGCCTGCCGCTTCGATCAGGCCGTCGCGCACGACGACGGTGCCGGAATAGGACGGTCCCGAAACCGGATGCACCGTGCCGCCTTGAATCGCCAGCGTCTGTGCCGCCGCCGTCTCCCACGTCGCCGTCAGGGTCAGCAGCCCCGCGATGACGACTGGAAGCAAGGCCCGGCTCGTGCGCTGCACAGGTCGGCTCACGGCGCTTCTCCACCCTCGTCGTCGTCTGATTCCAGGAGCGACTGCTCGAGCGCCGCCAGGTGCTCCCGCCGGACGCGGCCCAGTTCGCGGTCGAAGTAGACCCTGCCGTCGACCAGGGTGGTCTGTACCACCGCGTAGGAGCTCAGCGGATGCCCTTCGTAGACGACGAGATCGGCGTCCTTGCCGACCTCGATCGAACCGACGCGGTCGTCGATCTGAAGCTGCCTCGCGGGGTTGATCGTGACCAGCGCGAGTGCCTGCTCGTCGCTCAACCCGCCCCACTTGACCGCCTTGGCCGCCTCGTGGTTCAGGTGGCGCATCTCCTCCGCGTCGTCCGAGTTGATCGACACGAGGACGCCGCGGTCCGTCATCAGGGCGGCATTGTGGGGGATCGCCTCGAAGGCCTCGACCTTGTAGGCCCACCAGTCGGAGAAGGTCGAGGCCCCGGCGCCGTGAGCCGCGATCTCGTCAGCCACACGGTACCCCTCGAGAACGTGCTGCAGGGTCGCGATACGAAAACCGAAGTCCTCCGCCAGACGGAGCAACTGGAGGATCTCGTCGGCCCGGTAGCTGTGAGCGTGGACCAGCCGGTCACCCTCCAGAATCTCGACGAGCGCCTCGAGTTCCAGATCCCGCGCCGGCGGACGGCTGCGCTCGCCGCCGGCTTCCGCCTCGCGATGACGTTCCGTTGCCGTCCGATACTCGGCGGCTTCCGTGAACGCCTGCCGGATCACATCGAGCACGCCCATCCGGGTCGCCGGGTAGCGGCGCGGGCCCGGTCCGAAGGACCGCGACCGCTTCGGGTTCTCGCCCAGCGCGAACTTGATGCCGGGGGGCGCACCCTCGAAGCGCAACCCGTCGGCGTCCTGTCCCCAGCGCAGTTTGAGTACCTGGTTCTGACCTCCGATCGGGTTCGCACTGCCGTGCAGCACGTTGATCGTCGTCACACCGCCGGCCAGGGCGCGGTAGATCCCGATGTCGGTCGGATCGACCACATCCTCGATGCGCACCATCGCGGTCACCGCCAGACTGCCCTCGTTGACGCCGCCCGCTGTCGCGATGTGCGAATGGGCATCGATGATGCCGGGCGTCAAGTAGCGGCCGGCGGCCTCGATCACGTGAGCGTCGCGCGGCGGCCTCACGCGGCGGCCGACCGCGGCGATCCGGCCGTCCCGCACGACGACCGTGCCGTTCTCGATCGTCTCGCCGGCCATCGTCAGGACCGTCCCACCGACGATCGCCAGCACGTCGTCCTCACGGTACGGCCCGGCCATCGGTACCCCGGAGTCGCCGGCGACTTCGTCGTACCTCTCTGATACCTCGGACAGCCGCATCGGCGCAGGCGCCGTCACCGGGCGCGCCCGCCCTCTGGCCGGCTCGGCCTCCGACACTGGGTGCGCCGGCCTTCCGGCCGGCTCCGCTTCCGGTTCCGGCTCCCCTTCCGCCTCCGGTTCCGTTTCCGCCTCCGGTTCCGTTTCCGCACCACCATCGTCGACCGCAAAGCGGCGGCCATCGACGAACACCGCCTCAACACGGGTCGACTCCAGCCACGGATAGCCGTCGGCAAGCACGAGGTCCGCCGCCATCCCTTCGGCCACCGTGCCGATCCGATCCTCCAGGCCGTACACCGCCGCCGCGTCCCGGGTCAGCGCCGTGAGCGCTCGCGCCGGCTCCAGTCCTCCCTCGACCGTCCGGCGCACGCCGGCGAGGAATTCGTCCGGGTTGTTTGCGCCGCCGGACGAAAACGCGAACTGTGCGCCTGCTTCCGCCAGCTCGGCCGGCGTCGATGGCGCCAACCGTTCATGGAGAATCTCTCTCAATGGCCGGTCGGCGTCCGGATCCCGGTCGCGTTCCGGTAAAGGCTCAGGCCAGTCGACATCGACCAGCACCGGCACGCCGGCAGTGGCGAGTTCCCCGGCGAGGCGGTATGCCTCCTGGCCGCCATAGACGATCGAGTTCAAGCCGAACTCTTCACGCAGGCGGAGCGCCCGTCCGATCTCCGCGGCGGTCGAGCCCGGCAACAGGATGCGTTCGCTTCCGGCTGCGGTCGCCGCCAACGGCGCCAGCGTGCGATCGTAGTCGGGCCGCCGCCAGCCCCCGGGGTCCGCCTCGAAGGCCGCGACCGCGGCCGCATAGTGACCGGCGTCCAGCAGCACCTGTCGCACGTAGGCGATCTTGCCCATCAGGGCCCCGGGATAGGAACCGAACCCGCCTCCCGTGTCGAACGAAGCCATCTGCGCGAGTTCAGGTGCAACAACCTGGTGTTCCGGATCGGCCCCCGGTTCACCGAACCGCACGAGCGACAGGCGCCCCGGGAACAGCCCCTGCCCGGCCCGCGCGGCGACCGACGTGAACCCGGCCTTGCGCCAGGTCTCGACCGCCTCCGCGTCGAGCGCCAGATCGTCCGCGGCCCGCTTCCAGGGGGTCGTCTGCGGGCGGTCCTCCGGACCACGCGGCAACTGCTGGTCAGGGTCCGGCCGCCGCCGGGGACCACCCTGACCGGGTCCGCCCGCTCCAGGCCCAGCGCCGGACCGCCGCGGCGCCGGCAGCGTGCCCAGGGCATCGATCAGCCCCGGAAACACCGTCAACCCCTCGCCGTCGACGACCCAGGCATGAGCCGGAACGGCCGCATCCTCCGCCACCGCCGTGATCGTCCCGTTCTCGATGACGACCGTCGCCCGCTCGATCACCGTCCCGT
>JAGWAG010000135.1:11217-16185 GCA_021296535.1 Acidobacteriota bacterium | reverse complement strand
CCGGCAACGAACACGGCGCGCACCGCCCGATCGTCGCCCAGGAGGGCGAGTGCGTACAGCGTGTCCTCGAGGTTCTCGGAAAGCGCGTGGCGATCGCGCATTACCGGTGTTGCCGCCGGATCGAGCACGACGATGTCCGCCCAGCGGCCGGGTTCGAGGGACCCGATCTCCTCCTCGAGACCGAGCAGCTCCGCGTTGCCCCGGGTGGCGGAGTGGAACAGGTCGTGGGCGCCGAGATGGACGTCTCGGAGCAGGGCCGCCTGGTAGGCCCCGGCGAGTGTGTGGAGCATCGAGTATCCCGTGCCGGCACCGACGTCGCTTCCTACCGCAATGCGAACCGGGCGTTCCGGGCGGTTGACCAGGCTGCGGTCGAAGATCCCGGAGCCCAGAAAGGTGTTCGCGGTCGGGCAGTGGACCACCGTCGCGCCCGTCTCGTGGAGCCGCTGGCATTCCCGTTCGCCAAGGTGGACTCCGTGGGCAAGGAGCGTGCGGGGCCCCAGCAGGCCCGCCCGGTCGTACACGTCCGTGTAGTCGAGGGCATCCGGGAAGAGCTCCCGAACGCGGGCGATCTCGGCCCGGCTCTCACCGAGATGCGACTGCACCAGGAGCTCGGGGCGCGCGGCCGCGAGTTCGCCGGCGAGCTGAAGCTGCCTTTCGCTGGAGGTGATGGCGAACCGAACCGTGATCGCATACTGAAGGCGGCCTCGGAGATGCCAGCGGTCGGCGAGTGTCTCGCTGTCGGCGACGCCCGCTTCGGGATCGTCACGCAGACCGGCCGGCGCGTTGCGGTCCATCATCGACTTGCCGGCGATGATGGCCATGCCGCGTGCCTCGGCGGAGGCAAACAGCGCCTCCGCGGCTTGCGGGTGGACCGACGAGAACACCAGGGCGGCGGTGGTTCCGTGCTGGACCAGCCGCTCGAGGAACACGCCAGCCGCGGTGGCGGCGTGGTCCGGATCGCCGTAGCGGAGTTCCTCGGGCCAGGTGAAGCGGTCGAGCCAGTCCAGCAAATCCCGGCCGGGCGCGGCGAGCATCCGGTACTGGGGGAAGTGGATGTGGGCGTCGACGAAGCCGGGCAGAACCAGCGCGTCGCCGTAGTCGTCAAGGGGGAGTTGCCGCCACTGCTCCGGCAACGCGGCGGCGTCGCCACAGAAGGCGATGCGCCCGTCCCCGTCGACGGCAACGGCGCCCCGCGCGTGGAAGTCGACGGCCTCCGACGGACCAGCGGTCGCCGGATCGGCGCGGTATGTGAGGACCGCGCCGCGGATCACCCGCCCGCCGTTCGTCACGTGGAGAACCGCTCGAGGAGCTGCGCGGCGACGCCGGTGGCGATGGCGGCGGGCGTCTTGGAGCGGATCCGGGAGAGCCCGATTGGACAGACGAGCGTGTCGGTCAGATCATCCGCAAGGCCGGCGCTGCGCAGCCGCTGCACGAATCGAGCACGCTTGCTCGAGGAACCGATGAGCCCGACGTAGCTGAACCGGCGGGCCGCAAGAGCGGCATGGACGATCGCGAGATCGAGCGGATGGCTGTGGGTCATCACGACGATGGCGGCGCCCGACGGAGCGGCGGCCAGTTCGGCCGCGGCGTCCGAGCTCTCGATGGTCCGGATGGGCTGAGGCAGGACGGGCGGGAAGGCGTCAGAGCGCTCGTCGATCCAGGTGACGGCGAACGGGAGAGGAGCCAGGGCGAGCATGAGGGCCCGGCCCACGTGGCCGGCGCCGAAGAGCCAGACTTCCTGCGGCCGATCGCCGAAGTGCTCGAGCAGTCCGCCATCCTCCGCCGCGTCCTCGGCCGGAATCCGGTCCACTGCTCGACGGCCGATCCGGGCACGGACCGTGAACTGGCCGGCCCGCTCCCGCGCCGCGAGCTCCCGGACGGTGTCGAGCTGCTCCGTCACGAAGACTTCGGACAACACCTCGACGCTGCCGCCACAGCACTGGGCGAGTTCGGGCCCGAGGGAGTAACGGTCGAGGGCGGCGGACTGCGCACCCGCGGCCAGCGCCTGCCGCGCCGCCTGGAGCACCCGCCATTCGAGCTCGCCCCCGCCGATCGTGCCGGAGAAGCCGGTGTCGCCGGGGCCGATGACCATGCGGGCCCCGGCCTCGCGCGGTGCGGAGCCGCGCACGTTCACGACCGTGACCAGGGCGCACGTGCCATGCGCCTCCAGGAGGCTGGCGACTTCGGGCCAGACGTGGCGCATGGAGTCAGCCCGCGACCGGCGCCTCGACCGCCAGCGCGGGAGCCGGACGGTGCTCGTGCCGCAGCGCATCCGCGGCGCGCAGGATGGCTTCCGGCGTGGCCGGCGCATCGAGCGGCGGCACTCTGCCCGGGGCCAGACTGGCCACCGCGTGGGTGATGGCCGAGAACACGGAGAGCGCCAGCATGAGCGGCGGTTCCCCGACCGCCTTCGAGCGGTAGATCGTGGGCTCCGGGTTGCCGTCCGACTCGTAGAGATCCACGCGGAAGTCGTACGGAACGTCCGAACACGTGGGGATCTTGTAGGTCGACGGCGCGTGGGTCAGCAGCCGTCCCGACGGGTCGAACACCAGTTCCTCGGTGGTGAGCCAGCCCAGACCCTGGACGAAACCGCCCTCGATCTGGCCGATGTCGATCGCCGGATTCAGCGAGTTCCCGGTGTCGTGCAGGATGTCCACGCGGTCCAGCAGGATCTCGCCCGTTTCCGTGTCGACGGTGACTTCGGTGCAGGCGGCGCCGCAGGCGAAGTAGAGGAACGGCCGTCCGCTGCGCCGGTCCCGGTTCCAGCCGATCTTCGGCGTGCGGAAGAAGCCGGTTGCCGACAACGACACGCGTTGCTGGAAGGCGGTCGCCGCGAGTTCCGCGAACGAAATCGTCTCGGGTCGTTCGTCGTCGCCGCCCGCGACGCCGACTCGTCCGTTCGCGAAGGAGATGGCGTCCGGCTCGACGCCGAAGCGCCGGGCGGCGAGTTCCGCGAGCCGCCGGCGGATCTTGCCGGCGGCCAGCCGCGCGGCCATGCCGTTCAGGTCCGAGCCGGACGACGCCGCGGTGGCGGGAGCGTTCGGGACCTTGTCCGTTCGCGTCGCGGTGATGTGCACCTTGTCGATGTCGACTCCCAGTTCCTCGGCGACGACCTGGGCGACCTTGATGTAGAGCCCCTGGCCCATCTCGGTGCCGCCGTGGTTGACCTGAATCGAGCCGTCCATGAAGACGTGTACGAGGGCGCCGGCCTGATTCAGGGGCAGCAGGGTGTAGGCGATCCCGAACTTGACCGGAGTCAGCGCGATGCCCTTGCGAAGGGGACCCCCCTGGAGGTTGAAGCGCGACACGGCCTCCCGCCGGGCCGCGTAGTCGCTGGTCTGCTCCAGCGTCTCGACGATGTCCGGGAGTACGTGCTCTTCCACCGTCATGCCGTAGGGCGTCGTGTCCCGGCCCGGGCGGTAGAGGTTCCGCTTGCGCACCAGGAGCGGATCGAGCCCCAGGGTGATCGCCGCGGCGTCCATCGCCCGTTCGGCCACGATCATCCCCTGGGGTCCGCCGAAGCCCCGGAACGCGGTGTTGGAGACCGTGTCGGTCCGCAGGCGGCGCGTTTGGATCGTCGCGGCGGGGTAGTAGTACGCGTTGTCGGCGTGAAACGTTGCCCGGTCGCAGACGCCGGTCGACAGGTCAAGCGAGCAGCCGCAGCGGGCCGCCAGGTCGATCTCGATTCCCGTCAGGGCGCCGGAGCCGTCCAGACCGCAGCGAAAGTCCGCCCGGAAGTCGTGACGCTTGCCCGTCATCGCCATGTCGTCGTCGCGGTCGAGCCGGAGCTTCGCCGGGCGGCCGAGCTTCCGGGCGGCGAGGGCGGCGAGGCAGGCCCACTGAGCCGCCTGCGACTCCTTGCCGCCGAAGGCGCCGCCCATTCGGCGGCACTCGCAGACGACGGCCGCATCGGGGATGTCCAGCATGCTCGCGACCAGCCCCTGGACCTCGGCCGGGTGCTGGGTGGACGAGAAGACCCGGATCTCGTCATCCTCGCCGGGCACGGCGAGCGCGACCTGGCCCTCGAGGTAGAAGTGATCCTGACCGCCGATCCGGAGACGCCCTTCAAGGCGGTGCGGAGCCGCGGCGACGGCTCCGGCCGCGTCGCCGCGCTCGAAGCCGTAGGGCGGCAGCAGGTCGCTGTCCGCGGCGAGCCCGTCGTCCACGGTGACCCGGGGCGGGGTGGACTCGACCTCGATGCGGGCGCGCTTCGCGGCCCGGCGGGCGATGTCGCGAGTCTCGGCCACGACCGCGAAGACGACATCGCCGGGGAAGCGGACCTCGTCCTCCGCCAGGATCGGATCATCCCCGGCCGCGGGGCTGCAGTCGTTTCGCCCGGGAATGTCGCCCGCTTCGAGAACCGCCAGAACTCCCGGGAAGGAGCGCACGGCGGAGAGATCCAGCGAACGGATGAGGCCGCACGCCGCTTCGGCGGCACCGGGCGCCACGTGGACCGTGCCCTGAGGCTCCGGCAGATCGTCGACGTAGTTCGCCGAGCCGCGGACGTGCCGCGAGGCGCTGTCGTGGGGGAGTGGTTGCCCGACTTCCTTCATCGGCTTCTCAGGCTGCGTCCTGTCTGTGGCCGCGGACTCGCGTCTCCCCGCTCGGACGCCCCGCGATCTCGCGGAGCGCCTTGAGGACCAGGGCGCCGGCGACGCGCTGCCGGTAGCGGGCGCTCGCCCGGTGATCGTCGATCGGAGTGAAGTCGCGGGCCAGCGCGGCACGGAGCGCCTCCTCGGCGTCAGGCGACGGTCCCTGGTCGTCCAGGCTGAGCCCGATGACCACCTCTTCGGTCCGCGGGGAGCGCCTGGGGGTCGCGGCCATGCCGCCCCACGCCATCCTCGCGGCGACGATGCGCCCACCGACCGTGTGAAACCAGAAGGCCCCGAGCACGGACGAGATGTCCTGGTCGTAGCGCTTCGAGATCTTGTAGCTGCGGAAGTGCTCGTCCGGGCCGAGCCGGGGAAC
>JAGWAG010000135.1:0-11097 GCA_021296535.1 Acidobacteriota bacterium | reverse complement strand
GGCATGTCGCCGATCGGCGAGCCGTTCGCAATGTTGCCGCCGACGGTACCGAGTGCCCGCACCTGCTTCGAACCCAGACGCTGGAGGACCTCGCCGACATCCGGGTCGATGCCGGACAGCGCCGATTCCGCTTCGGCGTACGTCGCCGCGGCGCCCAGCTCCACCCGGTCGCGCTCTTCACTCACGGCGCGGAGGGAGGGGACGCGCCCGGTGTGAATGATCCGGGGCAGGTCGCGCAGTTCCTTCGTGATCCATAGACCGACATCCGTCGCTCCGCCTGTGATCACGGCCTCCGGATGTCGGGCGCAGAGGTGCGCGAGGCTGTCCTCGGAGGCCGGGGCCGCGAAGAACATCTCGTCGTTGCCGACGAAGAGGTCCTGGCCGTCGTCGAGGGTGGCGAGCTGCTCCGCCGTGCGACCCGCGTTGCGCGTGAACTCGTCCTGAGGCGCGTCGCCGCAGGAAGCGAGAGCCGCGTCGGCGATCGGCCGGTAGCCGGTGCACCGGCACAGGTTGCCGGCGAGCCACTCGTTCACCGCGGCGCGGTCGGGTCGCTCGTTCGCGTGGTAGAGCGCGAACAGGGTCATGACGAAGCCGGGCGTGCAGAACCCGCATTGGGAAGCATGGTGGTCGACGAGCGCCTGCTGGACAGGATGGAGATCGGTGGCGCTGGACGCCAGGTCGTCGACGGTGACCACTTCGGCCCCGTCGAGGGAGCCAAGGAGTTGGATGCAACTGTTCGTCGGCTCGTAGACCACGCGCCCGTCGCGGAGGCGGCCGACAGCAACGGTGCAGGCGCCGCAGTCCCCTTCGGCGCAGCCCTCCTTGGTGCCTGTCGCGCCTTCGCGGAGACGTAGATGCTCCAGCAGCGTCTCGGTGGGTGCGAACCCCTCCAGGTTCGTGACCCGCCCTCGACGGACGATTCGCAACGCGGGGCGCATCTACGGACACTATCCCACGCTGGGTGCGCGGGCCTTCCGGCCCGCATCAAGCGCGCTGCCGCGAAGCGGCGCGCACGAGCCGCCGATACTCATCCTCAACAACCCACAACCGATCCTGGCCCCACACCGCCACCGACCCGACCCGAAACGACGGCACGCCCCACAACCCAAGGTCGAACAGCTCCTCCCGGTTCCGCTCCGCCTCCTCCCGCCACGCGGGATCGTCGAGGCAGCGACGACCCTCCGCCCAGTCGAGTCCTGCGCCCTCGACGATCCGTCTCAAGCCCCGGTCCGATCCCGCATCGACCGCCTGCGACCAGACCGGAAGTACTCGATGCCCTTCCCCTGGTCGATCGCCCACGGCAGCAGCGAGTAGCCGCGCTCGACCGGCTTGCCGACCGGGTCGGAGACGGGACCTAACTGAACGCCGTTCCGCCGCGCCTCGCGGGCCGCGTCGAGGAGGATGTAGACGCGCTTCGACCGCTTCACCGGCAGGCCGCGCATGACCATCGGCAGGACGAACCGGATGCGCAGGTTGACGCCGAACGCCTCGGCGAGCTGGATGACTCGTTCGGTCGAGATCCAGGTGTACGGGCTCCGGAACGAGGCGAAGAAGTGGAGGTCGGGCAGGTCTGCTCCTTCGAGGGCCTCGGCCGGAATCCGTGTGTCAAGCAGCCGCGGCTGCGTGTAGATAGGCGTGTCGCTCTCGCTCGCGGCGCCGCCCGCACTGGGTGCGCTGGCATCCGCACTGGTCGCGCCGCCGTCCGCACTGGGTGCGCCGGCGTCCCCGCCGGCATCCGCCGCAGGCGGAATCTCCGCTGCCATTGCGCCGCTAGACCGGCGCGCCCCCAGATCGCTGAGCCGCTCCTCCAGATACGCCAGCCGGTCGATGCCCCAGGTCCATTCGCCGCCGTAGAAGCAGGTGCCACCCAGGTAGTGGCCGAGTTCCGCACGGCGTTCGGTGCCGGCGCGGAGTGCGGCTTGAAGTGTCGCCTCGGTGGCCGCGGCCTCCAGGGACGCGACCGACTGGGTGCGCCGGCGTCCCCGCCGGCTTCCGGACGGGTCGCCTGCGGATTCCGTCGCACCCGACTCCTTGCCCCAAAGCCCCTTGCCCAGCGTCACGGCCGCCTCGAGCGTCGTCCGTTGTCCCGGTACCTCGGTCGATGGCAGAGTAGCCGCCAGTCTCTTCTGTGTTTCCAGCACCTTCTCCGGCCCCGGCCGCGTCTCCGAGCTCGGATGCAGCTCCGCCTTCACCGCCAGCCGCCGCGCATCGACCAGCGAGTAGGAATCGAGCAGCGCCCGCGCCGGCGCCGCCCAGTCTTCCGGCGGCTCGACCAGCCACGTCACGACCTCGACGTCGTAGCGCTCCTGGAGCTTCACCAGCGCCTGAGCCAGCAGATGCGAATACGGATCGTCCACCTGGTGGAAGAACTCGATCCGATGCGGCTCCCCCCTGCGCCGGCGTTCCCGCTCCGCGCGCGTCCGCACCTTCTCTTGCCGGCGCTCGCCGAGCAGGTGGGGCGAAGGACTTGATCGACATGGTGCGTAGGCTGCCTCACTGGGTGCCCCGGCGGAGCGAGGCCTGCGGCCGCGCGCGTCCTTGTTCAGAAAGCCGACGAAGACGTCGGCGCACCCAGTGGCCGGGCGCTACGATCTCCATGCAGTTGGATCTGGTAGCCGTTGGGACAACTTCGGCCGGTCCGCTGTGCTAGCTTTGTTCCAACAGCGTTTGCGGCGGCTATCGACCCGATAGCGCCCCAAGGAGCGATCGACATCCGTGCTTTCGAGAGCGGGTGGTCTAACTCATACCTACTTCTTTTTGGGGAGACTGCGCCATGAAACAGCGACTCGCGAACCTTCCGACTCTTGCCGGCATCACGGCATTGGCAGTGTTCATCTGCACCGGCACGGCCTGGGCCCAGGCCGGACCATCCGTCCAGGGCACGATCACGGAGAAGGAATCGGGCGCCCTGCTTCCGGGTGCCGAGGTCGCGCTCCAGGACACGCAGTACAAGACCCGATCGGGCAGCGACGGCCGCTACCGGCTCGACGGCGTGCCCGCCGGCGACTACACCCTGGTCGTGAACTACGTCGGTTTCGAAGATTTCGAGGCCAGCGTCTCGGTGACCGCGTCGGAAACGGTGACCCTGCCGATCGAGCTCGACGCCCGGTACGAGTTCGCCGACGAGATCGTCGTGCAGGCGGTCCGCTTCGGGCAGAGCAAGGCGCTGAACGAGCAGAAGGAGGCCGTGAACATCAAGAACGTCCTCTCCGAGGAGCAGATCCAGAGCTTCCCCGACCTGAACACGGCGGAAGTGCTGCAGCGCGTCGCCGGCATCGGAATCCAGCGCGACAGCGGTGAAGGCCGGTTCGTCTCCATGCGAGGCACCCCCTCGGCGATGACCAACGTGACGGTGAACGGCCACCAGGTCGGCTACTCGAACACGGAGAACCGGATGGTCGAGCTCGACGTCATCTCGGCCGCGCAGCTCTCCGGCATCGAGGTGACCAAGGTCCTGACCCCGGACATGGACGCCGACTCGATCGGCGGCTCGATCAATCTGAAGACGCGGAGCGCGTTCGACCAGCCGGACGGCGTGACGAACTTCACCCTGGGCGTCGGCGACAACTCGATCGCCGACGGCACCCACTCGCGCTCCTCGTTCAACTACTCGACCGTGGCGGGCAGGAACCAGAACCTCGGGTTCTCGGTCGGCGTCAACTTCGCCCGCACCGCGGCCGAGCGCCACAACAACGAGCAGCGGTGGGGAAGCGAAGACACCGTCGGCGGGGTCGAGATCCCCTATGCCCTGACCAACTCGGAGGTGCAGTTCTCGGCCAATAATCGCGACCGCTACGGCGCGAACGCGCGCCTCGAGGTCCGCATCGACGAGGACAACAAGCTCGACTTCAGCGTCGTGCAGAACTATCGCGAGGACGACCAGGACCGGCAGATCACGCGGATCCGCTGGGATCGGGGCGACTACATCAGCGCCACGGAGGTCGAGGGCCTGCGGCTCGTCAAGTCCCTGCACGACCGGCTCGAGGAGCAGGAGAGCACGACCTACAGCGTCGCCGGCGAGCACCGGCTGGGCCTGACCCTGCTCGACTTCAGCCTGTCGACGAGTTCCGCCCACACCAAGAAGCCGGACGGCCAGTTGAGGCCCGAGTTCCAGGCCCGCGGTTACGACCTGGGTGTCATCGACATCGGCGGCAAGGCGCCGCGCTGGGACCCGGCGAGGATGGACATCCACGCCAGCGACGCGTTCGAGTTCGACATCGTAGACGAGAAGTTCGAGAACACGACGAGCACGATCGACGCGGCCACGCTCGACATCACCAGGCCGATGCAGTGGAACAGCGATACCGGCGAGCTCAAGATGGGCGTCAAGCTCCGGGCGCTGCACAAGGAGCGCGCCGACCTGCGCTCGCGGTGGAGATGGCGAGGCGACGACCTGTACCTGGGCCAGTTCGAGGGCACGGGGTCCAACATCACCGAAGGCGGCTACAACATCGGCCGGGTCTACAACCGCGAGGCCTTCCGCTCCTTCTTCTACTCGAACCAGGGCCCGGGCGGCTTCGAGGAGGAGGTGCGCAACGACGTCAACCTGGGCGAGCCGTACAACGCCGAGGAAGACATCACCAGCGTGTACGCGATGAGCACCCAGGAATACGGGCGGCTCACCATGCTGGTGGGCCTCCGTGCCGAGTTCAACGAGCTCGACTACACGGGCGCGAACCTGGTGGTCAACGACGATGACGTGATCAGCAACACGCAGGAGAACGTGGCCCGGTCCTACGACTTCGTCTACCCGAACCTGCAGTTCCGTTATCGCCTCGATCCCGAGACGAACCTGAGGGCCGCCTACACGCGCAGCATGGCCCGGCCCAACTTCTGGGACTCCATGCCCTTCTCCTACACCCACACGGACGACGAGGAGATCACCCGCGGCAATCCGTACCTCGATCCGGCGATCTCGGACAACCTCGACTTCCTCGTCGAGCACTTCCTGCCCAACGTCGGCATCATCTCCGGCGGCGTGTTCCTCAAGAGCATCGACGACTTCAACTTCGTCACCGCGACGACGCAGCGCGGCGGCCCGTTCGACGGCTTCGACGTGGAATCGCCGGTCAACGGCGGCAACGCTGAGTTGATGGGCATCGAGGTCGCCTGGGAGCAGCAGTGGAACTCGGGCTTCGGCATCTACGCGAACTACACGTACACCAACGTCCTCAGCATCGACCTGGGCGAGCAGACCGACCGGGACGACATCGACGTGCTGCCGGAGCAGAGGGAGAGGCTGGGCAACCTGGCGCTCATCTACGAGAAGAACCGGATCCTGACCCGGCTCGCTCTCAACGTGAACGGCCGGTGGATGACCGAGGTCGGCGAGTCGGCTGACTTCGACGAGTGGAACGACTCCGCGATGTACCTCGACTACTCGTTCACCTATCTCTTCGACAACGGCCTCGAGCTGTTCCTCCAGGCCAACAACCTGACCGAAGAGGTGGTCTACCTGTACTTGGGCGTCGGCAGCCGGTCTTCCGAGCACAACATCACCGGCCGGACTTGGGGCGCCGGCATGCGCTGGTCGTTCTAGGAGGTTGAGCAGCCCCTCCCTCCACGCCCTCGACTACCTGATCATCGGGGCGAGCCTCGTCCTGTCGTTAGCTTCGCGAAGGCCCAGTCGACTACTCGCAAGTACTTCGCCGCCGGGCGCAACGTCCCGGTCTGGGCGATCGGCCTGTCGATCTTCGCGACGCTGATCAGCAGCCTCACCTACCTTGCCTACCCGGGCGACGGCTTCGCCGGCAACTGGGTGCGCCTCGTGCAGGGGCTGATGGTGCCGCTCGTCGTGCTGGCCGGCATCGGCTTCATCGTGCCGATGTACCGCAAGGTCATCGGGCTCAGCGCCTACGAGTATTTCGAGCGGCGGTTCGGTTACCTGGCCCGGCTCTACGCCTCGCTGGCCTTCGTGCTGGCCCAGTTCGCCGGCATGGGTTCCGTGTTCTTCCTGCTCGCGCTCGCGGTCTCCAGCATGACGGGCATCGGTGTTGTCACGGTGATCGTGGTCCTTGGCCTGGTCGTCACCGTCCTGACGCTCCTCGGTGGGATGGAGGCGGTCATCTGGCTCGACGTGATCCAGGGCGTTCTGCTCATCCTGGGCGGCGTCGTCACCCTCCTCGTCATCGCCGTCAAGCTCGACGGCGGCCTGGGCCAGGTGTTCACCATCGCGGCGGCCGAGAACAAGGTGAGCCTGGGCTCGTTCGACTGGAACCTGGTCGAGCTGACCTTCTGGGTCATGGCGATCAACGGCATCTTCTACGCCGTGATCAGACGATGGTGCAGCGCTACCTGACCGCCAGATCGGACAAGGAAGCGATCCGGGCCTCGATCGGCGGCGTGCTGATGGTGGTGCCGGTGTGGGTCATGTTCATGTTCATCGGCACCGCGCTCTACGCCTTCTACCAGGGGTCCGCGACCCTGCCCGACGGCCTCCGCGCCGATGCCGTGTTTCCGCACTTCATCCTGAACGAGATGCCGGTCGGCGTGATTGGGCTGATCATCGCGGCGCTGCTCGCCGCCGCGATTTCGTCGCTCGACTCGGACTTGAACTGCCTCGCGGCGGTCGCCGTCGACGACTACTACAAGAAGCTCCGGCCGCGTAGCACCGAGGCCCAACGCGTCCGCGTGGGCAAGATCGTTGTCGTGGCGTCGGGTGTCGGCTCGATCGTCGTCGCGCTGATCTACGCCGCCGTCGGCGACGCGGGCGTGCTGGCGACCGTGTTCGCCCTCTACGCGATCTTCTCGGGCGGCATCGCCGGGATGTTCCTGCTCGGGATCTTCGTGCCGCGCGTGAACAGGCAGGGCCTCTACGTCGGCATCGTCGTCTGCGTGCTCTTCACCGCGGCGTGCCTGCTCACCTCGACCGAGTTCAGCCTCGGCGGCGAGCCGCGCATCTGGCTCGACCTGGGTCCGCTGAACTACACGCAGCACAACTACATGCTCGGCGTCTACAGCCACATCGTGCTGTTCGTCGTCGCCTGGGCAGCCAGCTACTTCTTCCCGGCCCGCGACGTGGACCGCAACCTGACCTATGCTGGCTGGAAAGACCGAAAGCGAAGCGATGCTTGAGGAGGTGGTGAGGCGATGACCCTTCAGTTGCGTAGAGAGTTCCGCCGTCTGCAGCGCCCTATCTCTGGGTGCGCGGACCTTCTGGTCCGCATCAGGCGCGATGCCGCGAAGCGGCGAGCCGCAGTTGCAGCGGCCCTCCTCGTGGCGGCCTGTGGCCCGGCCTCCGACCCGGCACCTGAAGCCGACGACACCCCAACCCCCTGGAACGTCGTCCTCTTCCTCGCCGACGACCTCGCCTGGAACCAGGTCGGCTACCACGGCACGACCTTCTACGAGACCCCGAACATCGACGCGGTCGCCGCCGCCGGCATGACGTTCTCGAACGCCTACTCGGCGAACCCCGTCTGTTCCCCGACCCGGGCCAGCCTGATGACCGGCAAGAACCCGGCCCGGCTCCAGATCACCGACTACATCCCCGGCAGCCCCTACCCCTACGCGCGTCTCCTGCGCCCTGCCGAGGTGCCCGGACTGCCGCTCGAGGAAGTCACGCTCGCCGAACTGTTCAAGTCCCAGGGCTACGCCACCGGCCACTTCGGCAAGTGGCACCTGAACGTCGACAAGGAGTACGTCCCCGGCCGCCCGATGGACCCGGGCTCCCAGGGCTTCGACGACATCCTGACCACCGTCAAGCCGGAGTACGAGGACGACCCGCTGGGCGACGCTCACCACGCCCGCGAGATCACCGATCGGTCGCTCGCGTTTCTCGACGCGAACCGGGAGCAGCCGTTCTTCCTCTACGTCACCCACCACGTCGTCCATCGCCCGCTGCTCGAGGACCCGGAACTGATCGCGAAGTACGAGGCCAAGCCGGGCGCCGACGAACCGGTGAACAACCCGATCATGGGCGCGATGATCGAGACGATGGACACCGGCTTCGGGCAGATCCTCGACCGCATCGAGGAGCACGGCCTAACCGACCGGACGATCGTCATCTTCTACTCCGACAACGGCGGTTTCGAGCAACTCCAGGCGCAGGACCCCTTCCGCGGCGGCAAGGCGATGATCTGGGAAGGCGGCATCCGCGTGCCGATGGTCGTCAAGTGGCCCGGCGTCGTCGAGCCCGGCAGGTCGAACGACGAACTGATCACCTCGGACGACTTCTTCCCGACCATCGCCGGCGTCCTCGACGTCGACGAGCTGCCCGCCGACATCGACGGTCTGAGCCTCCTGCCGGTGCTCGACGGCTCGGGCTCGCTCGACCGCGACACGCTCTTCTTCCACTACCCGCACTACCACCACCTCGGCTACATGCCGGCCGGCGCCATCCGCAAGGGCGACCACAAGCTGATCGAGTGGTTCGAGGGCTCCATCGCCGGCATCGGCCCCGCGGTCAGCCTCTTCGACCTCAAGGCCGACCCCGGCGAAACGACCGACCTCGCCGCCGAGAACCTCGAACTCGCCGACAGCCTGCTCCAGCAGCTCGTCGCCTGGCGCCAGGAGATCGGCGCCGGCGAGATGACGATCAACCCCGGCTACGAGAAGGCCCGGCACGACTGGCGCTTCGTCGACGAACACGGAGGCGACGCCAGATGACCACCGCCCTGTACCGAGCGGAGCCGGCCTATGGGCCGGCGCGTGTTTCCAGCCGCCTGCGGCGGCAGCCGACGAGGACTTCGGTGCACCCAGTCTGCGAGTCCATCCCCCACTGGGTGCGCCGGCGTCCCCGCCGGCACCAAGTGCGATGCCGCGAAGCGGCGAGCCCGGGAACTGCATGACCACCCTCAACCGCCGCGACGCACTCCTCGCCGCCCTGGGCCTGCTCACCACTGGCCGAACGCTCCGCGCTCAGCAACAACCCGGCCCCCTGGAACGCACCTTCGAAGACGCAAAGCCGCTCAACCTCCGCATAACCGACCTCAAGACCTTCCTCGTTGACGCCGGCAACGACGAGAACTTCGTCTTCGTCAAGCTCTACACCAACGTTGGGATCACCGGCCTCGGCGAGGGCACCCTCTCCAACAAGGGCGAAGTCGTCGCGGCCGCGATCGAGAACCACAAGCGCTACCTCGTCGGCAAGGACCCGACGGAGATCGAGCGGCACTGGCGCGGCATGTTCATCGGTCCCCGTTACCGCGGCGGCCCGATCCTTATGTCGGCCCTCTCCGCGGTCGAGATCGCCATGTGGGACATCCTCGGCCAGGCCCTCGGCCAGCCGATATGGCAGCTCCTCGGCGGCAAGGCCCGCGACAAGGTGCGGCTCTACTGCCACGAGGGCTACCTCGAACGGATCAGCCACCGCGAGAAGCGCCGGGCCGCGAACGACGAGGAAGCGCTCGACCTGTGGCGGCAGAAGAAGGAAGACGGCTGGACCTGCGTCAAGGGCGGTTTCTACCCGGGCGGCCGGCCGATCAACCACCGCGTGTCGATCCGCCGCGGCGTCGAGCACCTCGCCAAGGTGCGCGACATCGTCGGGCCGGACTTCGACATCATCGTCGAGGCGCACGGCAAGCCGACCCCGCTCTCGGCCGTCGAGTTCTGCAACCGGGTGGAGGAGTTCCGGCCGTTCTGGGTGGAGGAGGTCACCCAACTCGAGAACGAGGTGATCGAGGAGGTCCGCCAGATCCGCGCCCAGACCCGAGTACCGCTCGCGACCGGCGAGCGCCTCACCTCGCGCTACCACTTCGCGCCGCTGTGCTCCGAGCGGCTCGTCGACGTGATCATGCCGGACGTCGTCCACGTCGGCGGCATCTCCGAGCTGCGCAAGATCGCGATCATGGCCGAGGGCTTCCGCGTCGACGTGTCGCCGCACAACCCGCAGAGCGAGGTCAGCACGCTTGCCTCGATGCACGTCTGCGCCTGCACCCCGAACTGCACGATCCTCGAGATCGGCAGCGGCCAGGACCCGTTCTGGCAGGACCTCTTCTACGGCGGCCACTTCTCCTACGAACGCGGCTTCGCGAAGCTCCCCAGCCGCCCCGGCCTCGGCATCGACCTCGACGAGGAAGTCGCCGCGAAGTTCCCCTACGAGCCGAAGTCCTGGAGCACCCTGACGACTGAAGATGGCGCGTTCGTCGATCGTTGATCGGCTTGTGCGCCGGTACTGGGTGCGCCGGCCTGCCATCCGAGCGCCCGCTGACGGGAGCACGGACTGGTTCGCGGGTGGCGCGGGTCCGCGCCACCCGGGTTCTGGCCGGCATCTGGTTCCGGCCATCGTCCTGGCAGCAATCGCCTGCACCCCCACCGACGACCGCGCCGCCGAACTCGCCGCCCGCGAAGTCGGCAACCCGGGCGGCGAGAACTACGGCGAGTTCGGCCCGCCCGACGCCTACGAAGGCGACTCGCCGCACCCGTTCTACGGCGCCGAGAACGAGTGGAGCCGCCGCATGTTCGACGAGCGCTCGGCGGATCTCTACTACAAGCGCCGCGGGCAACGGCAGCTTCTCGAGATCCTCGACGGCAACCCAACCCGCGCGATCGAACTCGCCGACGCCCGACTCGAGGAGGATCCGGTGGACGCCGAGTCGCTGTTCATCAAGACCGTGGCGCTGACGCAGCTCGGCCGGATCGCCGACGCCGAACAGGGAATGCACGCGGCGATCGTCGCCGGCATGCCGGTCGGCCGCTTCCTCGCCGGCCCCCGCGACCTGCTCGCTCCGCTCGCCACAACAGAGAGCTTCGCGCTCCACTCCGCGAGCCCGAACAACGCGATCGTCCACGGCCCCATGCTCGGCGCTGTCACCGACACGACCGCCAGCGTCTGGGTCCGCACCGCCGAGGCGACCCGGTTCGAAGTCGTCGCGACCGCCGACGGCGAGCGCCACATCGCCTCCGGCGCCACCGCCGCCGACCGCGACTACACGGGCACGGCAGTCCTCAACGGCCTCTCGCCCGACACGACATACAGCTACCAGGTCCTCGTCGCTGAGAACCAGCAGCCGCCGCGGTCCCAGCCGCCCGGCGACGGTCCGCGCACGCCATCCTCGCGGCCGGCTGCCGGCAGCACTTCCCGGCGGCAGTCCCAGTCGCCCACCTACAACCTCCGCACGTCACCGCCCGCCGGCAGCCCCGGCACCTTCACCGTCG
>JAGWAG010000010.1 GCA_021296535.1 Acidobacteriota bacterium | reverse complement strand
TGACCGATCGTCCCCACGTTCACGTGCGGCTTCGTACGCTCGAACTTCTCCTTCGCCATGACGCTCGTTGCCTCTCCCGCTCTCGCGGCTCAACTATCCGTGTACTCGTAATCGTGTACTTGCTGTTTTGATGCCCGTCTGGAGCCCACGACCGGATTTGAACCGGTGACCCCTTCCTTACCAAGGAAGTGCTCTACCCCTGAGCCACGTGGGCAGCCGTCTCAGGATTCCCCATCTTCAAGTCTCTGAACCGTGTGGCGGGACACCCAAAATCTCCCCTCCCGAACTTCCCGGAATCTCCCAGAAGGCACCCCTCGACACGCAATGGGACTCCGCCCCACGGAGTCAAGCTCCGCGGTGCATGGCGGGGAAGGGGCGGAGTCTAGCCGCTTCCACCGCGGCCGTAAACCCCCCCGGCAACATCCCGTCCACGTTGCCGATCGGGGCTCGGACCCAGGGACGCTACGACGCCTGGTGGCGTATGACTTCGCCGTCGACGAGGAAGACGACATCCTCGGCGATGTTCGTCGCCAGGTCCGCCATGCGCTCGAGATAGCGGGAGATCGACAGGAACTGGATGCTGACGCCGACCGAAGCCTGCTCCTTCTCGATCATCCGCCGAACGACGCCGTACATCGCCTCGTGGCTGCGGTCGACGACCTCGTCCTCCGCGATGACCGAACGGGCGAGTTCCGTGTCGCCACCCACGACCGCGTCGAGAGCCGCTCGGAGCATCTTCGGGATGCGCTCGGCCATGATCCAGATCTCTTCCGGGACATCGACCGGCTCGGCGACCACGAGACTCTCCGCGCGCTCAGCGAGGTTGCGGGCCAGATCGCCGGCCCGTTCGAGATCGTTGTTCACCTTCAGGTAGGTCACGACCATCCGGAGGTCCGAGGCAACCGGCGAGTGCAGGGACAGGATCTTGAGGCACTCTTCTTCGACCTCGATCTCGCGGGCGTCGATCACGCGATCCTGGCGCTGGACCTCGTGGGCCAGGTCGACGCTCCGCTCCCGAAGCGCCTTGAGCGACTTGGCGATCATCTCCTCGACCATCGCCGCTACTTCCAGTAGCGACCGCGTCACCTGGTCAAGGTCTCGTTGTAGATGAATCCTCAAGTCGCCAATCCTAGTCGGCCCGGGAACCGGAACCGCGGCGAATGTCGCGCAAGCATGTGAAGAGCGCGTGAAGCCCGCATCAGCCGGCGGAGGGCAACCAGAAACGGAACGTCGAGCCCCGCCCCCGTTCGCTTTCCACCTCTACTCCGCCACCGTGCCGTCTGGCGACGTTCTTGACGATCGCCAGTCCGAGGCCGGTGCCGCCGAGCTCCCTGGAACGAGCCCGGTCGACACGGTAGAAGCGTTCGAAGATCCGGTCCAGATGTTCGCCGGCGATGCCCGGTCCCTCGTCTTCGACCTCGAGCACCGCCCGCCCGTTCTCCGTCTGCAGGCGAACGAACACGCGACCGCCTGACGACGAGTACTTGACCGCGTTGTCGACCAGGTTCGACAGCGCCTGCCGGATCGCTTCCTCTTCGCCCAGGACCTCGACCGCAGCCTGCGGGAACTCGGCGACCAGTTCGAGACCGCGCTCCTCGCCCGCCGGACCGAGCAGATTCAACACTTCGCCGGCCGGAGACCGTAGATCGAGGATCATCGCCGGCGGCTCGGCCGCGGACTCGATCCGCGACAGGGTGAGCAGATCGGAAACCAGCGCGCCCAGACGGTTGCTCTGTCGGCGGATCTTGCGCAGGAAGCGGCCACGCGTCGGACCGTCGACCGGATCGGCCTCCAGCAGGGTTTCCACGTAGCCGTGAATCGCGGTAAGCGGCGTCTTCAGCTCGTGCGAGACATTCGACACGAAGTCCCGCCGCACGCTCTCCAGCCGCTCCAACTCCGTGATGTCGTGGATCACGGCCACCGCCCCTTCGACCGCTTCGTTGTCCCGGCGGGACGAGAGCAGGGGCGACGCGTTCAGTTCGAACCTGTTCGGTCCGTCGACCTGGCCGGCGAAGCGGGCCAGGGTGAAGGTGCGACTCACCTGCCTCCGCCTCTCCATCGCCTCGATCAGAGCGCCCGAGATCTCCGGCTGACGCGACAGTTCGTAGATCGGACGTCCGACCGCCGACTCCGGCGCCGGGCGTCTGAACCACTTCGCGGCCACCGCGTTCAGGTGCAGCACATGCCGGTCGAGATCGATCGCCACCACACCCTCGACCATGCCGCCCAGCACCGCCGTCAACTGATTGCGTTCCGCCCTGAGCTGTTCGACCTGTTCCACGAAACGCGCTTCGTTCTCCTCGAGACAAGCCTCGAGGCGGGCGAATTCGTCACCGCGGCCGGCCTGCCGAGCCGGCGCGGGCGAGCCCAGCGCCGCCGCCCTGGCCAGCAGGCTTCGCGCCCGCTTGGCCAACCGGCTGGCAGCGAAACCGGCACCGGCCGCGGCCAGAAGCGCCACCGCCCCGACGAGGACCGCGCCTAACCGGCCTGAGGCAACCGCGCCGCCGAGCAACAGACCCGAAGCCAGCAGCGCGACCCCGCCCAGGAAGAGACGCCAGAAGAGAGTTGAGCCAATCATGGGAACCCCCGGACGGCCGGGAAGCGGCCGAGCCGGGTATCCACAACCTACACCTCCCGGCCCTCGTCGTCGCGGAAGCTGTAGCCAATGCCGCGCACCGTTTCGATCAGGTCGCGATGCGATCCGAGTTTCTTGCGCACGGCGCGGACATGAACGTCGATGTTCCGGTCGATGACTATTGCCCGGTCGCCGATCGCCCGATCCAGGAGTTGGCCACGGGTGAAGACGCGGCCTGGATGCGAAGCCAGGAAGTGCACGAGGCGGAACTCGGTGGGCGTGAATTCCAGCCGCCGGCCGTCGACCGCGACCCGGTGCCTGACCGGGTCGACCATGAGCGACCCACGGACGACTCTCCGATCCGGATCGCTATCGCGCATCGGCCCCCGGCGCAGGACAGCCCGGACCCGGGCGATCAGTTCGCGAGGGCTGAAGGGCTTGTGGATGTAGTCGTCGGCACCGACGCCCAGACCCAGAACGACATCGCTCTCCTCGCCGCGAGCCGTGACCATGATCACAGGCAGGTCGCGCGTCGATTCCACAGCGCGAAGGCGCCGGCAGACATCCAGACCGTCCAGGCCGGGCAGCAACAGGTCGAGCAGCACGAGGTCCGGCTTTTGGCGACCGATCACGGAGAGACCCGCTCGGCCGCTGGTGGCCGTCACGACCTCGAAGCCCTCCCGCCGGAGGTTGTACTCGATCAACTCGAGGATGTCGGGTTCGTCCTCGATGACGACGACCTTCGTGGCGCTCATTAGACGTCCGGAACCTCCAACACGGTGGACCCGGCCCAAGGCTAGCCAGACTTTCGTGAACGGGCGATAAAGCCGAACCCCGAACGCGGCCTCAGATCGGCTTCTCGACCCCCCGCTATCTTCGAGATCTTCACCGTCCCTTTACGCCTTCCTACGAACGTAACGGCGCGAGCGGCCGTCGGGCCGGCTGCTAGACCACCGAGACCCATACCGACCCGGCGAGGAGTGCGAATGTCCCGTTCCCCGGCTCTTGCCGCGCTGTTTCTGGTCAGCGTGGCCACGACGATGCAGGCCGAAGAGGGCGCCTTCGACATCTCCATCGGCGGGCGAGTCCACGTCGAGGCCAGCGCCTCGTCGCCCGACCCGGCTCTGGAAGAACGGTTCGGGTTCGAGGACGGCGTCGACTGGCGACGCGTCCGCCTGGTGCTGAACGGCGAGTTTCTCGACCGGTTCACGTTCAAGATCGAGCACGACATCGCGAGCGGCGACATCGTGCCCACGGATGTCTTCGTCGAGGCAACGCCGAACGACGGCGCGGCCACCTTCCGCGCCGGGCACTTCAAGGAGCCCTTCAGCCTTTCGATCCAGCAATCCTCGAACTACCACGCCTTCGTCGCTCGCCCTGCGGCGGTCACCGCCCTGGCGCCGGGCCGCAACCTCGGCTTCATGGTTCACGACCGGCTTCCCGGCGACCGCGTCGCCTGGGCCGTCGGCGCCTTCCGCGACAGCGACGGCTACGACATGCGGCCCGGTTCGGACTGGAGCCTGACAGGCCGCCTCACCGGTCTCGCCCGGGACGGAGACGAAGGAAGCGATCCGCTGCTCCACCTCGGTGTGGCCGTCTCGCACCGCCAGCCCACCGCCGACGCGGTCCGTCTGCGCGGCCGCACCGGCGTCCGACTGGCGCCTCGCCAGGTCGACACCGGGTGGCTGCCGGCCGACGGCATGCGCCTGCTGGGCGCCGAGTTTCTGTTCGCGCGGAGTTCCTTCTGGCTGCAGGGCGAGCTGCTGTCGGCCCAGGTCGACCTCCTGCCGGCTGGTTCCCCGGAGGGCCGGAGCGCCCGTTTCGACGCCCAGTACGTCGAAGCGGGCTGGTTCCTCACCGGCGAGAGGAAGCCCTACAGTCGCAGTGGCCGCTCGTTCACCCGGCTGAGGCCGACAACTCCCGTGCCCGAAGGCAGGGGCGCGTGGGAACTCGCCGCGCGCTGGGACCACATCGATCTCAGCGGCGGTTCCGTTCCCGGCGGCAGCCAGCAGAGTCTCTCCCTGGCCCTCAACTGGACCCTCCGCAGCAACCTTCGAATGCTGGCGAACTACGCTTCGACCGACCCGGAAGGAGCCGGATCGGTCGAGCATTTCGGCTTGTTGCTGCACTTCGACTTCTAGCACCGCCAGCAGCTAGAACGAGTACCCCAATCCGACGCTGATCGCCCTGCCCGGATCGTAGAGGCGGAACGTCTCTCCGCCCTGGCTCCAGTTGCGCTCTTCGTTCAGGGCGTTCACGACGGCCAGCTTGAGGTCCAGGCCGCCGACGATGCCCTGGCGCCACACGAGGTCCACGCTGCTCCGCGCCTCCTCGATCACGTCGGGCAGCCCGAACACGCCGCCCAGGTGGATCTTCTCGTCCACCAGGCTGTAGAGGACGCGAAGCGTCGTGTCGTAGCTGTCCGGCACCCACTCGAGCCCGAGATTGACCAGATTCTCGGGCTGACCGGTCAACGGCCGGACGGGATTCGTCAGCACCGTGGTGCCCGCGTCGATCTGGATCTCGGAGTCGATGAAC
The DNA here is from genome assembly GCA_021296535.1 of Acidobacteriota bacterium. Lineage (GTDB taxonomy): Bacteria > Acidobacteriota > Thermoanaerobaculia > Multivoradales > Multivoraceae > Multivorans. The sequence goes on along the minus strand of JAGWAG010000010.1, from coordinate 18,603 downwards.
GTGTAGTTGAAGATGGCCGTCCAGTTCTCGGCGGCAGAACCGACGAAGCCGAGGTTGCGGCGGAACTCGAGCTCCAGGCCCAGGTTGCGGGCGCCCTCCACGTTGCGAAAGGTCTCCGTCGGCTCGACGGCCGAGATGACGACGCTCTCGATCGGGTCCGTGAAGTCCTTGTAGAAGACGCTCGCCGCGACCACGTCGCCCGCCGACGGGAACCACTCCCATCGGGCGTCGAAGCTGTCGATCAGGGCGCGCTCGACATCGGGGTTGCCTACCACCACGAAACCGCCGACGATGTGCTTGAAGCGGAACGGCGCGACCTCACGGAACTCCGGTCGGTTGACTGTCCGCGAAACGCTGAAGCGCAGGTTCTGCGTGGCGCCGAGGCTTCGGATAACACTCAGTGAACCGGCGATGTCGCCATGGGACTTGTTCGTCACCGTCTCGGCGCCGCCAAGGGCGGTCCGGTCGATCGTGCGGACGTTCTGGTCCGACTCCTCCTGCCGCAGACCGCCGACGATCCTCCAGTCCTGCCAGCCGTAGTCGACCTGCGCGTAGGCCGCGTCGACGCCCCAGTCGGCGCTGTAGCTGTCCGTCGCGTTCGTCACTTCGGTCAACTGGAAGCCGAAGAAGTCGATGTTCGCTGGCGAGTAGATCTGCTCCGGCGTGCCAGTGAGATCGATGCCCTCCGTGTCCCTGGGGAACATGCGGAGACGCCGGCCGCCGAAGGCCCGGTCGTTGGTCCAACGGCGCACGCCGACCTTGAAACTGCCGAAGCGGTCGCCGCGGGCGAAGAACGTCTCCCAATCGGCGCGGTAGTCGTCGATCTCGTCCTCGAGGTCGTTGAAGTACATGAAGCCGCTCTGCCCGTTGTTCGTCAGGCGGAAGCCGTCCTCGAACAGTTCGTAGATCGTCTGCCGCAAATCCTCGTGCGTTCGGGCCGTCGAGGACGAGCCGCGCCAGGTCAGCGTGCTGCCGTTCGAGCCGATGCCCGAGACGTAGTGGTCGCCGCCGATCTGCAGGTTGGACACCTCCTGGTCCTCATACTGGAGCCGGTGATCCTCGATGTCGTTGTTGATGTCCGAGAAGAACCCCTCTTGGAAGCGCGCCTCGGACATGCTGAGGTTCGTCTGCAGCGACCGGATCTCGATCTGGCCGCCATCGCCCGCCCGGAGCGAGAAGTTGCCCATCCAGGAACTCTTAATCTGCTCCACGCCGTAGTCGAAGTCGTAAGCGTGCAGCGGCACGATCGCGCCGCCCTGGCCGACCGAGTAGAACGTTCGCTGCTCAGCGCGCGACTCGAAACTGTTGTCCCAGTTTCCGGCCAACATGACCCCGAAGCCGCCGAAGGTGTTGCCGAAGGCGATCTTCCCGCCGCGGCCGAGCGGGGCGTCGTCGCTGCCGGTCGGAGTCCAGCGGCCGGCGATCCGCTCGCCCATCCGTTCGAGATCGGCGCTGCCGAAGCCGATGCCTAAGAAACGGCTCTGGCGCACGACCGCCCGATCCGGGAAGTCGGCCGGCAGCGGCTGGCCGCCGGCGCCGGAGGAACTGAGGCCCATCGGGGCCTGGAGAAGCGGGTCGCCCGTGGTCTCCGAGTTGTGACCGCTCGAGAGGCCGACGGAAAGCACCTGGCGCGCCGGGAAGCTCCGGGTCACGAGTTCAATCGCCCCGGCGGCGAAGTCGCCCGGCTGTTCCGGCGAGTACGACTTCCTGACCGTGATGTTGTCCAGCAGGTCGGCGTCGAACAGGTCGAGCGGCACGACCTTGCGCTCGAACTCCGTCGAGGGGATGCGCGAGCCGTCCAGGGTCGTATTGCCGTAGCGGTCGCCGAGACCGCGGACATAGGCGAACTTGCTGTCCTGAAGCGAGATGCCGGTCACCCGGCGCAGAGCGTCGGCGGCGTCGGAACCACTGTTCTTCGAGATCTCCTCCGAGCCGATGTTGTCGATGATCTCGGCCGACGCCTTGCGTTCGGCCAGAAGAGCCGAGGCCGAAGCATCGACCGCCGTCGCCTCGACCGTGATCGTGTCCGCCAGCGCCACTTCCTGGCCGGCGCCCTGGCCGGCCGGCATGAGCACCGCGCTGAACTGCGCCAGCCCGTCCGCCTCGACCACCACATCGAGGATGCGCTGGGATTCGTAGCCCTCCGCCGACACGACGACCGAATGCGTGCCGGCCGGCAACGCCAGTTGGAACGCGCCGTCGACCGACGTCGTTGCGGAGGCCAAGCCGCCCTCGACCGTAACCGTGGCGCCGCGCACCGGCGTGCCGCTGCGGCCATCGAGGATCATGCCGGTGGCGGAGCCGTCCTCGGCGACCGCCGCGCCGGCGGCAAGGAAACAGACCGCGAGTATCGCGACCGCAACGTCGACGAGCCGTCGCGTGGTGGATCCCGCGTCCCCGCGGGTGCGTGTGTTGTACATGGTGAAACCTGCTCCTGTGTGCTCTGTGAAGTTCATTGCCCTTAGTTGTCCGAGAAGGTGGTCCAGCCGTCGTCGACCCACGGGTCTTCCGGCGAGACGCCGCCGATGTGGGTCACGGCATCGAAGAAGCCGTCTCCGGAGGAGGAGGCGACGGCCGCGGGTATCGCGCCGCCCGAGCGGGCCGGCGAACCCGGCAGGGGCGCCAGGTCCGGCTGCACGCGGCTCCGCGAGTTCGGAATCAGCGGATTGGAGGCCAGAATGTTCGTCGCCTTGAGATCGACGTTCGCGAAGCCGTCCCGGTTGTTGAAGAAGATGCTGTTGTCGATCGTCAGCAGGTTCCCCACCAGGCTCTCGGTCACCGCGCCGTCGATGTCCACCGCGTAGTCCTTGGCGTTCATGACGATCGCGTTGCGCAACGTGATCGCCGTGCCGCGACGCAGCAGAATCCCCGGATCGCCCGAGTCGCGCCACATCGAGATGGTCAGGTTGTAGATCGTCGGATGGGAGCGCGGCTCCAGGTTGTTGTTCGAACTGGCGTTGTCCGCCTCGATCCCCTTGTCGTGGTCGTCGAAACGTTGCAGAACGACCGCGTGCTGCATCCGGCCCCGCCAGCCGAACGTCCAGTCGATGCTGTCGTCCTGGGAGTCGGTGATCAGCACGTACTTCGCGTCCACCGTGCCGCCGAAGAACTCGATGCCGTCGTCCGCGTTGTGGTGGACCTGAACGTGGTCGATCTGTGTACCGCTGCCGACGCCCTGCAGAGCGATGCCGTTCAGCTCGTTCTGATCGGTGAACCGGATGCCGGCGAACTCGACCCGCACGTACGAGAGCCGGCCGCTCGATTCCGCCGCGTTGCTGCCGCCAAACAGACCCGAGTCGCCCTCGCCCTCGCGGGGACAGACGTTGCAGGGAGCGTTGCCACTGATCACGAGGCCGCCCCAGTCGCCCGGCTCCCGCTCGCCGACATCGAACTCGGAAGTCATGACGATCGGCATCCGGGCCGTGCCGGCGGCCATGATCTTCGAGCCGGGCTTGACCACCAGAACGCCCTGGTTGACGTTGCCCCCGAAAACGAACGTGCCGGGCTCGATCGTCAGAGTCGCCCCGCCGTCGATGAAGGTCGGGCCGTTCAGGTAGTACGCATTGTTCGCAGTCCAGGTCTCGTTCGACGTGATGTTGCCAACCTTGTGGATCACGGCGTCCAGGTGGCTGTACATCGCGTTGCCCCGCGCGATGACCTTGTCTCCGACCGCGTCCCGGATCTCCAGCACGAACTGGTAGAGACCGGTTGCCCGCGGCACGGACGCCGGCAGTCCACCGAGTGCGCCGCCGCTGCCGAACAGCCGGAAGGTGTTCGACGACGCTCCGAACCGGCTCCCCAGTCCGGTGAGATCGATCGCCTGCGCCGCGCCGGCGGAACCGAACACGTCGATCTCCTCGGAGCCGAACGAGTTCGTTCCCTGGTTGTACCAGGTCCTGGCCTGGGTCGCCCGGTCCTCCCAGTACAGGTAGACCGTCGCCGGGGTCGTATACCCCCTGGCGTCCAGTGTCAGGTCGAGGTCCGGCTCGGTCAGCTCGAGCGCGGAGGTGAAGACGTAGAAGTTGGTCTCCAGCAGGATGGCCGGGCGATTCGGGATGCCCGGTTCAACCGGCGGAAAGAAGGCCGCGACCGGCACAGCCGAAGCAGCCATCAACAGGAAACCCGCCCGGAACGGGGCGTTCCGGCAGGCAGACGAGACAAGCCGATGCAGAATCAAGTGATCCTCCTCCATTCATTGGTTCTGGAGGAGGATTCTTCGGCTCAGTTGTGAAGAGACGCCGCGAAAACCGTCAAGAAACGGTGAAAAGAAGGGTCACCAAACCGTGAAGACCTCGCGATGAAGAGCCCGCAGACCGCCGCTCCACCTACTCGCCCAGGTGCTCGGCCAGGAACGCCGCGTAGCGCTCCGACGCCTCGATCCGGTTTACGCGGTTGCGGAAGCCGTGGCCCTCATCCGGGAACAGCACGTACTCCACCGGAACGTCGTTCGCCCGCACCGCCTCGACCAGTTCGTCGCTCTCCACCTGGAGAACGCGCGGATCGTTCGCGCCCTGGATGACCAGCAGCGGACGGACGATGTTCGAGGCGTGGAACAGCGGCGAGATCCGGTGCAGACGCTCCCGCTCGGTGGCCGGATCACCCAGCTCGCCGAGCAGCGCCACCTTCTGCGCCTGCCACCAGGGCGGCGTGCTTTCCAGCGTCCGGATCCAGTTCGTGACCCCGAAGATGTCGATGCCGACGTCGAACACCTCGGGCTCGAACGCCAGCGCCGCGGCCACCATGTAGCCGCCGTAGCTGCCGCCGATGATGCCGACCCGGGAACCATCCACCCAATCCTGGGACTCGAGCCAGGTGCGGGCCCAGACGCAGTCCTGCAGGTCGACCTCGCCGTGCAACTTGTCGTCCATGTGGAAGAAGGTCTTGCCGTAGCCGGACGAACCGCGGTTGTTCACCCCCAGGACGACGTAGCCCTGGTTCACCAGGTGCTGGATATCGGCGCGGTAGCTGCGCCGGGTCTGGCCGCCCGGCCCGCCGTGCACCCAGACCATCGCCGGCGCCGGGTTCGCGGCCGAGACCCCGTGCGGCCGCCACAGGATCGCCGGGATCTCGAGTCCGTCGAAGCTCGGGTACCGAATCACCTCAGGTGTCACAAGGTCCTCGGGGTCGATCTCGGGGTTCAGGCTCTGCGTCAGGCGAAGCGCTTCGCCGCCCTGCTCCAGGTCGACGACGTAGAGGTCCGAGGGCGACCGGTCGCTGCTCAGGTAGAAGGCCATCAGCCGGTCGCTCGCCGAGAAACGGACCGCGCCGATGTCGCCGGCCGGCAGGTCGGGAAGGGCGACCGGGGCGCCGGTCTCGGTATCCAGGACCTCGACCGAGGTCGAAGCGTCCTCGTTGATCGCCGACACCCGGTACCGGCCGGTCTCGGAAAAGGACACGCCGAAGACGTCCCAGTCGGCGGCAAGCACGAGCTCGCGAGCGCCGCCGGCGAGGTCGTAGAACCACACCTGGTTGAACTCTCCGTGCTCGTTCGTCCCGTAGTAGAGCTGCGCGCTGTCCGGCGTGAAGCCGCCGGAGGAGTGCTCGACCTCGCCTTCGTGCTCGGTCACGTGCACCAGGTGACCCGCCATCAGGTCGTAGGCGTAGACGTCGCTGTCGTAGTTGCTGGCCAGCTTGTCGAGGGCCAGCCAGCGGCCGTCGTCACTCACGTCACCGAGGTTGAAGGTGCCGTCGTTCTCGAAGACGAGCTCACGTTCGAAGTCCCAGGTTCCCGGCGGCGGCACGCTGTAGCGGTAGAGGTCCATGGCGAACGGCGTGCGCTCGTTCGTCCGCACAAAGAACGCCTCGCCGTCCGCGCGCCAACCGGCAAACGAGGCGCGCACGTTCGCTCCCGGCGTCAGGTCGACGCCGCCTTCGGGAACGTCCCCGGCGCCGGCCGACCCCACGTACAGATGGTTCAACTCGTTGCCGCCCTGGTCGCCGGCGTACAGGAACCGGTCGTCGTCCGGAAAGTAACTCTGCGCGAACACCGGGCCCGCGCTGTCGGTCAGCTGCTTCGGCTCGCCACCGGCGACCGGCACGCTGTAGACGGCCCAGACGCCGGTCGTGTCGCTCGAGATCAGCAGGCGGCTCTCGTCGGCCGAGAACGAGGCGCCGCTGTACGAGGTCGTGTTGTGGAAGGCGGCCGCGCTGTACACCGTCGGCTGCAGCGGGGCCGGTGCGTCGCCGCCGGCGCAGGCGAGGCAGACGAGGCCAACGAGCGTGGCCGGAAGGACCCGGAACAGCCGGCGCCGCCCATGGTCCCGGCCAAGCGGAGAACAGGTAAGAAACGTCATGTCGAGTCTCCTCGGGGGGTTGGGTGTGTTGGAGAAGCCGGCGGCTCACGGCGGCGCGTCGTGCAGCCAACCGGCCTGCTCGAGAATCGAAACCGCGGCCAGATCGACCAGCTTCTCGCCGGCACCGACCTCGACGATCGTAGCTTCCCTGCCGCCGTAGCCACCCTGCGCCGCGGCGGCGATGGTCGGGAAGTAGGCGAGTTCGCCGTTCGTGTAGCCGGCAAAGAAAACGTGGGATACCTGAGTCGCGACCCGCAGGCGGAGCTGGTGCTCGACGAAGAACTCGCCGGGGAACGTGGCGAGGGCGAACTGGCCTTCGCCGCGGTCGCCAAGAACCAGAGTGTTCACCTCGGCCTCCCGTTCGCGCGGGAAGCGTGCTCTGTACCTCTGGAGGGACGCCTCGAGCCCGTGGCGCCGGAAGCCCTCCTCGACCACCGGAGAGTCGAGGTCCCAGCGCGGGTCGAGCGTCACCAGGTGGCGCTTCACGGACAGGCTGGCCGGATCGTGGAATGCCTCCGCCGCGGCCAGATCGGCGCGAACGCGGAGGACCTCCCGCCCCAGCCGCTCTCCCGCCATCCGTACCTGCTCGAAAGCGCCTTCCGCGGGCGGCGTCTTGTCCCAGAACGGGTTGATGTCGCCGGCGGCGCCCTGCAGGAACATCGGCACGCCGCCTCCCCTCTCCGCGACCAGAGCGGCCATCGCGCCCGGATAGTCGGCCGAGACGAGCATGTTCTCCGGCCCCAGGATGACCGGGTGAACGGCGAAGTTGACGACCGTGGCGATCGCTTCGCCGTCCGCGCCGTCGACCGCCAGCACGCCGACGGCCTCGTCGAGCGGCGCGGTCGGCAGCCGCTCGCGGTTGCGCCAGAACATCTCGACGCTGCCGTCCGGGAGCACACGGCGCCGGTTGTGCCCCTCGCTCGCCCGGCCCCAGCCCACCGCGACCCGCGCTGGCCGGAGCGCGGCATGGGCTTTGAGAACGACGCCGGCGATCTTCCGCTCCAGCTCCTCGACCCATGGGCGCTCGGCGCTTGGAAAGTCTGCCTCGAACAGCGGCGCGGAGTGGGTGTGGGAGGCGTTCAACAGCACATGGTCGAAGCCGGCGGCATCCAGGACCGCTTGCCGCACGGGCAACGTGTTCTCCTTGCGGATCGAACCGAGATCGAGGGTCACGAGAGCAGCCGTCTCGCCATCCGCTTCGAGCACCAGAGCCCGCGCGTACAGCGGGTCATGGACTCCCTCTGACCGGTTCGTGCCGCGGGCACCGTAGCCGTAGAGCAGCGAGCCGGCCGGCGGCGTGATCTCGACCGCGGCGGCGCCGGCGCGCAACTGGGAGGCTCCCGGCGACGGACTCACGCAGCCAACTCCGAAAACAGCAAGGCTCGCCGCCGCGAGAAGCGGCCGCAAGCGCGAGCAACCGCTAGTTTTCCCCACCGCCCAACGTGCCCCAGGGTACCCGGCCCTGCGGATCGCGCAGGATGCGCCGCGCGACGACCATGCGGTGGACCTCGTCCGGGCCATCGTAGAGCCGCGCGTAGCGCGCCTCGCGGTACATCTTCTCGAGCGGCGTGTCGCCGGTCACGCCGAGCGCTCCGTGGACCTGGATCGCCCGATCGATCACGTTGTGGAGCATGCGCGCCCCCCAGAACTTGATCAACGAGATCTCGACCCGGGCCCGGTCACCGCGGTCCATCGCCTCGGCGGCGTCCAGGGTCATCAGCCGGGCGGCCTGGATCTCGGCCGCCGACTCGGCGATGTAGCGCTGGATCTCGCCCTTCTCCGAGAGGTAGGAACCGTGCGCCCAGCGCGACTTGGCGCGGTCGCACATCAGCTCGAAGGCGCGCTGGGCCTGCCCCAGCCACCTCATGCAGTGGAAGATGCGACCCGGCCCCAGCCGCTTCTGCGCAATGACAAAGCCCTCGCCGCGGCCGCCGAGCAGGTTGTCCTTCGGCACCCGGACGTCGTTGTAGCGCACCTCGCAGTGCTGGCCCGACGTGGTGCCCATCGTCGGCACGGCGCGCACGATCTCGTAGCCCGGCGTGTCCGTCGGCACGATGATCGACGAGAACTTCCGGTGGCCCTGGGCCTCCGGCTCGGTCAACGCGAAGCAGGTCGTGAACGCGGCCCGGCTGGCGCCGCTGGTGAACCACTTGTGACCGTTGATCACCCAGTCGTCGCCGTCGAGCACCGCCCGGGTCTGCATCAGGGTCGGGTCGGAGCCGGCGACCTCCGGCTCGGTCAACCCGACGGACGGATAGATGTCGCCCGCCACCAGGGGCTTGAGCCACCGCTCCCTCTGTTCGTCACTGGCGTAAAGGTGGAGCATGATCGAATCCTGCATCGACGCGGAGCCGACGGCGATCTGGCCATAGTGCGAGCGGCCGATGATCTCGTTCAGGTAGACGAAGGGCATGAGCGGCAGACCCCCGCCGCCGATCTCCGCCGGGTGGCCCAGGGCCCACAGGCCCCGCTGCTTGGCCAGCGCCTTGAGCTCCGCCAGCCGGCCCCGGGCGCGGTCCTCTCCCGACTCCGACTCCAGCTCCGGCTCGGCCGGGATCACCTCACCGTCGATGAACTCCCGCATCTGCTCGCGGAGTTCGATCACCTCGTCCGTCAGACCGTACCTGCCCATTCGCGCCTCCCTCTTCGCGTGTGCCGAAACGACCGTCGATGATGCCACAGCGGATCGGAGGAGGCGCCGCGCGAAGCGGACGTACCCGGCGATCGAGAAGGCCCGATCGCCGCTGCAGGGCGACTCGAACCCGTGTCGGAGTAGGCTCCGGCCAGGACCAACGTCGGCGTCGGCGTCAACGGCTCGTACCCGGTCAGGCTCGAGCAGCGGCCGCAAGGACCGGACCGCACGTAGACAGTGACGCGCGCCGTTACGGTTGCCCCATGAGTTCCGAAGCCGCAAGTCCGCTCCCGCCCGGCCCCAAGGGGCGCCGGCTCCGCAATTTGCGGCAGAGGACGACCGACTACACGCGGTTCATGCGCCGTCTCCACAGGGACTACGGGGAGATCGTGTCCTACGAGCTTCCCCTCATGAAGTGCTGCGCCGTCTTCGACGCCGATCTCATTCGCGAGATCCTCGTGACGCAGCAGGGCTTCTTCAAGCCGTGGTTCCCCGGCGACCTGCGGGACGACTGGAAGTACGGTTCCATCTCCCTGCACCAGGGAGACGAGCAACGCGGCAGACACGAGTTCATGACCTCGGCCTTCGCGGGCGACTCGGCGAGCGCCTATGCGGAGATCGTCGCGGAGAAGGCCCTGGCCCTGAGGGACGCCTGCCGCCCGGGTCGCGCCCTCGACGTCGTCAAGGAGTTCGAACGCTTCACGTGGGACGCGCTGGTCGAGATCATCCTCGGCCGCGGCGTCGAGATCCCGCGCCGCTTGGGCGAGGACATCCTGGAGTCGGAGAAGGTGTATCTGATTCTGGACATCCTTCCCGGTGCGAAGCGCCTCAAGTCGCTGCCCATCCCGGCCGTCCGAAGGGGCCGCGGAAGCGTTCGCCTCGTGGACGAGGCCATCTACGGTTCCATGCAGCGGGCCCGGGACACGGACTACGCCGGCGCCGACATCGTGACCAAGTACACCAGGGCGCGAGACCTCGAGGGCGCCGCCGGGCCCCTGGACAACGACCAGGCGATCCGGGACGAGTTGATCATTCTGCTGACCGGATTCATCGACGCTCCGACCGGAACGCTCGCGTTCGGCGTCCATCACCTCGCCCGGAATCCGGACGTCCGGTCGAGAATCGAACGCGAGGTGGACGAAGTCCTTGGCGACCGGGAGATCGTGGCCGGGGACTTCGACCGGCTTCCCTACCTCCGCGCCGTGCTCAAGGAAGTGCTCCGGCTCGACCCGCCGGCGCCGATTCTCCTGCCGAAGGAGGCAATCGAGGACCGCGTCGTGGGCGGCTGCCTGATCCCGAAGGGAACGCTGGTCCACGTGGGAATGCGGGAGCTTCACCATCGAGCGGAGTACTGGGAAGACGCTTCGGAGTTCCGTCCGGAGCGCTGGCTGGAGGATCCGCCGCCGCCCCGGCCGCCGTGTCCGGCGCACGGGTACATCCCCTTCGGCCTCGGACCGCACACCTGCCGCGGAATCGACGTCGCCGAGCGACTCTTCGTCTTCGGCATGGCGACCCTCGCCCGGCAGCTTCGACTGGAACCCGAAACAGGCGCGGAGCCCCAACGCAACAACACCGCCGTCGGCGTGACGGGACCGTGGATGGTCAACGTTCGCAGGAGGCCGGAAGCGTAGCGGCGTCCCGCCAAGGAGTTCGACATGAAACACGCACTGCCTCCAAGCCCGCCCTGGGGCCGACTCCAGACGCTGCGCCGCATGGCCGCCGACGACACGACGTTCTTTCGCACTCTCCATGAGGACTACGGCGAGGTCGTGTCCTTCAGACTGCCAAGCACAAGGTACTGCGCAGTCTCGTCCGTGGAGGGCGCTCGCGAAGCCCTCGTGGACAAGGTCGAGTTCCTCGAGGTCCACCATCCCCGGACGGCCTACGACTTCGTCAAGTCGAAGTGCCTTGCCCGCACCCAGATCGGCGACGAGCACCGGCGCCTGACCGAACTCGTTCGGGGCGGACTCACGCCCGACCACGTGGACGGTTTCAGGCGGCTGGCCGCGGCTGAGACCGCCTGTCTCGGCGACGAGCTTCAGGAGGTTCAGGAGGGGAAGACCGTAGACGGACGAAGGCTGTTCGAGCGGTTCACGTGGAACGCTCTGGCCGCCTGCCTCCTCGGCGGCGGGCAGGGACTCGCGGACGCCGCGATCCCCGCTCTCAAGGCACTCAAGCTGAACTGGATCTCAGCCGCTCTGGGGTTCTACCCCGTGATCAGGAAGCTGCCCCTGCCGCACGACCTCAAGGCCCGCAAGAAGATACGACCGCTCGACGAGGCGACCTACGAGAGCATCAGGAAGGCCAGAAACTCTGGCGGCGACGGCGCAAGCCTCGTCGCTCACTTCGTTCGGGCGACGGAGAACGGGACGGCGGACTGGTCCTTCGCGAACGACGAGGAAATTCGTGACGAGGCGTACGGCATCCTGTTCGGCGCCTTCGATCACCCCACCAGGGCACTGACCCGGTCGCCATTCCACCTCGCCGCGAATCCGGAGGTGAGGAGTCGCCTCGAAGCGGAGGTGACGCAGGTCACGGGCGACCGACCGTTGCAGGGAGAGGACATCGATCGTCTTCCCTACACCCGAGCCGTATGCATGGAGCTGCTTCGCTTCCATCCGGCTGGCGCGCTGCTGGCGCCGCGCAAGGCGATGAAGGACCTTGTGCTCGGCGGATACCACGTACCGAAGGGCACTCTCGTGGTCGTCACGGTGGACGTGATCAACAACAGATCCGACTACTGGGAGGACCCCGCGGAATTCAGGCCGGAGCGGTGGCTGGAGAGCAACGGCTGCCCGCACGGCGACGCGTTCCTCACCTTCAGCATGGAGCCCAGACACTGCCGGGGCGTGGACATGGCAGCCGCGGTCATCGTCGCCGGGCTTGCGCGCGTGGCCCAGAACTGGCGACTCGACCCGGTACCCGGCGAGGCGCCCACGGCAGGTCTCATGCCTGGAGGATTCGGCGGCCCCGTTCCCTTCGTCGTCTCGCGAAGGCCCTGAGCCGGGGTCCAAGTCCGGGCCGGTGCTACGCCTACCCGTACCGGCCCTCGATGTAGGCCGCCGTCTGACTGTTCGCCGGGTTGAGGAACATCGATGCCGTGTCGCTGTGCTCGATCATCTCGCCGAGCAGCATGAAGACGCACTCTTCGCTCGCCCGGCGTGCCTGCGCCATGTTGTGGGTGACGATCAGGATCGTGTAGTCGCCGCGCAGCTTCCAGATCAGCTCCTCCACCGCCTCCGTGCCGGCCGGATCGAGCGCCGAGCAGGGTTCGTCCATCAGCAACAGCCTCGGCTTGACCGGCAGCAACCGGGCGATGCAGAGCTTCTGCTGCTGCTCGAGCGAGAGCTCCGTGCCGCGGCGGTCGAGCGAGTCCTTCAGCTCGTCCCAGAGGAGCACCTCGCGCAGTGCCTCCTCGACGATCCGGTCGGACTCGCCTCTCGTCGGCTGGCGTTCGTTCGGGCGGTGAACCCGGGTCCCGAACAGGACATTGTCCCGAACCGACAGGGGTAGCGGGTTCGGGCGCTGGAAGACCATGCCCACCTGCTTGCGAAGCTGGGCCAGTTCGACCGTGGAGTCGAGCACATTGAGTCCCCAGAGCCGGATGCTGCCGGTCGTGCGCACGTAGCCGAGACGCTCGTTGATCCGGTTGACCGACCGGAGCAGCGTCGTCTTGCCGCAGCCGGAAGGGCCGATCAGGGACGTGATCGCACCGGCCCGCACCCGCAGGTCGACGTCGAACAAGGCCTGGAAGTCGCCATACCAGAGGCTCAGCTTCTCGATCAGGATGGCCGCCGGCGGATCGGCGGCCGCAAGTGCCGCTTCCGTCGCCGGAGTGGCCGGTGTCGAACCGCCGCTGGAGGTCATCCGAACTTCCCTTCGACGTACGCGGTGGTTCTCGGGTCCTTGGCGCCGCCCTCGAACATCGTCTCCGTTTCCGTGACCTCGACCAGCTCGCCGGTCAGGAAGAAGGCGGTCTGCGAAGCCAGCCGCCGCGCCTGCTGGACGAGGTTCGTGACCAGGACGATCGTCATCTCGGACTTGAGTTCCGCCAGCACCTCCTCGATCCGCATCGTGGTGACCGGATCGACCGCGATCGAGAACTCGTCGAGCAGCAGGATCGACGGATCCTGGGACAAGGCGCGCGCGATCGTCAGGCGCTGCTGCTGCCCGCCGGAGAGCAGACTGCCCAGGGAATCGAGCCGGTCCTTCACCTCGTCCCAGAGCGCGGCCCGCCGGAGACAGCGTTCCACGATCACGTCCAGGTCGGCCTTGTTCCGGGTGCCTCGCAGCCGCGACGACAGCGCGACGTTCTCGTAGATGGTCATCGGCAGACCGACGGGCAGCGGGAACACGACGCCGATGCGCTGCCGCAGGGCATACGGATTACGCCAACTGCGGACGTCCCGGCCCTCGACCCGCACGCTGCCCGACACCTCCATGCCCGCCGTCAGCAGATCCATCCGGTTGATGGCCCGCAGGAAGGACGTCTTGCCGCTGTTCGCCGGTCCGATGACGCCGAAGATCTCGTGCGTTGGAACCTGCAGCGTGACCCCGGAGAGCGCCAACTGTCCGTGGTAGCGGATCGCCAGATCGACAACGTCGATCGCGCAGTCCGAGTCGGCGCTCGGCGGCGCGGCCGTGCTCACCACTTCTTGCGGCCCCGCAGGTAAACGCGGAAGGCGATCGAGATCCCGTTCATCGCCAGCACCATGGAGATCAGAACCAGTGCGACGCCGAAGGGCATGTGCTCCGGCACGTCCGGCACCTGGGTCGAAATGACGAACAGGTGCAGCGACATCGCCATCGTCTGGTCGAGCACGCCCTGCGGCAGGAAAGGCAGGAAGAACGCGGCGCCGGTGAACATGATCGGTGCCGTCTCGCCCGCGGTGCGCGAGACCTCGAGGATGACGCCGGTCAGGATGCCGCTGACCGAGTTCGGCAACACGACCTTGCGGATCGTCTGCCAGCGGGTCGCGCCCATGTTCCAGCACGCTTCCCGGAACGCCAGCGGCACGGTCTGGAGCGACTCCCGGGTGGCGACGATAACCACCGGCAGCGTCATGATCGCCAGGGTCAGGCTGGCGGCCAGGATGCTGGTGCCGAAGCGGAAGAAGATGACGAAGGCGCCGAGGCCGAACAGAGCATGCACGATCGACGGCACGCCGGCCAGGTTGATGATCGCCAGGTTGATGGCCCGCGTGAGGCGGTTGTCGGGCGCGTACTCACTGAGGTAGAGGGCCGCCGCCACGCCGACCGGCACCGAGGCGATCAGGGCAACAACGACCAGCCACACGGTACCGACCAGGGCTGGCAAGATGCCGCCCGCGGTCATGTTGTTGATCGGCTGGGTGAACAGGAATTCCCACGAGATCGCGGGGCCGCCTCGGACGATGAGAACGCCGAGGATGAGGGCGACCGGCAGGATGAGCATGCAGGTCATCCACAGGAAGAGCAGCCGGAACAGGCCCTCGACCCTCCGGTTGCGGCGGTTCTGCGCGGTCGCTTCAAACATGCGGCGTCCTGCGCATCGCTATGGGTTCGCCGACGCGGCCGGGCGGCGGCCCCGGCGGCGGTACTTGCGCCTGCCGCCCCTGACGAAGACGTCCGCCGCGAAGTTGATGGCGAAGGTGACCAGGAACAGGAAGATGCCAAGCGTGAACAGGGCCTGGTAGTGGTCTGAACCGGCGGCCGTCTCCCCCAGTTCGGCGGCGATCGTCGCGGTCAGCGCCCGCACCGAGTCGAAGGGACTGGTCGGCAGGTTGATCGAGTGGCCGCTTGCCATGAGGACCGCCATCGTCTCGCCGAATCCCCGGCCGACGCCCAGCAAGGTCGCCGCGACGAGTCCGTTGCGCGCGGCCGGAAGGACGACCCTGAAGGTCACCTGCCAGCGGGTCGCTCCCATCGCCTCGGCGGCCTCCCGGTACGTGTCGGGAACCGCCTTCAGGGCGTCCTCGGCGATCGTGGTCATGATCGGCGCTGCCATCAAGCCCAGAATGATCCCGGAGTTCAAGACGTTGAGGCCCACCGGGACGTCGAAGACCTGGATGATCAGGGGGTTCATGATCGAGAGGCCGATGAACCCCCAGACCACGGACGGAATCGCGGCCAGAAGCTCCACTAGCACCTTGAGCGTCTCGCGCACGCGGCCGGTGGCGAACTCGCCGATGTAGATCGCGGCTCCGAGTGAGAAGGGCACCGACACGACCATCGCGAGGCCGGTCACCGAGGCCGTGCCCGCGATCAGGGCCAGTGCGCCGTAGGTCGGATTGTGGCTGGACGTCGGCGTCCAACGAGGCGAGAAGAAGAACTCGCGAAAGTCGAGCCGGTCGAAGACGAAGCCCGCGCCTTCGCGGGTGATGAACACGAAGATGCCGGCGATGAAGACGATCGCCGACAGGCCGCCCGCCAGGACGAGCACCTGCATCGCCCGGTCGACCCACCAGGCAAGATCGCGCCGGTCGGCGGCGTGCGTCATGTCAGCCATGTAAGTCGCCGGAAGAGTGCGGACGCAGCTTCACGGCTGCTAGGCACCGGTCACGAACAGTTCACGTCGCCCCGCGGCGCGTACCCCTTCTCATAGACGATGCACTGGCCCTCGTCGCTCAACACCCAGTCGAGGTACTCCCGAATGGCGCCCTGAGGCTCGCCCGCCGTGTACATGAAGAGCGGACGCGCGATCGGATATGAAGCGTCAATCGCCGTCTCGACCGAGGGAGACACGCAGTCGCCGTCCTCGCCCTTCTTGACGCAGGGCATCTTCACGTGGTCCGTCGCGTAGGCGAGGCCGCTGTAGCCGATCGCACAGGGCGTGTTCTCGACCAGATCGACCACGTCCTTCGAGCCGTGCATGTCGCGCGAACCGAGCCTGAAGTCGCGCCGCTCGCCCAGCACCGCCTCGCGGAAGTAGACGTAGGTGCCGGAGTTGTTCTGGCGGCTGACGCGGACGATCTCGTCACTGCCGCAGCCGGGCACCTCGACGCCCAACTGGCTCCAGGTGTCAACGTCGCCGCCCTCACCGTAGAGTTCGGCCAACTGCTCCAGCGAAACCTGGTCGAGCGGGTTGTCGGGATGGACGTACACCGCCAGCGCGTCGAAGCCGACGACGAACTCGATCGGCTCGTTGCCGTTGCCGCGCGCCAGCTCGATCTCGGAGTCCTTCATCTTGCGGCTCGAGTTCGCGATGTCGACCGTGCCGTTGATCATTGCCGCGATACCGGTCCCCGACCCGCCCCCCGATACCGCGACGACGGTCTCGGACGCCACGGAGGCGTAGCTCTCGGCCCACGCCTGGGCCACGTTGACCAGGGTGTCGGATCCCTTGTTCTGGATCAGGTTGCGCGAACCGCCGCCGCCGCAAGCGGCAACCAGAACGGCCAGCGCCAGACAAGATCCGGCCGAAGTGACTCTTGAGGTCTTCATGTGCTTCATCTCGTGAAATCGAACAGTCTCCTACCGGATCGGAGCGTAGCCGACGGTTCGTGAACAACCCGTAAAGAACCGCGACTAGAAGTAGGCTGTCAGGGACGACCAGGCCACCACAGGCACCGCTCCGTACTCACTGCCCAGCGCTCCGTCTCGAAGGCCGGTCCCCGTGGTCACGATCAAGCCCGCGCCGACGGCCACGTTGTCCGAGACGGACCAGGCGAGGCCGGGTTGAAACAGAGCCGACGAGTCCTCGCGGTTGAAGAGCACGGCGCCGCTCACGGTCAGCAGCGGATGAGCCTGCCAGGCGAGCGAGAGAGCGGCATGGCGTCGCCCGAGAGACACCACCTCGCCGCGCCGAACACGGTCGGCATCGGCAAGCCGCGCGTAATCCGCGGGGTCGCCGGCCCCGAAGCCGTTCCAGCTCGCCTCGGCGATCAGGGTCAGGGTCGGCGTCAGCAGCCGGTCGACACCGACCGTGGAACGCCAGAAGTCGCCGCAGCCGAACACCGGATGAGCGCTCCGCGGGTCGCAGCCGGGACTGGTCCAGGAGACTTCTCCGCGCAGGCCGGTGCCGCAAACGTCAGCCGAGAAGAAGCCCCCGAGGACGAAGTCGCGGTGAAAGCCGCCGACCATGTAGCCGAAGTCGACGCTCGAGGGGCCCTCGCCGAGTTCGCTGTGGAAGCGGCCCAGCGACGCGAAGCTCAGGTCGTCCGGGGTCCGCGCGCCCTGACTCGCCGCGATGACCTCGACCTCGGAAAAGTCGCCCACCGGCACGGTGAACCGGAGCGCGTCGACGCCGGGCTTGTAGGCACGGTCGATCCGCTGCGGCGCGAACGGGGCGAACAGGACGCCCCAGGTGATCGCCTGACGCCCCGCGACCATCCGGAACCCAGGCCGGTCCCAGCGGAGATTGAGCCGGTCGATCTCGGTGGCGCCGGCCACGTCGGCGCCGCCGAAGGAGTCGGACTCCAGATCGAAGAAGCGCCGCGTGGCGCCGGTGGCCACCGAGGTCAGGGAACCGCTGCCGGGCGGCGACACGGCCTGCGCCACGCCGTGCACCTCGAGGCGGAAGCGGTCTCGGGATCCCGCCTGCCAGCGGGAATCGAGCTTGAGACGCAGGATCCCGAGCTCCACGCCGCCGGAACCGCCCAACCCGGCGTCTTCGGCGGCGTCCTCGCCACCCTCCGTCTCGATTTCCTCCAGGACCTGAAAGGCGAAGATCCGCACGTCCCCGCCCACTACGGTCTGCGCCGTCAACGGGGCCGCCGCGGCCGCTACCAGGACCGCAAGCAGGACCGCGGCCACCGCGCCGGCCGACCCGAGCCGCCCGCTACCGGCGCTCGTCGCTCGCGACGCCGCCATCGACCAGGCGCACCACCCGGCGGGCCCGTTCCATCACCTGTGGATCATGGGTCGAGAACAGAAAGGTCACGCCCTGGTCCCGGTTGAGGGTCTCCATCAGGCCGAGCAGAGTCTCGGCAGTCTCGGAGTCCACGTTCGCCGTCGGCTCGTCGGCGAGCACCACGGCCGGATTGCTGGCAATGGCGCGGGCGATCGCCACCCGCTGCTGCTGCCCGCCCGACAGTTCGGACGGCCGGCGATCCTCCAACCCCTTCAGTCCCACCTGATCGAGGAGGTCCATCACCCGTTCCCGCCGCGTCGCCGCGTCGACGCCCTGGACCCAGAGCACCATCTCGGCGTTCTCGTAGGCCGTGAGCACCGGCATCAGGTTGTAGGCCTGGAACACGAAGCCGATCCGGTCGCGGCGGAGCGCGCTGAGTTCCTTCTTGTTCAGGCTGCCCAACTCCTGCCCCTCGAGCGCGATCGAACCCGAGGTCATCGCATCGAGCGCCCCGATCAGGTTCAGCGTCGTCGTCTTGCCGGAACCGGAAGGACCGCAGATCGCGGTGAACTCGCCCGCCTCGACGTCCAGGCTCAGACCCCGGAGCGCGTGAATGTCGACGCTGCCCTGGCGGTAGACCTTGGTCACGTCACGAAGCGTGATGATCGGATCGCCCGCCAACTCACACCACCTTGATCGTCTCGACCGGTTCCACCCGGCCGGCACGCCAGGCCGGATAGATGCCCGATGCCAGCGTGGCAACGAGCGCGAACAGGCCGATCATCACCGCGTTGCGCGGGAAGATGCCGACCTTGAGCACCGGATCGAGACCCACGCCGGCGACCTCGACCGTGCCGCCGTAGACAGCGGTCAGGTCGAGCCCCGTCGACGAGAGGTAGAGATACGGC
>JAGWAG010000009.1 GCA_021296535.1 Acidobacteriota bacterium | reverse complement strand
CACATGAAACTAACGTTCGAGACATGCCGAAGATGCTCCAGATCCGGAACGTCCCGGAAGAGACCCACCGCCTGCTGAAGAGCCGGGCCGCGCTGGAAGGGGTGTCCATGTCCCACTTCGTGCTGCGCGAGATCGAGCGGATCGTGCGCCGGCCGAGCCGCCGCGAAGTGCTGGATGCGATTCGCAGCCTGCCGCCGGTGACGCTCGATGAAGCGCCTGCCGAGGTCGTGAGGAAGGCGCGAGACTCCCGCGGGTGGTGATCGACGCTTCCGCGGCCGTCGAACTGTTGCTGGACACCGAGCGCGGCCGCCGCCTGAGCTCGAGGCTGGCGGCGGAGTCGGTCGAGATTCACGTTCCTCACCTCGTCGACCTGGAGATCGCGCAGGCCCTCCGAAGCTATGTCCGCCGAGGAGTTTTCGACGCCGAGCGGGGGGCCAGGGCCTTGCGCCACTGGCGCCACCTCCAGACAGAACGGTACGGACACCACCGGTTCCTCGACCGGATATGGGAACTCCGGCACAACGTCTCGGCGTACGACGCGGTCTACGTCGCCCTGGCTGAAGCCCTCTCCACTATCCTGCTCACGGCGGATCGGAGGCTCGCCGGTGCACCGGGGCTCGAAGGCCGCATCGAACTGATCTGAACCCCCATGGCCGAGAAGCGAGCACCCAGGAGGCCAGGACGCGCAGATGGCGACTGAGCAACCGCCGGATGGCCACGCCACGGAGGCCGGCGAACCGCGCGAACGGCCACGGATCGGCCTCGTCCTCACCGGAGGCGGAGCGCGGGCGGCCTACCAGGTCGGGCTGGTTCGTCACCTGGCGGCGCGGATGCCGGAGTTCCACTTCGATGTCCTGACGGGAGTCTCCGCCGGTGCGATCAACGCCTCCTTCCTCGCTTCGCATCCGGGCAGCGCGGCCGAGGCGACGGAGGATCTGAGCCGGGTCTGGCTGAACCTGACGCCCGATCACGTCTTCCGCGACGATGGTTGGTCGCTGGGCGGCATGGTCGTTCGCTGGCTCCTGAACCTGGCCTCGGGCGGGCTGCGTTACCGACCCCAGGTCCGCGGTCTGGTCGACACTTCGCCGCTGGGCAGCCACCTGGCCCGCGTCCTCGGTGCCGAAGTTGCGAATGGCCGCATCCTGCCGGGCATTGCGGACAACGTCGCACGAGGCCGGCTCGACGCGGTCGCGGTAACCACGGTCGAGTGGTCGACGGGACATACGGTCACCTGGGTCCAGGGCCGGGACATCGAGACCTGGGAGCGACCGAAACGACGCTCCGAGCGCGCCCTTCTGACCCTCGACCACGTACTGGCCTCCGCTTCCCTGCCTCTGATCTTCCCCGCCGTCCGGATCGGCAATGCCTGGCACGGTGACGGCGGCGTACGACTCACCTCCCCGCTGTCGCCGGCCCTGCATCTGGGCTGCGATCGGTTGATCGCCGTCTCCACGCGCCACGAACCTCCCGTCCCGACATCGCCAGATCCCACCTACCCGCCGCCGGCACAGTTCGCGGGCGTACTGCTGAACGCCGTGTTCCTGGATCAACTCGACCAGGACGCGAACCGGCTGGAGCTGGTCAACGGACTGCTGGCTCGGATGCCGGAATCAGAGCGCGGCTCGTTCCGGCGGGTCGACCTGGTCTTGCTGCGGCCCTCCGAAGACCTCGGCCGGCTCGCGACCCGGTTCGAACCCCGGCTGCCGAAGGCGTTCCGCTTCATGACCCGGGGTCTGGGCACCCGTGACACGAAGAGCCCGGACCTGCTCAGCCTGCTGATGTTCCAGCCCGACTACATCCGCGCGATGATCGAGGTGGGCGAACGCGACGCGGAAGCGCGCCACGCGGAGATCGAGGCACTGGTCGGAGATTGACGCCAGACCCGGGAGTTCAGGCAACCCCGATGTCGTCGCAGAGGTAGACGTCCTGAATGTGGTTCAGGAGCTCCACCCCTTCAGCCATCGGCCGCTGGAAGGCCTTGCGCCCCGAAATCAGACCCTGGCCGCCGGCACGGCGGTTGATCACGGCCGTGCGGACCGCCGCCGCAAGATCGCCGGCGCCGCCGGAGGAGCCGCCCGAGTTGATCAGGCCAATCCGGCCCATGTAGCAGTTCGCGACCTGCCAGCGGACGAGGTCCACCGGATGGTCGGTCACCAGGTCGCCGTACACGCGGTCGTGGGTCTTGCCGAAACCGATCGCCGGGAAGCCGCCGTTCTTCGTCGCCTGCTTCTGCTTGATGATGTCCGCTTCGATCGTGACGCCGAGGTGGTTCGCCTGCCCGGTCAGGTCGGCCGAGTCGTGGTAGTCGACCCCGTCCTTCACGAATGCGCTGTTGCGGAGGTAGCACCAGAGGATGCAGGCCATGCCCAGTTCGTGCGCCCTCTGGAAGCACTCGGCGATCTCCACGAGTTCCTCGCGGCACACGTCGGCGCCGAAGTACACCGTGGCGCCGACCGCGGTCGCTCCGAGGTCCCAGGCCTGCTCGACTTGGGAGAACAGGACCTGGTGGTAGGTGTGGGGGTGGGTCAGGCTCTCGTTGTGATTGATCTTCACGATGAACGGGATCTTGTGCGCGTAGCGGCGGCCGATGCTCCCGAGCACGCCGAGCGTTGAGGCGACGCCGTTGCAGCCGCCCTCGATCGCCAGCTGGATGATGTTCTCCGGATCGAAGTAGATCGGATTCGGCGCGAAGGACGCCGCTCCCGAATGCTCGATTCCCTGGTCCACAGGCAGGATCGAGACATAGCCGGTGCCGCCGAGGCGACCATGCCCGAGCAGGCGTTCCAGGTTGCCGAGGGTCCGGTTGTTGCGGTCCGAGGGACCGAAGGCCCGGTCCACGGTGTCCGGTCCAGGCACTGTCAACAGTTCCTTCGGAATCCCGGCGCAGACGTGTCCCAGGAGGCTCTCCGCCTCGGCGCCCAGAAGTTGTTCGATGCGCGCGATATCGGCCATGAGTGGTTCTACTCGCTCCTCTGAGAAGATGTCGTTGGTTCAGTCTCGGCGGGATTGTAGCGCCGCGGGAGGGGCCCCGCGCAGCGGGTCAGTTCAGGCTGTCGACCGGCAGTCCAGGACCGGATTCCGGCCGTTCCAACCGTTCGATCAACCGCAACAGCACGTCGAGCGGAGGCCCCCAGAGCCGGTGGCGCCCGACGTGGTAAACGGCAAACGGCACGGACTGCCCCTCGATCTCGAAGGTCCTCTCCTCGATCAGCCGGGGATGCTTGAGAGCCGACAGCGGTAGCCGCAAGGGCGGCGCATCGACGTTGCTGCCATCTTCCTCGGGAGACGGTACGGCGACGACACAGGCTCGAAGACGGAAGCCTCCGGGCCCGCCCAACTCGTCCAGCTCGCCCAGACGGAGAACGCGCGACGGCTCGACGCCGAGACCCGTATTGACGAGCCGCGCCACGGTCGGCCAGGGGTCATCGCCCTCGAACGGGGTGGCGGGGAAGCTCAACGGCGGTGAGTCGTCCGGCTCTTCCCGCAACAGCGTCCAGAGTTCGGCAGCCTCCACGTAGAGCGGCAGCACCAGAACGACCTGCGTGCCGCTTTCTCCCGCGTCCGGCAATCGCTTCGACTGCTCCAGCACGCCCCGCACTTCGAGAATCCAGCTCACCGGCGCCGACACTATCCCCAGCGCTCGCCGGACGGATTCGCTACTCCCGTGGCGAACGAAGCTCCAGGCGATGCACCGAGTCGGGAGCGTCGTCGGCACCACCCACACTCAACCGCAGCCGATACACCGCGACCGCTTCCCTAGACCACCACAGGCGATGGCGAGCCACCGGAGCGGCCAGCCGTAGATCGACCGCGGTCCGCCCGGACGGCAAGGTCCGCCGTTCCTGGAGCTCTGCGCCCAGGACCTCAAGGCGGGTGCTCCTCTCGAGAACCACCTGAAGACCGGCGGCCGAGGGAGATCCGCCACCAGGCCCCCAGTCACCGGCACCGTTCTCGCGGGCGACCAGGAACTCCACCCAGCCGTCGTGACGCGCATCTTCCGACCCGCGATCCGTACTTCTCACCAGGATGCTCTCCTCCCCGAACGGAGTGATCCGGCCGGCGACCGGGCGCAACCAGAACGCACCGACGAAAAGGTCCGGCCCGGCGGGCCCCAGTCGCTGGGTCGTCTCCCCGGGCAGAAGACGGCTCAGAACGCCGGCCGGGGGCGGCCCCGGCCCGAGCACCGCGCCGGGCCGCAGCCAGACCGGGTAGAGAACGAGCGCTGCCGGCACGGCGACCGCGAGGACTCTCGCCAGGCTGAGCCTGGCAGTCAGAAACCAGAACATGGGCAGCAGGGCGGCCATGCCGCCCGGCCCCGTCGCCCAGGTCGAACGGAAACAGGAAGACGCGGACGGCGACCGACCCGACCGCCGCGACCAGCAGCACCCGCCGCCAGCCGCCTGCCGGCAACACCCAGAGTGCGGCAAACACCAGCGGTATGCCGTAGGGAAGGAAACCGACTGTGCGGCCGAGGAGCGCGTACAGGCCCGTCCGCAAACGGAGACCTTCGGAGGCCCGCGCGTCGAGCCGGGGACGCCCGGGCGCCGCGCCGGTGAGATAAGCCGAGCGCGGTTCCATCCGAACGCCCGATGACGGGCCACGGCCCCACTCCTCGACCTCGAAGTCCACCGCCGGAAAGCCCGTCGCCCGATCGAACACCCCGTGCTCCGCCGGACCCACTCCACCGCGCGCCGCCGCCGCAAGGCCCAGGAAAGCAGCGGCGGTCACGAGCGCGGCCACCAACAGGCCGCCCGCCGCGAGCCGGCGGCGCGGCTGGAGCAGCGCCAACCAGGCCGCCGCCCCAAGAGCCGGCAGCAGACTGAACCCGTCGACGGAAGCCACGACGGCCAGCGTGAGCAGACTTCCGACCAGAGACCAGCGCATCACGGTCCGACCGTTCGTCTCGATCGGGCTCGGCGATCCGGCCGCACGCCGGGCCGCAGGCACGATCTGCACGACCAACGCCCACGCCAGCGCCGACGCCGCGAGGCGAATCAGCTCCGGCGACGGCAGCGGCAGGAGGGTGAACGCCGTCGTACCGCCAACGCAAAGCGCGATCCAGGTCGGCGCCCAGGGGCCGACCGCGCGCTCCAGCACCAGCGCGGAGGCAGCCGCGGCAAGCGCCAGCAGCAACCAGTTCAGAACCGCAGGGCCCCACCGGGGCGAGACGCGAACAAAGGGCGCGGCGACGACCGCGAAGACCGACGGTCTACCAAAACCGACCTTCGAGCTACCGGCTCTCGTCGCGAGCGCGACTGCCGCCGGTTCCCGCTCCCAGGTGCGGACGTAGCGGTCGTAGTCCTCGCGGCCGTACGACAGATCGCCGTCCCAGGCGAGACTGGCGGCGGCCATCAGATGGGTGATCTCGCGCTCCCCCGGCGTGCCCGCATCGGTCGGCAGGGCGAACGAGAGAAGCGCCGCCAGCAGCCCGGCCAGCAGCAACCAGGACCACCGTCGCGCCGGTCCCGGACGGCTCACAGGTCCAGGTCGAAGGCCGGCGCCCCGCAAAGGGTCATCGAGCCGCCGCCGAACAGGTGGGGTTCGAGCCGGAGCCGCGCCGGTCCAATCGGCTTGCGGAGCTTCAGTGCGATCCGGCACGCGTCGCCGGGCACGAGATCCCGGGGCAACGGAATCCACGGCCTGCCCTTGAACAGGTCGCGACCGCCGCTCCAGAGCTGGGGTTCGAGGACGACGCCACCATCGGGGTGGCGACCCGATAGCCAGGTGGCGAACCCGGTGTTGGTCACCACGATCTCCACCGCGCGCCGCTCACCCTCCGCCCAGGGTGCTTCACAGCCCTGGACTTCGATCCGGCCGGGCAGCCACCCCCAGGTCAACGAAGTGGGAGGCGAGGGACTCGGCGGCCGAGGTGCGGGTGGCGCCTCCGCCATTTCGCCGGACCACTCGTTCAGGGCCTCGACGACTGCCCGGGCAGCCTCCGCCGGCCGATGCTCTCGCTCGATGAAGGAGCGGGCCGCGTCGCCCATCTCGCTCAACCGGTCGGGCGCCCCCAGGAGCCGGCGCAGAAGACCGGCAAGCGCCGGATCGTCTCCCAGCGGTGCCTTGACCACCACGTCGTCCGGCAGTTCGGAGAACTGGCCGTAGTCCGAGACGACCGCTGGCCGTCCCAGCGCCAGAATGCGAAGCAGTGACGCGGAGGTTTCTCCCGCGCTCGGATAGCGCAGATTGAGGCAGAGGTCGCAGGCGGCAATGGCGGTCGGGAAAGAGGCTTCGTCGAGGAAACCGGTCACCAGCACCCGGTCCTGGACTCCAAGGTCCCGGATCAGCGCCGGCAGATCGAACAGGGGAGCCGCTTCCCCGGCCACCACCACGACCATCTCCTCCATGCCGGGTTCCGCGAGCGACCGCAGCAGCACATCCGTTCGCTTGATCGGCGTCTGGAACCCGAACGAACCGAGCAGGACGGCGCCGGGCGGGACGCCCAGCCGGCGCCGCCACGCCGCGGCATCCTCCCGGCTCGGCTGATCGGGCGCCGGCATCGGCATCGGGACTCGCCGAATCTCGGGCAGCGAAAGGCCCGGGGCACGCTGGCTCAACTCCTCCTCGAGAAAGCGGCGGCCCCAGTCGCTGTGAACCAGCAGACCTCGCTGGCGAAGCAGCAGCGAGCCGTGCGCCGGCATCTCGAACAGCCGGGCCCGGCCATGGGCGCCCCAGCGCGTCGGTACCGCCGCCGCCGCCCCTTCCCAGCCATGTTCGGCGCCGAGCGCGGCGACGTAGGCGTCCAGATCGCCGCTGGCGAGCGTGGCCTCGACCAGGAGGTGATGAAGACGCAGGTCGTGCACCGTCGCGACGCCCGGTGCATCGAGGGCGAAGCGGCGCACACCCTCGTGGTACACGTTGTTGCCCAGTTGGTAGAAGGGAAGGCGCCGAGCCGGGTCGAGTGCCGCCGGCTCAACCACCTCGTAGCGGCGCCGGACCTCGGAGGCCACTTCCTGGCCGGGCAGACGCACCAGGCGCAGATCGCACAGCGGAGCGAGTTCCTCCAGCAGGTCGATGCTGTAGTCGGCGATGCCCGACCGCACCGGCGGCAGCGGCGAAACGTAGTCGACCGCCGGTCCGGTCACCGCTACCTCGGCCCTCAGGTCGTCTCGAGCTGCTGCCCGAGCCAGGCGTCGATGAACGGGTCGATCCCACCGTCGAGGACTCGCTCAACGGCGGAGACCTCGAGCTTCGTGCGGTGGTCCTTGACCATGCGGTACGGGTGCATCACGTAGCTCCGGATCTGGGAGCCGAAGCCGATCTCCAGCTTCTGCCCCTCGCGCTCGGCCTGTTCCTCGCGGCGTTTCTGCACTTCCCGGTCGTAGAGGCGCGCCTTGAGGATCTTCATCGCCATCGCCCGGTTCTTGATCTGACTGCGCTCGTTCTGGCAACTGACCACGATCCCGGACGGATGGTGCGTGATCCGCACCGCCGAATCCGTCACGTTGACGTGCTGACCGCCGGCGCCCGACGACCGGAAGGTGTCGATGCGGATGTCCTTGTCCTCGACCTCGATGTCGATGTCGTCGTCGACCTCCGGGTAGGCGTAGACCGAGGCGAAGGAAGTGTGGCGCCTCTTCGCCGCGTCGAAGGGCGAGATCCGGACCAGCCGATGAACCCCGCTCTCGCCGCGCAGGCGGCCGAACGCGTAGTCGCCGCGCACGGCCACCGTCGCGCTCTTGAGCCCGGCCTCGTCGCCGTCGAGCCGCTCGAGCAGGGTGACGTCGAATCCACTCTGCTCCGCCCAGCGCAAGTACATACGTAGCAGGATCTCGGCCCAGTCCTGGGAGTCCGTGCCACCCTCACCGGGGTGGATGGCGAGCAGCGCGCTCCGGTCGTCGTCCTCGCCCGAGAGTTTCAACTCCAGGTCGAGCGCCTCGGTTTCGCGATTCACCCGGTCAATGAACTCGCTGAGCTCCCGCTCGCCCTCGACCGCCTCCGCACTCTCGGCAAGCAGTTCGAGCCAGGCCTCGACCTCACCGCTGTCGGCGTTCAGCCGATCGACCGTCGTCTGCCGCCGTTCCAGGGTCCTGCGGCGCCGCAGCAGGGGCGCGCTCTGCCGGGGATCGTCCCAGAATCCCGGCTGCTCCATCTCATGGTCGAGCGCGGCGAGCTGCTCCCGGACCTCGGCCGGGTCAAAGATACCTCCGCAGACCGTCCAGGCGGGACCTGAGTTCGGTCAGCGAGCGGTTCGCGTCGGAGGCGATCATCCACGCAGTATGGCAAAGCCGGCAAGCAGGAGGCAAAGCGTAGTCCCCGCCCCTCCGACGCGGAAGCCGAGTCACCGTCCACGCAGTATGGCAAAGCCGGCAAGGAGGAGGCAAAGCAGAGGCACCAGGAGTGGCGCCCGGGAGAACGGAGTCATCCCGTCGACCGGCGTGACCGGCATCCGCAGCACGGCCGTCTCGTCGATGCCTGCGGTCGCCAGGACCCTGCCGCGGGAATCGATCGACGCCGAGATGCCGGTGATCGCGGCGCGGATCACCGGTCGTCCGTTCTCGGCGGCACGGAAGCGAGCGGGTCGCAGATGCTGATGAGGCGCCCAGGTCGCGCCGTACCAGGAGTCGTTCGCCATCGTGACGAGGACCGAAGCCCCGTCCCGAACGCGGGCCGCAACCTGCATCGGGAAGACGATCTCGAAGCAGATCGAGATCCCCAGGCGGGCGCTTTCCATGTCGAGCAACCTCACCTCGTCGCCGGTCGAGAAGCTCCCCGTGTTCCGCGCCAGTTGACGCACGCCGGGGAGGTAGCGCGCGAACGGCACGTACTCGCCGAACGGAACCAGGTGCATCTTGTCGTACGTCTGGCGATCGGCTCGCACGTCACCTGATGTCAGCAGGTAGGCGGAGTTGAAAGCCCCCTCTTCCTCGCCCGAGCCGAAGCGGCGGGCGCTGTTGAACAACAGCGAGCAGCCGCGCCCGACCAGCCGCTCGATGTCGCGTGCGAACGCGGCGTCGCGTTCCAGTTCGTATGGCCAGCCGGCGCTCTCGGGCCACACGACGAGCGCACCCGGTTCGCAGGCCTCGTGGCTCAGTTCGAAGAGGCGGCGGTAGTTGGAGCGAATCGACGACTGGTCCAGTCCGCCTTGAAGCTGATCGTCCGTCATCATGCCGATGTTCGGCTGCACGACCCGAACATCGAGCACCGGCCCCGCCGGCGCCGTCCGGTCGACATTCGTCCAGCGAGCGACCGTCAGGAGCACTGCCACGCCAGCCACGACCGTCACTGCCCGCCGGCGGGTCGCGCGGTCCACGAGCCCCAACAACCCGAGGCCGAAGAAAACGATGACGCCCGACAGACCAAGGCTGCCGATCCACCGGGTCACGTCGAGCGCGCCCGGAACATCGACCCACGCGTATCCGAGCAGGTTCCACGGGAATCCCGACAGACCCGCTCCCCGCACGAGTTCGAGACTGACCCAGATCGCCGGCGCCAGGACGAGCGAAAGCACGTCGCGACGCCCCAGGGCAGGTCCGGCGAGCCAGCAGAACAAGCCGTGGTAGGCGCCCAGGTAGATGGCCAGCAGGGCCACCAGACCGGCCGACGCGACGCCGGGCAGCCCTCCGTAAACGGTCAGCATCGTCGACAGCCACGGCACCGCGATCAGCCACGCCACGGCGCCGTGAAGCCAGCCAAGCCAAAGCCGGCGCCAGGGCCCGAGCGGCGCACCCGCAACCAGACACAGCGGCACGACGGCCGCCAGAGGGACCAGGAGCCCGGGCCGCTCGTCGAAACAGAACGCCCACCAGACGCCGCCGCCGATCGCTATGGCGAGCTGGAACCAGATCGACGGCAGGAGCCGCTGCAGCGTCGCCGACGCTCCGGACGACGCAGTCTGGCCGGCGGTCAGTTGTTCGGCGTGATCCAGGTCTCGAGCCCGTACTGTTTGGTCAGCAGTTCGGCCGCCGCCGAGGCGGAGTCCTGGTCCTCGAAGGGACCTACCCGTACCCGTTGCATCACGTGGCCGTCGAGCGTCTGGGGTGACAGGAAGGCGCGATGTCCGTCCGCCCGCAGCTTCTGCTCGACCGAGGCCGCCTGCCCGGCGTCCGCACTCGAGAAGACCTGGACGACCAGGCCGGCAGTCGTCGTCGCCGCCGCCGGGACCGGACCGTCGCCCTCGACCGCCGGCGCCCCGTCCTCGGCGTCGCCGAAGAACCGCACGACCTCGACCGGCGCCGCCTCGGCTTCCAACTCCCTGACGGCAGGCGTGGCCGCATCGGGGACCGTTTCGGGAGGCGGCAGGTCAGGAAGCGTGACGGCCGCCTGGGTCTCGGCGAGATCGAGGTCGTTCGACCGGCCCCACCACACCCCGGCCGCGAACGCTCCCACCAGGGCCAGCGCCAGAAGAGCTATGAAGGCGGCAATCTGGCTGTTGCTGACCGCGACCTCATAGGGCTCGTAGGCGTCGCGGTTCACTCTTCGGGCGGTTTGAACCCCGCGAACGCCTTGAAGAGGTCAAGCGGCAGCGGGAAGATAATGGTCGAGTTCCGCTCGGTCGCGATGTCCGCCAGGGTCTGCAGGTAGCGCAGTTGCAGCGTGACCGGGTTGACGCTGATCGCGGACGCGGCCTCGGCAAGCGATTCGGACGCCTGGAGTTCACCGGCGGCGTGGATCACCTTGGCGCGCTTCTCCCGCTCGGCCTCGGCCTGCCTGGCCATCGCGCGCTGCATCTCCTGAGGCAGGTCGACGTGCTTGACCTCGACCATGGAGACCTTGATGCCCCACGGATCGGTCTGTTGATCGATCACCGTCTGGAGCTGGTCGTTCAGAGTCTCCCGCTCGCTCAGCAGTTGGTCCAGTTCGGTCTGGCCGAGAATCGAGCGCAGCGTGGTCTGAGCCAACTGGCTGGTGGCGAACAGGAAGTTCTCCACCTCGACGATCGCCTTGGTCGGCTCAAGGACGCGGAAGTAGACGACCGCGTTGACCTTCACGGACACGTTGTCGCGAGTGATGATGTCCTGCGGCGGAACGTCCAGCACGACGGTGCGAAGCGACACCTTGACCATCCGGTCGATCGGCCACAGGACGAGGACCAGACCGGGGCCCTTCGGCTTCTCCAGAATCCGTCCGAGGCGGAACACGACCGCCCGCTCGTACTCGGCCATGATGTTGATCCACCGAGTCAGCAGGAACAGGCCTGCCACGATCAGGAAACCGATAAAGGGAAGACTCGCCATAGCGATTCAGGTCCTTTCTAGGAAGTACTCAGATCTCTCCAACCGGTTCGACGCGCAGGGTCATCCCATCCACGCGAACCACCCGGACACGGTCGCCCACCTCCACCGGGACATCGGCTTCCGCATTCCAGATCTCGCCGTGCAGCCGAACCTTGCCCGGCGCGCCAATCTCGATGCCGGCGCTTACCAGGCCCAGTTCATCGAGGAGGCCCTCGCTGCCCGTCGCCACGCGGTTGCGCCGCGCCTTGAGCGCGAGCCGGGCGAGTGCGAGCGCCAGGAGTCCGATCGTGATGCCGACCGCGATGATCAGATTCAGGCTCGCCTGCATCGCCGGGTCGGCGTCCCGGAACAGCATGATCGCGCCGAGACAGAAGGACACCGCCCCGCCGAGCGTCAGCATGCCGAAGCTCGGAACCTTGACCTCGAGCACCCAGAGGAGAACGGCGATGAACAGCAAGGCCAGGCCGGCGTAGTTCACCGGCAGCACCGACATCGCCCACAGCCCGAGAATCAGGCACACGGCGCCGACGACTCCCGGGAAGATCGCTCCAGGGTGGGTGATCTCGAAGATCAGTCCGATCGAACCCAGCGACATCAGCAGAAGCGCCACGTTCGGGTGGGCGATGATCGACCGCACGCGCTGGAAGGCCGACATCTCCATGCGGCGTACCGTCGCCGCGCGGGTAGCCAGCGTGAACTCCTGACCGCCCTTCTCGACCGCACGGCCGTCGAGGTCGACGAGCAGCGACTGGAGACTGGGCGCGACCAGGTCGACGAGTCCCGCGTCGAGCGCCTCCTGCGCGGTGAACGACTTGCTCTCGAGCACCGCCGACTCGGCCAGCTTCTCGTCCCGACCCCGGCGAGCCGCCAGCGAGCGGGCCGTGGCCGCCGCGTCCTGCGTGACCTTCTCACCCATCGCACCGGGGATGTCCTCGCCGCCGCCGGCAACGGGGTGAGCTGCGCCGGTGTTCGTCCCGGGCGCCATCGCGGCTACGTCGGCCCCCAGCAGGATGAAGAAGCCTGCCGACGCAGCCTGGGAACCGCTCGGCGACACGTAGACGACGACCGGTGTCCTGGCCTCGAGGAAGGTCGTGAAGATCTTGCGCATCGCCTGCATCTCGCCGCCCGGCGTGGACAACTCGACGATCAGGGCCTCCGCGCCAACCCGGTCAGCCTCCGCAGTCACCTCTTCGATGAACTCGGCGACGACGACCTGAATCACCGAGTCCACGGCCGTCACGATCACCTCCGGGCCGGACTCGGCAATCGGGTCGTCGGCCTCCGAGGGAGGATCGCCGTCCACGGGCTCCCCCGCTCCCGCATCCCCGGGTTCGGCGGTCCGGGAGTCGTCCTGGTCCCCGGAATCCTCCAGTTGCGCTGCGTCGGCGAGCAGGACGAGTGGCGCCACGACCAAAGCGAGGGCAAACGCCAGCCGCACGAGACTTCCCAGTGGTCTCAGCTTCGGCGAGGCTCGCATCCGAACAGTCTACTTGACGAGCACGCAGCGACTGTCCGCGGAATGCCCGCGGATTGCCCGCGGACTGTCCGGTGGACTGGTCGGGGCGAGAGGACTTGAACCTCCGGCCTCACGGTCCCGAACCGTGCGCTCTACCAGGCTGAGCTACGCCCCGACGCACCGGGTACCCGCATGGCGCGGTCCGCGCCGTTCGGGTACCAGTCCGTGCGTCCGTCGTCGGGCGCACGAATGGCACGCCGCAGAATACGGCTCCGGGGGCCGGAAGTCCAGCCTTCGGAACGCCGCCGCTTCAAGGCGGTACGTCGGCCTCCGTAGCCGGGATCACGATCTCCTCGTCGTCGCCCGCGTCGTACTCGAACGGCTCGCCGTTCACCTCAATCGCCGCTGCGTCAGCGTTGCGGAGTTTGAGCCGGATTTCCTCGTCCGCGGTCACGGTCAGGGACTCGCCCTGAACCCGCAACTCGCTGACCGTGCGCTCGCCGTCGCTGTGGACATCGACCCAACTGGTGGCCCGGAACTCCAGTGTGACCCGCAAGGCCTGCTCAGGCAGAGACTCCGGCGGGGGCGGAGGAGGCGCTTCTTCCGTGATCGGCGGCGCCATCGGCTCCATGTCCTCGGCTCCCTCACCGTCCGGCCCGGGAAAGAAGCGCCACACGAGAAGGGCGAGAATCGCCGCCACGACCAGCACGACCACCCCGGTCCGTCCGAACGGGAACCGTGGAGACCGCTTCCCCGAATTCTCGATCCCGCCCTCGAGATCGTCCTGGGCGGAAGCGGCGAGAAAGGAATTGAGCACCTCGTCCGGATCGAGGCCGACGATCCGCGCGTACTCGCGCAGAAAGCCCTTGACGAAGATGGCGGCCGGCAACAGGTCGAAGCGATCCTGTTCCAGAGCCTCCAGATACCGGATGTTGACCTTGCTCGACTGACTGATCGTCTCCAGCTCGACCTGGCGAACTTCACGCTGGCTGCGAAGCCAGGAGCCGAACGATTCTCCCTCGCCCACCGGGGCCGTGGCCTGATTCTCGTCGGTCATATCCCCATCGGTGTGGTTCGCGCCCACGACTGGCTGACCTATTCTAGTCCCTCCCCGCTCCAGGGCCGCCACAGCCTGACTCTCGGCTGATACGATCACTGGCCCGCACACGCGCCCCCTTGGCCGCTGGGACCGCGACCGGGCGCGCCCGTACCGCATGAGGATACCGCCAAGCATCCAACACAGTCTGGCCAGCGGTGACATCGACGCGGTCGAGGCAGAGTGGCTGGCCGCGGTCGACGGGGAGATCGCGGTCGAGACATTCCTCGCCATCACGAACGGACTGGTTCGACTCGACGAAGGGGAACGGGTCGGGACCCTGCTCGAACTGCTCGACGACCAACT
This sequence comes from Acidobacteriota bacterium, assembly GCA_021296535.1. Classification (GTDB taxonomy): domain Bacteria; phylum Acidobacteriota; class Thermoanaerobaculia; order Multivoradales; family Multivoraceae; genus Multivorans. Next base: position 28,218 of record JAGWAG010000009.1, on the reverse strand, counting down.
CCAGGATCGTGGCCAGTGGGCGGAACGTCTCGATCTGATCCGCGGCGCAGGCAGCCGGTATCTGCGTAGCGGCCAGGTCTACGAAACCGTTCTCGACACGCTGCACGAGCTCTACCGGGACCGCGAGTCCGACTTAAGCGAGCTACTGCACGAGCTCGGCCTGGACCGGGGCCGGCAGGAGACCGTCAAGCTCTGGGACAAGGTGGACCGGCTCCGCAACCTGCTGGCCTTCCAGCGCGGCGACATCGTCGAAATGACAGGTAGGGGAGTCGGTCGCATCGCCGAGGTGAACATGCCGCTACAGACCTTCAAGGTCGACCTCGAGAAGGCGAACGGAGTCGCGGTCGGCTTCCGCGCCGCCGGCAAGATGCTCACCCTGCTACCCCCGGAGCATGTCCTGCGGCGCAAACTCGAAGAGCCGGAGGAACTGGCGGCGATGAAGCCGCCCGAGCTGCTCGAACGGACGCTCAAGAGCTACGACCGCCCACTGACGGGCGCCGAAGTGCGGGCCATCGTCGTCGGCATCATTCCCGCGCGCCGCTGGTCGAGCTGGTGGACCAGCGCCCGGAAGCAGGCCCAGGTCCTGTCATCCGGCGGCTCCCGGCAGACCTACCGCTGGGTCGAAGCAACGGACGCCGAGAGCTCCCTCTGGCAGGAGTTCGAGCAGGCGGCCCCTCGCGCCAGGATCGGCCTGCTGCGACGCGCGGCGAACCAGTCGCAGGAACTGAGGGATCGGATGGCGGCGTTCCTGGACGACCTGGGCCAGGGTCTGGCACGTGGCCAGCCCGCGCTCGCATTCGAGATTCGCTGTGCTCTGGAGCGCTTCGGCGCCGAGCCGACATGGCCGGCGGAGGAACTCCTGGCCAGCCTGAAGGATCCGCTGGACTTCTTCGCGTCGATCGACCCGCGAGGACCACGTGAACAGGCCTACCGTGTCCTGCCCGACTGTCGCAGTGACTGGCGCGACGTGCTTGAGAAACGCTTCCTCCTGGAGACCGACACGAAGGCGATCGGCACGATCGCCGAGTTGATCGACGAGGAGTTGCTGCGCCGCTGCGCGGCGCGCGCTCAGGTCCAGCCGCACCGCACGCCGGCCGCCTTCACCTGGCTGGCGGAGGGGGCCGCGACCGACCCGGCACTGCGCGACGGCCGGCAGAACCGTCTCCTCAATCTGTTGATTCAAGCCCTGAGGAACGAAGCCTTCGCTCCGTTTCGACTCCGCCTCAAGGCACTCTTCGACTCCGGCGGTACCGTGCCCAAGCTGCTGCCCGAACTGACCCTGGAGGAGGCTCGGCAAGCCGAGGTCTCGATACGCCACGCGGCGCTCGAGGACTACCGGCGGGAGCCTCTGCTCACGGCGCTGCACCTGAAGTTCCCCGACCTGCTGGCTGACCAGGACGACGACGACGATCTCTACGCCCTGCCGGCTTCGATCGCCGCTAAGCGGGAAAGGTTGCGCGAGCTGGTCGAGCAGGAGTTGCCCGCCAATCGCAAGGCGATCGAGGAAGCGCGTGCCCTGGGCGACCTCCGAGAGAACTTCGAGTACAAGTCCGCGCGCCAGCGCCACGAGTACCTGACTTCCCTGGCCACCGAACTGCAACAGGACCTCCAGCGTTCCACGCCAATCGACCTCGCCGCCGCCGCCTGCGACAAGCTCCGAATCGGCAACCAGGCGATCCTGGAGTCCGAAAGCGGCGAGCAGCGCACTCTGGCCATCCTCGGCCCCTGGGAGAGCGCCCCCGAGCGCGGAATCATCTCGTACGAATCCGATCTCGCCCTCAAGCTGCTGGGATCCGAGCCGGGTGCCGAGGTCGAGATGAACGGAGAGACGTTCACGCTGCAGGCGATCGAGACCCTGGCAAGCGCCAGTCCGGCGCCGGAGTAGAGACGCTTCCCTCCGCCACATCTCGGCTACCTAAACGCACGGAATGCTAGACTTATGGCGAAGTGTCTCTAGATGTCGAGGAGGTTCGGCGGATAGCTGAACTGGCGAGACTGCGGCTCTCGGCCGCTGAGGAAGCGAGGTTCGCGTCCCAGCTTTCCGAGATCGTCGACTACATCGACCAGCTCAGTGCGTTCAGCGCGGAGGCCGCTCCGTTGGACGACAGCGAACCGGAGGGGGCCGGCGACGCCAACGATGTGCCGGCGGAAGGCCGCCCGCTTCTCGACGACTTTCTGGACAACGCACCCGCCTCCCTCGACCGTTTCCTTCTCGTGCCACAGGTCAAGGCAACACCCGGCGGCGCCGAGTGAGGCCGACGATGACCGCTGAAGCGCTGGCAGGCGCCGTCCGATCGGGTGAGCGCACCGCCGTCGAAACGGTCGAGCAGGCATTCGCGCGCATCGACCAGGTCGACTCTTCGGTGGGAGCCTTCCTCGAAGTCTGGCGGGACCAGGCGGTCGAGCGGGCGACCGACATCGACCGTCGCCGCGATTCCGGGGAATCCCTCGGCCCTCTGGCCGGTGTGCCCACGGCGCTCAAGGACAACCTGTCGCTGGCCGGACACGAGTTGAACTGCGGCTCCCGAATCCTCTCCAGCTATCGCGCGCCCTACACCGCCGGAGCCGTGGAGCGTCTGCTGGCTGCCGACGCCGTGCCGGTCGGCCGCGTGAACATGGACGAGTTCGCGATGGGTTCTTCGTGCGAGAACTCAGGCCTAGCCGACACCCGCAATCCCTGGGATTTGGACATGGCGCCCGGTGGTTCGAGCGGAGGTTCCGCGGCCGCGGTCGCGGCGACCGAGGTGCCTCTTGCCCTGGGCTCCGATACCGGAGGCTCGATCCGGCAACCAGCCGCTTTCTGCGGTGTCGTCGGCGTCAAGCCAACCTACGGCCGCGTTTCCCGCTACGGCCTCGTGGCCTTCGCCTCGTCTCTCGACCAGATCGGACCCCTCGCCCGAAACGTGCGGGACGCCGCGCTGGCGCTCGGCGCCATCGCCGGCCCCGACCCCCGCGATTCCACGTGCAGCGAACTGCCGGTCGAGGACTATCTCGAATCGATCGAAGACGGCATCGAAGGCCTGACGGTAGGCACGATCCGGGAAGTCCGGACCTCGGCACTGGACGAGGACGCAGCGGAGGGCTATCAGCAGGCGCTCGACGCACTCGAGACAGCCGGCGCCCGGCTGGCCGAGGTGAGCATTCCCTTGATCGACGCGGCGGTGGCCACCTACTACGTACTCGCCAACAGCGAGGCCAGCGCGAACCTGGCCCGCTTCGACGGCAGTCGGTATGGACACCGGGCCGCCAGCGCCCGTTCCCTCCAGAGGATGTACACCGACAGCCGGAGCGAGGGCTTCGGCAGCGAGGTCAAGCGCCGGATCATTCTGGGTACGTTCGCGCTCTCCTCCGGCTACTACGACGCCTACTACGGCCGCGCCGCCCGCATCGCCGGGGCGATGCGGCAGCAGTTCGCGGAGGCCTTCGAAGCCGTCGACCTCCTGGTGACTCCAACCTGTCCCTCGGGCGCCTTCGCCCGCGGAGAACGGGTGGACGACCCACTGGCCATGTATCTGTCCGATGTCTTCACCACGCCGCCCAGCCTGGTCGGGATTCCCGGAGTCTCGGTACCGTGCGGTCTTGACAGGCGAGGCCTTCCCCTGGGTCTTCAGATCCTCGCCCCGCCCTTCGCCGACGCGATGGCTCTGCGGGCAGCGAGAGCGGTCGAACTGACCATCGGTTTCGAGTGCAACCCGGAGGCGATTCCATGAAGGTCCGCACGACGATCGTCTGCGCCGCGGCTCTCGCTCTTGTCCTGCCAGCGGCGGGGGCAGGGGCGACGAAGCGGGTCGCGGTACCCGAGATCGGTTCGCCGACGCCGGTCGCCGTGATGACTGGAAACGGCAGGATTCACATCGAGGCGAAGCCGCGCGCCAACGAAGGCCTGCTCGCCTTCGCGCAGCGACTCTGCGGCAACGCGAGGCACTCCTCGGCGCTTAGCCGCGCCAACGGCGGCGTACGGCGCCTGAAGCGCGGTGTCCGCTACAGGATTCCCTTCGATCTGCTGCCGAAGGCAAGCCAGCAGGTGACGATTCGTGCCCTGCTGCCGAAGGACCAGGCGGTAGCCGACGGCTGGAAGCACAAGGTGTCGTCTTCCCGGCGCGGCCGCGATGCGGAGAGCCTGTGGAGCATCGCCGAGTGGTTCACGGGCTCCGGCGAGAACCACCGGGTGCTGCGGCAGGCGAACAGCCTGACCAGCAACGTGATCCGTCCCGGCCAGACCATCCTCGTCCCTCGCCGCCTCCTCACCGAACCCTTTGCCGGCATGCTGCCCGCGCCGGCGCCCCGAACGGCGACCGTCCCCGCCAGGTCCGAAGCGACACCCTTCGCCGGCTACGGATCGGACGAGAAAGGCAAGTACGCGAGCTACCGGCTGAAGGCGGGCGAGGCCCTCTACTCGAGCGTCGTCATGCGATTCACCGGCCGTCTTTTCGCCAGCGACGTGAACGAACTGGTGCGGGAGATCAAGCAGCGCAACAGGATCGGCGACGTCAGGGACTTGCCGGTCGGCTACGAGGTCAGAATCCCCATCGACCTGCTCTCGGCGCGCTACTTGCCGCCGGACCATCCGCGCCGCGTGGAGTGGGAGGCGCAACGCGCCGCCGGAGAGCAAATCGAGAACGAGGTGCTGGCGCTGGACCTCGACGGCGTGACCGTGGTGCTCGACGCCGGCCACGGTGGCCGGGACATCGGTGCTCCGGTAGGCGGCCTGTGGGAGAGCAACTACGTCTACGACATCATGCTGCGGACCAAGAAGGTGCTCGAAAGCCGTACCGCGGCCACCGTCGTGCCCACGACCCGCGAGGGCCCGACGTTCCGGATCGCCGACGCCGACGTGCTGCCGAAGTCCCGGGGCCACGCCGTGCTGACGAATCCGCCCTACCGGATCGACGACGCCAGGGTGGCAACGAACTTCCGCTGGTACCTGGCGAACTGGGTCTACGACCAACGTCGAAAGGCGGGAATCGACCCCGGCCAGGTGATCTTCATCTCGATTCACGCGGACTCTCTGCACCCAACGCTTCGAGGCGCAATGGTCTACATTCCGGGACTGGTCGGCATCACGAACAACTACGGCAAGAGTGGAGCTCCCTACACCTCCCGCCGCGAAGTCAGAGCGGCGCCGCGGGTTTCCTTCACGCGCAACGAACGGACCACGAGCAAGGGGCTGTCGCGCGATCTGGCCGAACACATGCTGGCCAGCTTCAGGGACGCGGACCTGGCGATCCATCACAACCGTCCGATCCGGGACCGGATCTTCCAGGGGCGCCGGGTCTACGTGCCGGCGCAGCTCCGCTTCAACCGCGTACCCGCCAAGATCCTGCTCGAGGTCGGCAACCTGGGCAACGAGCAGGATCGCCGACTGATGAAAACCCGCGCCTACCGGCAGCGCGTCGCCGAGGCCATCGTCGACGGCATCCTGTCGTACTACGGCGTGACCCAGGGCAGCGCCAGCCGCCAGTTGACGCCGGCGGGCAATCGCCCGCACGGCCCTCAATAGCGGCGCATCAGCCCGACGACCACGCCCTGAACGCTCAGTTGATCAGCGGGCACGTAGATGGGCTCCATCTCCCCGTTCGCCGGCTGCAGCCGAACCGTCGCACCTTCGGGGTAGTACCGCTTGAGGGTCGCCTCGTCATTGACGAGGGCGACGATCAACTCACCGGCGTGGGCCTCTTCCCGCCTGGCGATGACCACCAGGTCGCCGTCACAGATGCCGTCGTCGACCATCGAGTCGCCTTCCACCTGGAGCACATAGTGCCGGCCGGCAGCACCCCCGGTGAGCAGGTGCTCGGGGACGGACAGGTCGTCTACGCCGGCCACCGCCTCGATCGGCTGTCCGGCCGCGATCCGGCCGTGGAAGGGAACGGCGAAAGGCGCCGAACGACGGGAACGGAGCGTCTTCTCGGTCAGTTCGAGGCCGCGCTTCTGGTTCCAGCCGCCCCGAAGGTAGCCCTTCTGCCGCAGCAGCTTGAGGTGCTTGTGGACAGTGCCGTAGGAGCGGTAGCCGAACCGGCGCCGGATCTCCAGGTGCGTGGGAGCTACGCCCCGCGCAGAAACGAACTCGCACACGAAGTCGAGAATCTGCTTCTGCCGCTCGGTCAGGAAGTCATCCATCGACGAGCGATGCTAGACGGAAACCGAGCGTAAGACAAGCGGCGCATACACTACGCGACCAACCCTCGCGCTTGCCCTGGCGCACGCGCCAAAGAACCGACCTCGGAACGCCTCGCACATGACCCGGCACCTGGAGCAGCACGAACTCGCCAACGGCCTGCGCGTCGTGCTTCACGAAGACCGGCGCCTGCCGCTGGCCGCCGTGAACATCTGGTACCACGTCGGCTCGAAGAACGAGGTCACCGGCAGCACCGGACTGGCCCACCTGTTCGAACACATGCTGTTCCAGGGCTCAGCGCACGTCTCCGAGAACGGACACTTCGAGCACATCCAGAGCGTCGGCGGCGTCGCCAACGGCTCGACCTGGTACGACCGCACGAACTACTACGAGACGCTGCCCTCCAACCATCTCGAGCTCGGCCTGTGGCTGGAATCCGACCGTCTCGGTTTCCTGCTCGAGGCCCTGACTCAGGAGAAGTTCGAGAACCAGCTCTCCGTGGTGATGAACGAGCGGCTGCAGCGCGTCGACAACCAGCCCTACGGGCTTGCCATCGAACGGCTCAGCGAACTCCTCTACCGCCAGAGCGACGGCAGCAACCATCCGTATGCCTGGCCGGTGATCGGCTACATGGAGGACCTCGAGGCAGCGACCCTCGACGGGGTCCGGGACTTCTTCCGCACCTGGTACCGGCCGAACAACGCGGTCCTGACCCTGGCCGGCGACATCGACAGCGCCGGCGCCCTCGATCAGGCTCGGCGCTACTTCGAAGACATCCCGGCCGGACCGCTGCCCCAGGCGCCGGACATCGACCCGGTGGCCAAAATCGGCCCTCAAGGGACGACGCGGGAGATCCTCGAGGACACGATCGAGCTGCCCCGCTCCTACTCCGCCTGGTGTCTGGACGGCTACGGCAGCGACGACTGGCATGCCGGTGCGATGCTGGCGACGATCCTCTCGTCCGGGATGATGAGCCGGCTCCACCGCGACATGGTCTACGAGCGCCAGATCGCGCAGTCCGTGTCCGCGATGATCCTGCCGACGGAGATTTCCGCCATGTTCGCCGTCGTCGCCACCTGCCAGAGCCGCGAACCTGATCCTCTGGGCAACGCCGAGGCCGTCGAGCAGGCTGTCCTCGAGCACGTCGAAGCGATTCGGGTGAAGGGTCCGACCGAGTCCGAACTCGAGCGGGCGCGGCGGATCCTGCTGCTCGACTATCGCGACAGTGAACAGGATCTCGCCCTGTGCGCCGACCGGCTGTCCGCGGCGGCGACCTACCTCGGCGATCCCGCCCTCGCCTGGACCGAACCGGATCGGTTGCTCCGCGTCGATGCAGAGCAGATTCGCGACCTGGCCGAGCGCACTCTCGGCCAGGAGCGTCGCGCAGCCGTCGTCGTGGTGCCCAAGGCGTGAATACCGCGACCACCGCGACGCTCGACCGCAGCCGGCCTCCCGCCCCGGCACGCAGCCGGCCCTGCGCCTTCCCCCCGTTCGAACAGGAGCGGCTCGGGTCCGGCGTCCGGCTATGGACGATCGACGTCCCCGGACGCGATCTCGTCACCACCACGCTGCTCCTGCCCGGCGGCAGCGAACTCGATCCTCCCCACCTGGCAGGGCTCGCCTCGTTCACGGCAGGACTTCGCAGCAAGGGCACGAGCCGGCGCACGGCGCTCGAGTTCGCTGCCGCGGCCGAGGACCTGGGGACCGGCGTCTCGTCTTCCTGCTCGTGGGAGATGGCGGGAATCGGCACGACGATCCGCTCGGAGGATGTCGCCACCGGTCTGGAGCTGGTCGCCGAGGCCGCCCTGCAACCGACCTTCAGCGCGGAGGAGATCGAACGCGCCCGCCGGCGCCGGCTCGCCGAACTCGACCGGCGGCGCAGCGACCCTTCGAGTCTGGCCCGGGCAGCCTTCGCGCACGCCGTCTACGACCCGACGCCCTACGGCAAGGCGGCGATCGGCGATCACGAAACGACCCGGGCCATCACCCGAAGCGAAATCGTGGCGTTCCATGAGGGAGCGGTCGCCGCGCGATCCTGCCACCTGATCGCGGTCGGCGACCTGGGGTCGGGGCGGGTACGCGAGGCGATCGAGGAGAAGATCGAATGCCAGCTTCGATCCCACGGCAAGCGCTTCGACGACGAGCCGGCCGGTCTCGCACCGCCCAGCCCGACGACAGAGGGCCGCCGCGTCGTGATCGTGGACCGCCCCGACGCCGCGCAGACGCAGTTGCGCGTCGGCCACGTCGGGATACCGCGCCGCCATCCCGACCGCATCCCGATCCAGGTTGCCAACTCCATCCTCGGGGGCAAGTTCATCAGCCGTCTGAATCTCAGCCTGAGAGAGCGGCACGGCTACACCTACGGCGTCTCCAGCAGTTTCAGTTCCCGCCGGGGCCCGGGACCGTTCGTCATAGGAACGGCGGTGGCCAACGAGGTAACCGGCGCAGCCTGTCGGGAGATCGTCGGCGAACTGGAGCGTCTCCGAAGTGAACCGCCGAGCCAGGCGGAACTCGACGACGCCCGCAACTACCTGGTCGGCGTGTTCCCCTACACCTTGCAGACGATCCAGAATCTCGCTTCCCGGCTGCAGGCGCTCGCTACCTTCGACCTGGAACATGACGAGTACGAACTCTGGCCCGACCGGATCCGCGCCACGACCCGACAAGAGGTCCACGACGTCTGCCGGCGCCATCTCTTCCCGGACCGGCTGGTCGTGACCGCGGTTGGTCCGGCCTCCGCACTCGCACCGCAACTCGAGGACCTGGGAACGATCGAGGTTCAGCCGGCCGGGTGACGGCCGGGTGACGGCCGGCGCGGCGGCGCTCGCCGGCCCGGTTGCGTGGTATCTTCTGCGGCTGTTTCCAAGCCTGAGATCCGCGTCCCGCAGGGATGCCGGATCCCGACCAACCGCGACCCGAGCGGGCTCCCACACAAGGCCCGCGTACGCCAGTGACGGGAGCGTCGATGCAACTCGAAAGTTCGGACCAGATACGCAACCTCGCCGTCGTCGGACACAACGACACCGGCAAGACGACGCTGCTCGCCGGCCTCCTCTACACCGGCGGCGTCTTCAACCGGCAGAACCGGGTCGAGGACGGCAACACGGTCACGGACTTCGACGACGAAGAGATTCGTCGCGGCATCTCGATCGGCCTCGCCGTCTGCTACGCGCCCTGGTCGGACGGCTCGAGCGAGCACAAGGTCAACCTGATTGACTGTCCGGGCTCCGGAATCTTCGTCCACGAGACCAGCTCGGGCATGCGGGCGGCAGATGCCGCCCTGCTGTGCCTGAACGCCGCCTCGCCGACGCAGGTCATGGCCGAGAAGGCCTGGGAGATCGCGGCGGGAATCGACCAGCCGGTCATGCTGCACTTGACCAAGATGGACCGCGAGAACATCGACTTCGAGGGTTGTATCGCCGAACTGCAGCAGAACTTCGACCGCATGGCGTTGCCCGTGCAGATCCCGATCGGCGACGGCAAGGACTTCACCGGCGTGGTCGACCTGCTCAGCCGCAAGGCCTATGTCTACGACCGGGACGGCGCCGGCCGCAGCAAGCTCTCGGAACCTCCGGCCGAACTCGAAGGACAGATCGACGAGTGGCGAGGCAAGCTCACGGAAGCGGTCGCCGAGAGCGACGACGACTTGATGGAGGCCTACTTCGATCAGGGCGACCTCGATCAGGACCAGTTGGTCGAGGGCCTCAAGAATGCGATCAGGAACCGGGCGCTGTTCCCGGTCACGATGTCCTCCGCCGGTCACGGCATCGGCAACTCGGCCCTGCTCGACGCGGTGGTCAAGCTGCTGCCGTCGCCCGCAGGCGCGCCGCCGATGCCGGCCACCGGCATCGGCGGAGAGCCCGTGGAGATCGAGCGCGGCGACGGCGCGCCGGTCAGCGCGATCGTCTTCAAGACGCTGAACGACCCCTTCACCGGGCGCATCTCCCTGCTCCGCGTGGCCGCGGGCCGCATGACCTCCGACACGAGCTACTGGAACGCCCGGCGTGAGGGGGCAGAGCGCGTCGGCCACCTGATGCACATGCAGGGCAAGACCGGCCAGGACGTGCCTCAACTCGTCGAGGGCGACATTGGCGGCGTGGCGAAGCTCAAGAGCAGCGTCACCGGTGACTCGATCACGAGCCGTGAACGGCCCCTGCACCTCGGCTTCCCCAACCCACCGGTCGCCGCGATCTCGTTCGCGATCGAGCCGAAGACGAAGGGCGACGAAGAGAAGATCGGCGAGGCGGTGCTCCGGCTGGTCGAGGAGGATCCGAGCCTGCGCGCCGGCCGCGACCCGCAGACGGGCGAGTTCCTGCTCTCGGGCGCCGGCCAGCTCCACGTCGAGATCGCGGTCTCGAAGCTGAAGGCTCGCTCCAAGGTCGAGGTCATCCTGCACCCACCCAAGGTGCCCTACCGCGAAGCGATCAGAAGGCCCGCGGTCGGCCACGGCCGGCACAAGAAGCAGAGCGGCGGCCGCGGCCAGTTCGCCGACTGCACGATCACGATGGAACCGGTCGCCACACCGGAGGACTACGAGTTCGTCGACGAGATCTTCGGCGGCTCGATCCCCCAGAACTACCGCCCCGCCGTCGAGAAAGGCCTGCTCGAAGCGGCCGCACGCGGCTACCTGGCCGGCTACCCGGTCGGCAACTTCCGGGTCCGCCTCCAGGACGGCAAGTACCACGACGTCGACTCGTCGGAAATGGCCTTCAAGGTAGCCGGCTCCCTGGCCTTCAAGGACGCGATGGCAAAGGCCGCCCCCACTCTCCTCGAACCCGTCATGCAGGTCGACATCAACACGACCGAGGACTTCATGGGCGACATCATGAGCGACCTCTCCTCTCGCCGGGGCCGTCCCCAGGGCATGGAAGCCAAGGGCAGCGCCCAGATCGTCAAGGCCACCGTCCCCATGGCCGAAATGCTGACCTACGCCCCCGCCCTGCGCTCAATGACCCAGGGCCGCTCCAGCTTCACGATGGGCTTCTCCCACTACGAGGAAGTCCCCCGCCAGATCCAGGAGAAGATCATCGCCGAAGCGAAACGGGCGGAAGAAGAGGACTAGCCGGAGCGGAGCGGATTCGGAGGCGCGGCTGTGCCGCACCGTGCGCGCGGAGGACGGGCGGAGGACGGGCGGAGGACGCACCCGCCTGCTGCGGTCCGGGGAGAGGGTCCCAGGGGCCGCTCGCGCTTTCCGGGTGAAAAGGGAGGGTTGCGCTCGCTTCGGTCGGCTGCGCTCCGGTTTGGTGTCGGCCAGTGAGGGGACATGGGCCGTCGATTGCCGACAGCCCCCTGGGACCCTCTCCCCGGACCGCAGCAGGCTGGAGGTCGTCGGACAGAACTCGGCAACCAGCACTTCTAGAAGGTCATCCCTCCTGGCTTGCGCTCGAACCGAGCCGCTCACAGTCCCTCGGAGCAGCCCCGAGCATTCCCGGCGCGGGGCTATCGAATTCGCCGGGCCGCGAGGAACGTGCCGGGAGCCTACCGAGTCGTAAACGACGAACGCACCCAGCCACGGTGCTAGCGACTCCACTGGCACTCAGCAATCCACGGCACGGCTTCGACGCTTCCCGTCAGACGGCTAAAGTAGGTGCCCTCATAGCCCACAGCCCTCATAGACATGAGATCTGCAAGCCACGTCGTGACTTCAACGAAGTAGCTCTGTCTCGGACTCCCAAGTTCCAGTAGGCGAGCCGAGTTACTGGGATCGTCGAGGTGAAGCAGCCAGTTCTGGACATTCGCCAGCGGCCGAGCCAGCGTTCCTTTCCTTCTCTCTGATTCTCGAACAACGCCATTCCTGGCTGACCAAAGCTCCTGGTGATTCTTCGAAAGATACCGTCTGCTCTCGGGATCTGGAATCTCATCCGGGACCTCGAGGTGCCCCAGGCAGTCGATCATCGTCTGACGGCGGCCTCCCCTCGGATTCGGTCCAACCAGAATACTCGTCAGGATACTGATGGCACCGAACGCGTCACGCAAGTAGAGTATGGACGGCGAAGACCCCGGTCCGCCCTTCTCCTTGCTCCTGAGCATCTGTAGAGCGATGTGGAGGACACCTCGACTCGCTCGGTTCGCTGCCCATGCGTCCGAGAAGACTGTAAAGGCGTGACTGACCATATCCCCGTGAACTGCGCTCGTTTCATCGGGCCCATACTTTGGCAGCCAAGAGAACCGGTCTCTCGGAGCGGTCGCATACGGATGCAGTTCGTATCCTCTGTAAGCAAGTCGCCCGTTTCTGTAGCCCTTGATATGGAACACTGGAGAAACACAGTGGTCGACCCAACCCACGAACGACTCCAGCAACTCCACTATCTCATTGAACTCGGCCCACGTAACCGTCTCACCGTAAGATGATTTCCGAAGTCCCACAATGACACTGTGCCGAAGAGAACGAAGGTCGACCAACTTCTTCCAGTAGCCGGAGGTTCGTGCGAAGGTGATCTCGAAATCGCCATAGTGAATACGTAGAGTGCTCCAGAGTCAGCTTCTCGATGCCACCGAGGGAAAAGAGATGCCGTCCAGTGATCTCCACGGAAAGGGGCTGTCTCGGGGACGGTTTCAACTGGTACCGCAAGCGGACGTCTACGGGCCTTGGCCAAGGGTTCTTGGCCGGCTGGCCCTGTTGGTCTTCAACGATCTCGATTGTGCCCCGAGAAGTACAGATGGTATGCATGTCTCTATCGCGAGTCTGGCAACTAGTCTGACTGGTTTTCCAGATCGGACCGGTGCCGTGATCGCCTTCGTCGCATGGCATTGTCCATTGCGTCCAGCAACGAAGACAAATCATCCTTCGTTCGTCGGACCTGATACGTGAGGTCCATTCCGTGTGTCGCCATCTGCTCGAGAGTAGCATTCTCTCGATCGTCCTCAGCGAGCTGCAGACTTCTCACCCGCCACCGATGGCACCGCCAAGCCAAGCCGGACGTACAAGTGCGAAGTGGCGGCTAACCGCAGATAGACCGAGCAGATCCAACTCGGAGCCCCGACATTTGTTCGTGACCATCGCGAATAGGGCTGAGCGACTCCGCCTCAACAAGGTCCATTGTCTCGAGGCGATTCAGGTGACGGCGCTGAAGCGAACCGCAGATTCGGCACTCGGTGGCTCGGCCCGGATGCGGACCAGAAGGTCCGCGCACCCAGAGGACGGCCGGCGCTGAGTCTTAGCTCTCTACTGCAACCGCCACTTCTACCTGCGAGCGAACTTGGCAACGACGGGGACGTCAGCCGGCACGCGCTCAGCACGCGGCGACGTCCAGCCTGCAGGGGGCCGAAGGAGGGGGTCCCTGCGGGCTGTCGGCAAGCGACGGCCGACGCCCACACATCGTCCGACCCAAACCGGAGCGCAGCCGACCGCAGCGAGCACTCACCTTCTCATCTACTCAGAAAGTGCGAACCCGGGTGGCGCGATCCGCGCCACCCGTGAATCAGTCCGTGCGTCCGTCATCGGGCGCACGGATGACGCCCCGCAGGGACCCCCTCCTTCGGCCCGCTGCAGGCGGGTCCAACCGACGCCGCCACGCCAGCGCACGCCGACGCACGACGGCGCCCGGATGCCGGCCAGAAGGCCGGCGCACCCAGTGTCTCCCTACTCGTCGGTGTCGACGAACTCGATGACGGCGCGTTCGGCGGCGTCGCCGCGGCGCGGGCCGAGCTTCGTGATGCGGAGGTAGCCGCCGGGGCGGTCGGCGTAGCGGGGGCCGATTTCGTCGAAGAGTTTCTTGACGTGGTCGCGGTTGGGAAGCCAGCGGCGGACCAGGCGCCGGGCGTGGACGGAGTCCTCGCGGCTGCGGGTGATGAGCTTCTCGGCGACCGGGCGCAGGGCCTTGGCCTTGGCGAGGGTGGTCTGGATCCGGCCGTGATCGACCAGCGAGGCGAGCATGTTGCGGAACATTGCCCGTCGGTGGGCCGTGGTCCGACCCAGTTTCTTGTAGCCAACTCCGTGACGCATGATCGCTCCTTCCCGGGGAAGCTCGAAAGCGGTCCGCGGCCCTCAGGCCTGGACGCTGGTCTCCGCGTTCTCAGGAACTTCCATGCCGAAGGACAGTCCCATCCGGTCGAGCACTTCCTGGATCTCTTCGAGCGACTTGCGGCCGAAGTTCTTCGTCTCGAGCATCTCCTTCTCGCTCCGCGCGACGAGGTCGGCCACCGTATTGATGTTCGCGTTCCTCAGGCAGTTCGCCGAACGAACGCTCAGGTCCAGATCGTCGATTTCCTTCCGGAGCATGGCGCTGAGATCGCTCCCGTCGACTTCCTCCTCAGCCGCTGCTTCGACGACCAGGCTCTCCTCGGCGTCGATGAAGATGGCCAGATGATCGCGCAGCAGGGCGCCGGCCCGGGAGATCCCCTCTTCCGGTGTCACCGTTCCGTCCGTCCAGACCTCGACGATCAGTCGCTCGTAGTCGGTGGTCCGGCCGAGGCGCGCCGACTCGACGCGATAATTCACCCGCTTCACCGGGCTATGGACCGAGTCGAGCGGAATCCAGCCGATTCCCATCGACTCGTCGAGATTTCGGTCGGCGCCGACGTAGCCGCGTCCGTTCTTGACCTGCGCCTCGAGGCGGAGCCGACCCCGTTCGTTCAGAGTCGCCACCTTGCTCTTCGGGTCGCGGATCTCGACGCTCGGGTCGCCGTTGAAGTCGGCGGCGGTCACCTCGCGCGGCCCTGACACGTCCAGCGTGATCACGCGTGTCGTGTCGTCGAAGGACCGCAGAGGCACCTGTTTCAGGTTCAGAATGATGTCCGTCGTGTCCTCGACCACCCCTTCGAGTGAAGAGAACTCGTGCAGTGCGCCCTCGATCCGCACCGCGGTAATCGCGGCGCCCTCGATTGCCGACAGGAGGCTACGCCGCAATGCGTTGCCCACGGTGGCGCCGAAGCCGCGTTCAAACGGCTGGGCCGTGAATCTGCCGTACGTGTCGGTCAGAGTCTCGGTATCGATCTCGATCCGCTTCGGGCGTTGAAATCCCTTCCAGAGCATGTTGACTCCTACTATCTCGATTGCGTTCCAGGTGGAAACGTGTGATGTCTCGGTGCGGTCCAGCGGCGAAACGCCGGGTTCAGACCCGACGCCGCTTGCGAGGACGGCAGCCGTTGTGTGGTATTGGGGTCACGTCACGGATCGATCGGATGCTGATGCCGGTGGCCTGCAGGGCCCTGACTGCCGATTCGCGACCGCCTCCCGGCCCCTTGACCAACACGTCGACCGACCGCACGCCAAGGTCCTTGGCCTGATAGCCCACCGCCTGCGCGGCCACCTGAGCCGCGAAGGGCGTTCCCTTGCGGGACCCCTTGAAACCGTTTCGGCCCGACGACGACCAGGTCAGGACATTGCCGTCCGGATCGCTGATGCAGACCAGTGTGTTGTTGAAGGTCGCATTGACGTGCGCCACGGCGTGGGGCACGACGCGCTTTTCCTTCTTCCTCGCTTTTGCCATCCAGGTATCCCTCTCTCGCCTACTTCCCGACCTTCTTCCTGCCGGCCACGGTAGCCCGCCGCGGTCCCTTGCGGGTGCGCGCGTTGGTGTGCGTGCGCTGGCCACGAACCGGCAGACCCTTGCGGTGTCTGACACCGCGGTAGCTGCCGATCTCCATCAGGCGCTTGATGCTCTGGGTCACTTCCTTGCGCAGGTCTCCCTCGACCGACCCCGCCTCCTGAACGACCCGGCGAATACGCCCGGTCTCGTCCTCGGTCAGGTCCCTGACCTTGACCTCGGCGGCGACACCCGCCTGATCCAGCAGCACCAGCGCCCGAGAGCGGCCGATGCCGTAGATGTAGGTGAGGCCGATGCCGACCTGCTTGTTCTGCGGTAGATCGATCCCTGCGATTCTCGCCATTCCAGCTCTCTCCCGTCCTGCTCAGCCTTGCCGTTGCTTGTGCTTTGGGTTCTCACAGATGACGCGGATCACACCGCGACGCCGGACCACCTTGCACTTCACGCACATCCTCTTTACTGACGCTCGCACCTTCATGATGGATCTCCTTCGATTCGAAACCGGCCGTCAGGTCCGCAACCTGTACACGATCCGGCCACGGCCGGGGTCGTAGGGCGAAAGTTCGACCAGGACGCGATCGCCCGGGAGGATCCGGATGAAGTGCTTTCGCATCTTGCCCGAGATGTGGGCCAAGGCCTGGTGCTTGTTGTCAAGCTCGACCTTGAAGACTGCGTTCGGCAGTGTCTCCACCACCATTGCCTCGACTTCGATCGCCTCTTCTTTCTTCACGCCCAATATCCCTTCGCCCTCTTGCTTCCTCTTTGGTTCAAGCCGCCAGGCCCAGTACGCGCGCTCCGGCCTCCGTCACCGCGACCGAGTGCTCGAAGTGAGCCGACAACGATCCATCCTTCGTTCTCGCCGTCCAACCGTCTCCATCCATCTTCACGGCCCGGCTTCCGGCGGTGACCATCGGCTCAATCGCCAAGACCATGCCTGACCGCAACTCGATGCCACGACCCCGCCGGCGGTAGTTCGGCACTTCCGGTTCCTCGTGAAGTGCTGAACCGATGCCGTGACCGACGAAATCACGGACCACGGAGTACCCGCGATCCTTGACGTACCGCTCAACCGCCCGACCGATGTCGTGCAGCGACCTGCCAGGCGCCACGCAGTCCAAGGCCACATCCAGGGCCCGGCGAGTGACTTCCAGCAAGCGTGCGGCCTGCTCCGAGACCGCACCTACACGGTACGTGCGCGCAGCATCGCCATAGTAACCCGAAAACTCCACCCCGCAGTCGATGCTGACGATGTCTCCATCCTCGAGAGGCACATCACTCGGGATGCCGTGGACGATCACGTCGTTCACCGAGGTGCACAGGGTGGCCGGAAACCCCCGGTAACCGAGAAAGGCCGGCCGGCCGCCACGCTCGCGGATCGAGGCCTCCGCATGAGCATCGAGTTCGCGCGTGGTGACTCCGGCCCGCAGCCGCCGTTCCAGGGAGGCCAGCACCTCCAGAACGATGCGGTTGGCGCGCTCCATCAGGTCGAGCTCCTCCTGTGTCTTGAGAGTCACCATCAGGCGGCTCTGCCTTCGGCCAGCGCCGACTCGATCGCCGCAGTCACCTGTTCGATGCCGACGTTGCCGTTGACCCGGCGCAGCAGGCCGAGGCGGTCGTAGTGAGCGATCAGGGGTTCCGTCTGCGCGGCGTACACCTGTAGCCGTTCGCGCACGACTTCTTCCTGGTCATCCGCGCCGCGGCCCCTCAGGACAATGCGCTGAACCAGCACCTCGTCGGGAACATCGATCGTCACCACATGGTCGAGCTTGCGACCGTTCAGGATCTCCTCGAGGGTCCCGGCCTGCGGCGCGGTGCGCGGATAGCCGTCGAGCAGGAACCCACCCGCGGCGTCGTCCTGAGCCAGACGGTCCCGGACCACGTCGGCCATCAAGTCGTCGTCGACCAGGGCGCCGGACGCCATCACACCCTCCACCCGCTGACCCAACTCGCTGCCAGCCGCCACCGCGGCCCGCAGCATGTCGCCGGTCGAGATGGCCGGCACGCCGAGCGACACTTCCAGGCGCGCGGCCTGGGTTCCCTTGCCGCAACCCGGCGCTCCGAGCAGCACGATGCGGAGAGAATCACCCACGGCGGCCTCGAATCCGGCCCCGCTTCATGAAGCCCTCGTAGTTGCGCATCACGAGCTGGCTCTCGATCTGTTGCAGGGTGTCCATCGCCACGCTGACGACGATCAGGAGCGACGTGCCGCCGAAGTAGAAGTTGATCCCCATGCCCTCGGTCAGCCAGAGCGGCGCGACCCGGTCCAGGGTAGCGCCAACGAACGGAAGCCCACCGACCTTGAAGCCGGCGATCAGGAACTCCGGCAACACCGAAACGCCCGCCAGGTAGAGAGAACCGACCAGGGTCAACCGCGTCAGCACCTTGTCGATGTACTCCGAAGTGCGCCTGCCGGAGCGGATGCCGGGAATGAACCCGCCGTACTTGCGCATGTTCTCGGCAAGATCGTTCGGATTGAAGATGATCGAGACGTAGAAGTACGAGAAGAAGATGATCGCCGTCACGTAGAACAGGTAGTAGATCGGCTGGCCCCACTGCAGCGCGGTGGCGATCCGCTGGATCGGTTCGTACTGGATCATTCCCGCGACGGTGGCCGGCACAGTGACGACGGAACTCGCGAAGATGACCGGAATCACGCCGCCGGTGTTCACCCGCAGGGGCAGGTAGGTGCTCTGCCCGCCGTACTGGCGCCGGCCGACGATCCGCTTGGCGTACTGCACCGGGATACGCCGTTGCGCCCGCTCCATGTAGACGATGAAGGCAACGACCACGAGCATGAAGGCCGACAGGAAGAGGATCTTGAGCAGGGACATCGCGCCGCTCTGCATCTGGCTGAAGAGCGTCAGGACGGCGCCCGGCAGGCCCACCACGATGCCGGCGAAGATGATCAGGGAGATGCCGTTGCCGATACCCCGCTCGCTGATCTGCTCGCCCAGCCACATGACGAAGGCGCAGCCCGTGGTCAGCGAGAGCACGGTCATGAACTTGAACCCGAGACCCGGGTTGAAGACCAGGGGCGCGCCTCCCGGCGAGGTCAGGTTCTCCAGGAAGAAGGCGATGCTCGTGGCCTGAATGATCGAGATGACCACCGTTCCGTACCGCGTGTACTGGGTGATCTTCCGCCGGCCCATCTCGCCTTCCTTCGAGAGCTTCTCGAGATAGGGCCAGACCACGGTCAGCAACTGCAGAATGATGGACGCCGAGATGTACGGCATGATGCCGAGCGCGAAGATCGCCACCCGGCCCAGGCTGCCGCCGGTAAACGTGTTGACGAACCCCAGCACGGTGCCCTGCATCTGTTCCATGAACTCGAGCAGAGCCTGGGGATCGATCCCCGGCGTCGGAATGATGCAGCCGATGCGGTACACGGCCAGCAGGCCGAACATGAACAACACGCGCTTCCGGAGATCCGGAATCGCGAAGATGTTGCGAAAACTCTCGACGCCCACTTGCCAGCTCCCTCAGGCGATCTCTTCGCAGGCGCCGCCTGCGCCTTCGATCTTGGCGCGCGCGGATGCGCTGAAGCGATGCGCCCGGACGGTTACCCCGGCCGGCGCATCGCCTGCCCCCAGAACCTTCAGCTTCATGCCCCGGCGCACACGGCCGTGGGAAACGAGGAGTTCCACGTCGACCACAACGCCCAGACCGTCCAGGTCGCCGACGTTGATCACCGTGTACTCGGTGCGGAAGATGTTGGTGAACCCGCGCTTCGGGACGCGCCGCACGAGCGGCATCTGGCCGCCCTCGAAGCCGGCGCGCCGGGAGAATCCCGCGCGCGAGCGCTGGCCCTTGTGGCCACGCCCGGCGGTCTTGCCCGTACCGGATCCCGGTCCACGCCCGACCCGCTTGCGCGGACGGCGGCTTCCCGGCGCCGGTTTGAGTTCGTGGAGTTTCATGTCAGTTCTCCTCGGAGTCCCCCACGATCCGGACCAGGTGGGGAATCTTCCGTACCATGCCCCGCACCGCCTGGGAGTCCTCCCGCTCGACGATGTGGCGAATGCGCCTCAAGCCGAGACCGCGCAGAACCTCGCGCTGCGGTCTCGGCCTGCCGATCGCGCTACGCACCTGCTGAATCCGTATCGTCCTGCCAGCCACTCTCGGCTCCTTCCTGGTCTCCGTTGATCGACGCGCCGTCCAGCGAATCCAGCCCACGCAGCGTCCTGACCTGCTCCTCGTTGCGCAGGGACAGGAGCCCGGCGAAGGTCGCCTTGACGACGTTCTGCGGGTTCGTCGTCCCCAGCGACTTGGTCAGGATGTCCTGAATGCCGGCGCCCTCGACCACCGCCCGCACCGGGCCGCCGGCGATGACCCCGGTTCCTTCGGAAGCCGGCTTGAGCATCACCCGACCGGCGCCGAACACGCCCACCGTCTCGTGCGGGATCGTCGTTCCAGCCAGCGGCACCCGTACCAGGTTGCGCTTGGCGATCTGAATCCCCTTGCGAATCGCGGATGGGACCTCCTTCGCCTTGCCCGAGCCGTAGCCGACGCGGCCGGCGCCGTCGCCAATCACAACGAGGGCGGTAAAGGAGAAGTTCTTGCCGCCCTTGACGACCTTCGTCACCCGGTTGATGTCGACAACCTGCTCGAAGAACTCGCTGTCGAGATCGATGTCTCTTCTAGCCACCGTTCACGTCCCTAGCCAATGTTCGCTCCTTCGCTTTTCTGCTGCATCAGAACTTCAGGCCTCCGGCGCGAGCGCTGTCCGCCAGCGCCCGGATTCGGCCGTGGTAGAGAAAGCCGCCGCGGTCGAAGATCACGGATTGCACGCCCCGCTCCTTCGCGCGCGCCGCCAGCGCCTCGCCCACCGCCTGCGCCGCGCTGCAGCTTCCGGTCGAACCTTCCAACTCCCCGCAGACTTCCGGCTCCAGCGAGCTCGCGAAGGCCAGGGTGTGTCCCGCCCGATCGTCGATCAGTTGGGCGTAGATGTGCCGGCGGCTCTTGTGGACAGCCAGACGCGGACGTTCCTCGGAGCCCCGGATTCTCTTCCGGACCCGGTAGCGCGCGCGGCGCCGACGACGGCTCCGGTCCAATGTTCTCTTTCTGCGCAGGTCGCTCATTGCCTCGATGTCCCTCTTGCCCTCAGCTACTTGCCCTAACTTCGTACCAAAGTGTCTAGACCGCCGCCGCCTTACCGACCTTGAGCCGGATGACCTCGTCGCTGTACCGGATGCCCTTGCCCTTGTACGCATCCGGCTTGCGCAGGCTGCGCAGGTCGGCCGCTACCTGCCCGACCTGCTGCTTGTCGATGCCGGAAACTGTAATCCGGTTCGCCCGATCGTCGATCGAAACGTCGATTCCGTCCGGAATCGAGTAGACCACGGGGTGGGAGTAGCCGAGCGCCAGGTGGATTTCGCGCCCCTTGACCTCTCCCCGGTAGCCAACGCCGACGATCTCCAGCTCTCGCCGGAAGCCCTCGGTGACGCCCACGACGGCGTTCGCGAGCAGCGCGCGAGCCAGCCCGTGCAGAGCCCTCTCCGGTCCGCTCGAGCCCGAACGGTGCAGCGTGACGACGCGATCCTCCATCCGGACCTCGATACCCGGCTGGAGCGGCTGTTCCAGTTTTCCCTTCGGACCCTCGATGGTTACCGTGCCGCCGTTCACCGCGACTTTCGCCGTGTCCGGCAGTGCAATCGGCGTCTTTCCTATGCGCGACATCTAGTACACCTCGCAGAGAACTTCGCCGCCCACGCGCTGGCTCCGGGCCTGGGAATCCGTGAGCAAACCCTTCGAGGTCGACAGGATCGCGACACCCAGCCCGTTCAGAACCGGCTTCAGATCGTCGGCGCCCCGATAAATCCTGCGCCCGGGCTTGCTGATCTTCCGCACCTTGGTGATCGTCGGCACACCCTCCTTGCTGTAAGCCAGGAAGATCCGGAGCGTCCTGCCCGGCGGCGAATCGTAGACCTCGTAGTGGCTGATGTAGCCCTGGTCCCGCAGCACGCGGCACAGCGCGATCTTCTGCTTCGAAGCCGGCGACTCGGTCTGATCGTGCTTGACGATCAGGGCGTTGCGAATCGTGGTCAGCAGATCCGCGATGGGGTCGGTCATGGTCATCGTGACAATCCTTGGCCAATCATTGAAAGGGGCCGGTCTTCACTCAGGTCGCGAACGGCATGCCGAGACCCCGCAGCAGGTGCAGCGCCTGCGCATCGGACTCCGCCGAGGTGACGAGGGTGACGTTGATGCCCTTGGAACCGTCGCTCTTCGAGTAGTCGACCTCGGGGAAGATCAGGTGATCCCGGATACCCAGGGTGTAGCTGCCCCGTCCATCGAAGCTCCGGTCCGAGATGCCGCGGAAGTCGCGTACTCGCGGCAGGGCGACGGTGACCAGTCGATCGAGGAAGTGCCACATCCGGTCGCGGCGCAGCGTGACCCGGCAACCAATCGGCATTCCCTCACGCAGCTTGAACGCGGCGATCGACTTGCGGGCACGGGTGATGACCGGCTGCTGACCCGCGATCCGGGCCAGTTCGGGCACGGCGTTCTCCAGGATCTTGATGTTCTGGATCGCTTCGCCGATACCCATGTTGAGAACGATCTTCTCCAGCCGCGGCACCGCCATCGGGTTGGAGATGCCGAACTCCTGCTGGAGGGAGGCGACGACCTCCTCCTGGTACTGAGTTTTCAATCGGGGAACCATGGTCATTCCTTCAGGTCACTGCCTCAACTCAACACCGCGCCGCTGACCTTGGCGTAGCGCGTCGACTTGCCGTCCTCGAGACGCCGCTTGCCAACCCGCGTCGGCTTGTCGGTGTCAGGGCAGATCACCTTGAGATTCGAGAGGTGGATGGGCGCTTCCCGCTCCAGGATGCCTCCCTGTACCTGGCGCTGCGGGTTCGGCCGCTCGTGCTTCTTGACCAGATTCACGCGCTCGACGATCGCGCGGTTTCCGGATGGAAGCACCCTCAACACCTTGCTGCGCACGCCGCGGTTCCGGCCCGTGATGACCAGCACCTCGTCGCCCTTCTTGATCTTCACCTTGTGTCTGCCAGATTTGGGCATTTCAGATCACCTCCGGCGCCAGAGAAACGATGCGCATGAAGCGCCGCTCGCGCAGCTCGCGGGCGACCGGGCCGAAGACGCGGGTTCCGATCGGTTCCTGCGCCTCGTTGATCAGCACCGCGGCGTTGTTGTCGAAGCGGATGTAGCTCCCGTCCTTGCGGCGGCGTTCCTTGCGTGTCCGCACGATCACCGCGCGCACGACCTGACCCTTCTTGACCGTGCCCTCGGGCACCGCCTCCTTGACCGAGGCGGTGATCACGTCGCCCAAGGTGCCGTACTGCCCGGTGGAGCCGCCCCGCAGTTGAATGCAGGCGATTCTCTTGGCCCCCGAGTTGTCGGCGACGTCGAGCACCGTTCCCATCTGAATCATCGCCGCACCTATCCTTCCGCGCGCTTGACGATCCGCTGTACGCGCCAGCGCTTGCGGCGTGACATCGGCCGGGTCGAGACGAGGGAAACGACGTCCCCCTCCCGGCACTCATTCGATTCGTCGTGCGCCACGCACCGCGAAGACTTCTTCATCAGGCGGTGGTAAAGCCGGTGCATGACCGTCTTCTCGACCGCCACGACGACTGTCTTGTCCATCTTGGCGCTGACCACCTGGCCCACCCGGACCTGGCGGCGGCCGCGCGCTTGTTGCTGCTCCACGCTCATGTCGTTCCTGTCGCTCTCTCGCGCCTGACGGTGAGGACCCGCGCCAACTCGACCCGGGCCTTTCTGATCCTGCTCGGCTTCTCCAGTTGACCGATCGACTTCTGCAGCCGCAGGGCGAACAACTGATCAGCCAGTTCCTCCTCCTTCTGCTGCAGTTCGTCCGGAGTCAGTTCCCTGAGTTCGCTTGCCTTCATCGCCTTGCCACCCTCACACCTGCGCGCCGTGGCGCCCGACGAAACGGGTCTTGATCCCGAGCTTGTGGGAAGCCAGCCTCATCGCCGACTTCGCCAGCTCCGGCGACACGCCCTCGAGCTCGTACAGAATGCGGGCGGGCCGAACGACCGCAACCCACTCCTCCGGGTTGCCCTTGCCCTTGCCCATCCGCGTTTCCAGAGGCTTCTTCGTGATCGGTTTGTCCGGAAAAACCCGGATCCAGACCTTGCCGCTTCGCTTGATGTGGCGGGTGATCGCGATTCGCGCGGCCTCGATCTGGCGGGCGGTGACCCAACCGGCCTCCTGCGCCTGCAGACCGTACTCGCCAAAGGCGACGGTGTTGCCGCCCTTGGCCAGACCGCGGCGACGGCCGCGGTGATGCTTGCGGAACTTGACCTTCTTCGGCATCAACATCGTTCGTTACCCCTTTGAATCTCCAGGCGTCCCGCCACGCTCTAGGCCACCGCGCGGCGACCGCGTTCCCGCGAAAGATCACCGCGGTAGACCCAGACCTTGACCCCGATCACACCGTAGGTCGTGAACGCCTCGGCGAAGCCGTAGTCGATGTCGGCCTTCAGAGTGTGCAGCGGCAACCGCCCTTCCTGGTACCACTCGGTACGGGCGATCTCGTTGCCGCCGAGCCGACCCGAAACCATGATCTTGACACCCTTCGCGCCGAAACGGAAGGCCGATTCCATCGCCTTCTTCATCGCCCGACGGAACGCAACCCGGCGCAGGAGCTGCCCCGTGATCGCCTCGGCCACGAGCTGGGCATCGAGTTCAGGTCGCTGAATCTCCTGGATGTTGATGTGGACTTCCCGCCCCATCTGCCGGCTCAGGTCGTCGCGCAGCTTGTCCACCTCCGCGCCCTTGCGGCCGATGATGATGCCCGGACGCGACGTGTAGATCGTGACGCGCAGCTTGTCCGCGGCGCGCTCGATGTCGATCTGGCTCACGCCCGCATGCATCAGGCGCTTCTTCAGACCCGTCCGCAACTCGATGTCCGAGTGCAGAGTGCTGGCGTAGTCCCGTTCGGCGTACCAGCGCGAGTGCCAGCCCTGGTTGTAGACCAAACGAAAGCCGTACGGATGTGTCTTCTGACCCATGAGCGCTCCTACGTTGCCTCGGTCGACTGACCGCGGGAATCGAGCTTGATCGTGACGTGGCTCTGCCGCTTGAGAATCCGGAACGCCCGGCCCATCGGCTGCGGGCGCAGGCGCTTCAGCGTCGGGCCACCGTCCACGAAGATCTCCTTGACGTAGAGCTGTCCCACGTCGATCCCCCCCTGCTGGTTCTCGGCGCCGTTCTCGGCGTTGGCTACCGCCGACCGCAACAGCTTGGAAATCGGCCGTGCCGCGGCCTTGGTGCTCAACTGCAGCATCGTGGCGGCTTCCTCGACGTCCCGGCCGCGGATCAGGTCCGCCACCAGGCGCACCTTCTGCGGCGACGCCTGCAGGTACCTGAGTCGGGCGATTGATTCCATCGTTCTGCTCTCTCTCTCCAACTACCGGGGGCGCGCTCGGCGCTCCCTCCTGCCGCCGGCATGACCACGGAACGTCCGGGTTTGAGCGAACTCTCCGAGCTTGTGGCCGACCATGTTCTCGCTGATGAAGACCGGAATGAACTTCATGCCGTTGTGGACGGCGACGGTGTGACCCACCATCTCCGGAATGATCGTGGACCGGCGCGACCAGGTCTTGATGACCCTCCGGTCATGGCCCGCATTCATCGCGACCACCTTGTCGTACAGGTGATTGTCGATGAAGAAACCCTTCTTGAGTGAACGTCCCATGCTGACCTCTGTTTCGTGCTCTCGGCTGACCTACTTGCGACGGGCCCGTCGCCGTACGATCATGCCGCTCGTGCGCTTGTTCCTGCGTGTCTTGTAGCCCTTGGTCGGTTTGCCCCAGGGCGTCGTCGGATGCCGTCCACCGGAGGCCTTGCCCTCGCCGCCGCCCATCGGATGGTCGACCGGATTCATCGACACGCCGCGGTTGTGCGGCCGGCGGCCGCGCCAGCGCTTGCGGCCGGCCTTTCCGAGCGCGATGTTCGAGTGCTCCGAGTTGCTGACCTGGCCGATCGTGGCGGAACAGTCGATGTGAACGCGGCGAACCTCCCCCGACGGGAGGCGGACCTGAGCGTAGACGCCTTCCTTGGCCATCAACTGGGCGCCGGTGCCGGCGCTGCGCACCATCTGGCCGCCGCCGCCGATCTTCAGTTCGATGTTGTGGATCATCGTGCCCAGGGGGATGAACCGGATCGGCAGGCAGTTGCCCACATCGATCTCCGAGCCCTCGCCAGCCTGGACCACGGCGCCCACCTTCAGCCCCTGGGGGTGGAGGATGTAGCGCTTGTCTCCGTCGGCGTAGTGCAGCAGGGAAATCAGCGCGCTACGGTTCGGGTCGTACTCGATCGTCGCCACCTTGGCGGGCACGCCGACCTTGTCGCGCCGGAAGTCGATCCGCCGGTAGCGCCGCTTGTGGCCTCCGCCCCGGAACCGCAACGTCTGCCTGCCCTTGTTGTTGCGGCCGCCGATCCGCTTCTTGCCCTCAACGAGGGGCTTGTGCGGCCGGTCCGTCGTGACTCCTTCCCGGCGCGCGTACTCCTGGAAGCGGCTGCCGGGATTCGTCGGCTTGAGTTTCTTGATCGCCATTTTCTTCGGCTCTCGCTACACGTTGTCGAAGAGGTCGATCTGGCCCTCGGCCAGCCGTACGTATGCCTTTTTCCAGTCGGGGCGACGACCGACGAAGCGGCCCTGGCGGCGAACCTTCCCGTGCATGTTCACGATCCGGACTTCCGCCACCTTGACACCCTGGAACTGGGCCTCCACCGCGCGTCGCACCTCGATCTTGTTGGCTCGGGAGTCGACGACGAAGGCAATGATGTTCCGATCGTCACGGAGCCCGGTCGACTTCTCGGTAATCAGCGGCCGACGCAGGATTTCCTGCACTCTCATGACGCGCTCCCGTTCTTCCGCTGCTTCCGCAGCACGGCGGACAGGCGGCCGATCGCGGTCTCGCTGAACAGCACGTAGCCGCGATCGACGACATCGTAGACATTCACGCCCAGGGCGTCGACGGTCTTGAGCTGCGGATGGTTGCGGGACGCCAGGATCAGGTTGCGGTTGCCGTGGTCGTCGACGATCAGCGCCTTCTCGTCGATGCCGAGCCCCTGAAGGCGCGCCGCGAAGGCGCCCGTCTTGTGACTGTCGAGATCGAGCGAGTCGACGACCATGATCCGCTCTTCCGCCAACTTGCGCGAAAGTGCCGACTTGAGGGCATTGCGCTTCTCGTTCCGCGACAGCTTGTTGCGGTGGCTGCGGGTCCGGGGACCATGAACGACGCCGCCGCCGCGGCGCAGCGGCGAGCGGATGCTGCCGGCGCGAGCTCGACCGGTGCCCTTCTGCCGATGCGGCTTTGCCCCGCCGCCGCGCACTTGATGTCTGCCCTTGACGCTGTGCGTACCTGCCCGCTGCGCGGCCCGGACTGACACGACCGCCAAGTGGATCAGGTGCTCGTTGTACGGGTACGTGAAGACCTCTTCCGGCAGGTCCAGGCTGCCGACTTCCTCGTTGGCGAGGCTCCTGATCGCGACCTTGGGCATCAGTACGAACTCCGAACCATGACCAGACCGTTGCGACCGCCGGGAACTGCTCCACGGAGATAGAGAAGACGATTCTCCTCGTCCACCTTGACCACCTTCAGCTTCTTCGTCGTCACGCGCTTGCCGCCCATCCGGCCCGGAAACCTCATGCCCGGGAAGACACGCGAGGGACTCGCAGACTGTCCGACCGAACCCGGCGCGCGATGGAACATCGAGCCGTGTGTGGCGCGGCCGCCCCCGAAGCCGTGGCGGCGCATGACGCCCTGGAATCCCTTCCCCTTGCCGGTTCCGATCACGTCGACACGGGAGCCGACCTCGAAGATCGAGACGCCGATCTCGTCGCCCGGCTGCGACTCGTTCGCCGCTTCGACCCGCACCTCCGCCAGGTGGCGCATCGCCTCGACACCGGCCTTCTTGAAGTGACCCCGGCGCGCCTCGGTGACGCTCCTCGGCGGCCGCTTCTCGACCAGGCCGATCTGCACCGCCTCGTAGCCGTCGGACTCCGCCGTCTTCCGTTGCACGACCCGGCACGGGCCGACCTCCAGGACGGTAACCGGCACCGCGGCGCCGTCCTCGGCGTAGATCTGCGTCATGCCGATCTTGCGCCCGAGCAATCCCTTGTTTTCACTCACCGTCCTGATTCCCTCGCTTGAGCTCCACTCAACTGCCGGTTCAACTGCCCGTTCAACTTCCGAAGGCCTTGATCTCGACATCGACTCCCGCCGGAAGCTCGAGCTTCATCAGCGCGTCGACGGTCTGGCTGGTCGGTTCGAAAATGTCGAGCAACCGCTTGTGAGTGCGGATCTCGAACTGCTCCCGCGACTTCTTGTCCACGTGCGGTGAGCGATTCACCGTGTAGCGGGCAATGTGGGTCGGCAACGGGATCGGCCCGACCACGCGCGCGCCACTACGCCGCGCGGTGTCGACGATCTCGTGTGTCGACGTATCCAGAATGCGGTAGTCGAAGGCCTTGAGCCGAATGCGGATCTTCTCGTTCACCATTTCTGCCTGATCCCAACCTTCCTCGAATGCGTACCGCGCCTGGAAACTTCTACTCGACGATGTCGGTGACGGTGCCGGCGCCGACCGTGCGGCCGCCCTCACGAATGGCGAAGCGCACGCCCT
>JAGWAG010000134.1 GCA_021296535.1 Acidobacteriota bacterium | reverse complement strand
GGTCACCTCGGTTCGTCGCTTGCCTACCACCTGCGGCGCCACATCGAGACCGGCGCCGACAGCGACTACGAACGGGCCAGGCGAGAAGCGGAGTGGCACCGACGGACCTTCCCCGACGACGAACACGGAGAGCCCTGCTTCTACCTGGAGCTGCAGCGCCACGACACCCCCGAGCAAGACCAGGTCAACGAGAAGATTCTGCGGCTCGCAGCGGAACTCGACCTGCCGCTCGTATGCGACAACGACTCCCACTTCCTGACCGCCGCGGACTGGGATAGCCACGACACGTTGATCTGCGTCTCGACCGGCAAGTCCAAGCAGCAGGAAGACCGGCTCCACTACCCGAAGGAGCTCTACGTCAAGAGCCGTTCAGCGATCCCGAGACGGCCGGGGCGATCCTGAACACGCGCCGGATCGCCGACCGCTGCAACGTCGAACTCGACTTCTCCGCCAACCATGCTCCCCTGGTGCGAGTCGAGCGCCTCGCCGCGGAGGCGCTTCCCGCGGGCACGGATCAACCGAAGCCCGGCAGCACCGCATGGTTCGATCGCTTCTGCGCCGGCTACCGGGTCGAGCCCCTCGCCGAGCTGCCCGGCGAGGAGGAGCTGGCGGCCCTCCACGCCGACTGCGACAAGGCCCTGCGCGAGCTCAGCGAGGCAGGGCTGGTGTGGCGCTACGGCGACCGGATCGAGGATGCGCACCGGCAACGCCTCGACCACGAACTCGCCGTGCTTTCCGGCAAGCGGATCAGCGCCTACTTCCTGATCGTCTGGGACTTCGTCAACGAGGCCCGCAAGCGAGGCATCCCGGCGACCGCCCGCGGGTCGGGCGTCGGCACGATGGTCGGCTACACGCTCGGCCTCTCCCACGCCTGCCCCGTGCGCTACGGCCTCCTGTTCGAGCGCTTCACCGATCCCGACCGCAGCGAGTACCCCGACATCGACATCGACCTGTGCCAGGACGGCCGGGCCGAGATCCTGGAATACGTCCGCGAGAAGTACGGCTACGTTGCCCAGATCATCACCTTCGGCACGATGAAGGCCCGCGCCGCGATCCGCGACGTGGGACGGGTCCACGAGCTGCCGCTGGCCCAGGTCGACCGGATCTGCAAGTTGATTGGCGGCGAGCTCGGGGTGACGATCGAGCAGGCTCTGGAGCGCGAGAAGGAACTCAAGGAGCTCCAGGACGAAGACGAGCAGATCCGGGAGGTGATCGCCACCGCGCAGAAGCTCGAGGGGATCACCCGGCACAGCGGCGTCCACGCCGCCGGCCTCGTCATCGCGACCCAACCGCTGGAGAACCTGGTTCCGCTCGCGACGAATCGCAGCCAGGGCTCCAGAGACGTCCTGGTGACCCAGTGGGACGGCCCGACCGTGGAGAAGATGGGTCTGCTCAAGATGGACTTCCTGGGGTTGACCACCCTGTCCATCATCGAGCGCTGCCGCCAACTCGTGCGCGAGACGCTGCCGCCGGAAGCCATCGCGGCGGCCGTTCCCGATGCCCCCGAGGGTCGCGATCCGCTCGATCTCGACCACATCGATCTCGCCGACCGGCGGGTTCTCGACGTCTTCGCCCGCGCCGATACGGCGGGCACGTTCCAGTTCGAGTCCGAGGGCATGCGCAACCTGCTGCTGCAGATGAAGCCCGACCGGCTCGAGGATCTCGTCGCCGCCAACGCCCTTTTCCGCCCCGGTCCGATGGCGCTCATCGGCACCTACTGCGACCGCAAGCACGGCCGCGAAGCGACGCCTCAGGTCCACGAGATCGTCGACCGGCACACCGCCGACACCCACGGCATCATGGTCTACCAGGAACAGGTCATGCAGATCGTCCACGAGTTGGGCGACGTGCCGCTACGGGAGGCCTACACGCTGATCAAGGCGATCAGCAAGAAGAGCCGCAAGACGATCAATGCGGCGAAGCAGCGATTCCTCGCCGGCTCCCAGGAGAAGGGCCTGAGCAAGGTCCAGGCGACCCGTTTGTTCAGCCTGATCGAGGAGTTCGCCGGCTACGGCTTCAACAAGTCCCACTCAGTGGGCTACACGCTGCTTGCCTACCAGACGGCTTACCTGAAGACCTACTTCCCGGTCCAGTACATGGCCGCGGTCCTCACCTACGCCGCCGACAACACGGACAAGCTGGTCCACTATGTCGACGAGTGCGGTCGGGTGAAGCTCCCGGGCGACCGGGCCGGAATCGAGGTCGGCCCGCCAGACATCGACCGCTCCGGCGTGCGCTTCCACGTCGTCTTCGATCCCGACGAGGAGCACGCCAGCGCCAACGGCCACATCCGCTTCGGCCTGTCCGCGGTCAAGGGCGTCGGCGAGAAGGCGGTGCGCGCGATCCTCGAGGCGCGGAGCGAGGGCGGGCCCTTCCGCAGTCTGTGGGACTTCTGCCGGCGAGTGCCGCTCCAGGTCGTCAACCGCACCGCGATCGACGCGCTGATCAAGTCCGGCGCCTTCGACCGTGTCCACGGCCAGGACCAGCGAGCCGCCATGCTGCAGGCGCTCGAGCCGGCGATCAAGGCCGGCCAGCGTGCCGCAGCCGACCGGGAGAGCGGCCAGGCGAGCCTGCTCTTCGGCGCCACGGACGAGTCCGGGACCGAGGAAGAAGCCGACCAGGACCTGCCTTCGGTGCCCCCCTGGACCCCGAGCGAACTCCTTGCCCACGAGAAGGAGGCACTCGGGTTCTTCGCCACCAGCCATCCCCTGGACGACCACCGCGAGCTGCTTCAGCGCTTCGGCAACGTGACGGTCGAGCAGTTGAAGAAGCTGCCCGCGGACACCGAAGTCGTTCTGGGAGCATTGCTCGGCGGGCTCCGCACCACCCGAACGCGCAAGGGGCGGAACCCCGGCCAGAAGATGGCGATCGTTCAACTCGAAGACCGCACCGACCGGATCGAAGGCGTCCTGTTCGCGGACGCCTACGCCGAATACGAGGCGGCGCTGGATCGCGGCGCCGTGCTCTTCTTCACCGGTCGGGTCGACCGGCGCCGCGAGGATCCGAACCTCGTCGTCGGCAAGGTGATCGGTGTCGCCGAAGCCGAAGCGAAGCTCTCGCGGCGCCTCCGTATCCATCTCGACGGGACGAGCGCCGTGGCAGTCGCCGGCAACGTCTTGGGCGAAGATCTCGAGCGGCTTCGTGACCTGCTCGACCAGCACCGTCATCGCGGGTCGAACGGCAGACCGAATGGCGGCGTCGAGGTGGAATTCAGGATCGAACTCGACGACATGACCGTCACCGCGGGCGCCAACGGCAGCCGCGCGCCGATCGATGACGCGATCAGGCACGAGATCGACGAGCTACTCGGCGCGCGGGGCCACTGCGAGTACATCGGCCCGCCGCCCCCTGGTCCGCGGTGAGTTCCCGGCCCTGGCTTCACCGGCACCGGATCGCCCTCCTGATCGCCCTGCTGGCGGTCGCTCTCTGGGGCCACTGCCGCGGCAGTTCCTACCGGAACTTCTTCCAGCACGATCCGCGTCAGGCGCACGACTACGCGCTCGATCGCCGTGACGGCCAGACGTTCGAGGTGCGCCTGACCCGCAACGGCTTCGAGTGGCCGGAGGAAGCGCCCGAGCCGGGCGTCACGGCGTTTCTCGAGCTCCACGTCAAGACCAGGGTCCTGCTGCCGTCACTCGACCCGTCCATCGAGTTCCGGTCGGGGGACCGGAACTTCAGCCAGTCCTTCGCTCCCCGCTCGACCGGCCGGCGCTACCTGAACGTGTCGCCGGCCGCCGGCCCGGGGCGCGTCGACATGGTCGGCCGGCAGATCGGCTGGCGCACGGGGCCGGCCCGCCTCGTCGTGTTCGCGAACCGACCGATCGACGAGTCCACTCGGGTGCTGGTTGTCGCTCCCCATCCCGACGACGCGGAGATCGCCGCCTTCGGCCTGTACGCCACAACCCTCGCCGACGTGGTCACGGTCACCGCGGGCGACTACGGCGGCAAGAACTACGGCGGGCTGTTTCCGGAAACCGGCGAGCACTACCGGATCAAGGGTCTGATCCGCACCTGGGACAGCCTGACGGTGCCCTTTATCGGCCACGTGCCGATCAACCGGGCCCGCAACCTGGGCTACTTCGACGGCACGTTGCGCACGCTCCACGAGCGACGGCCGCGGAAGGTACCGGCCATCCTGACGGAGCTGCAGGAGCCGGGCCTCTTTCGGCGGGTCAACACCGAGCCGCAGTTGGCCACCAGGCCATTCGAGTCCAGTTGGCCGGCACTCGTGGAGGATCTCCGCCGTGAGGTGGACTGGGTGGGGCCGGAACTGATCGCCGCACCGAACCCGCTGCTCGACAACCACGCCGATCACCAGTACACGACCGTGGCTCTGATCGAAGCCCTCGAGGAACGCGGATGGGACGGCGCGCTGCTGCTCTACACGAACCACCCGACCCGGGCCGAGCCCTACCCGCTGGGGCCGAACACCGCCCTCGAGTCGCTGCCGCCCTGGTTCGGGGACGAGCTTCCCTTCCAGACCGTGCTCTCCTACCCCGTCGACGAGACGACGCGACGCCTCAACTACCTGGCGCTCGAGGCGATGCACGATCTGCGGCCGTTCGAACACCGCGTCACGACTCCGTTCCTCGAGCGCGCACGCGATCTCGCCGAAGAGGCGGTCTGGCGTGCACTGGGCCGTCACGACAAGCTCCCCGGCTACCTGTACGACTACCTGCGGCGGGGGCCCCGCCCGAACGAGATCTATCTCGTGCTCGATCTCGAGCAGGCGGTGCGCCTCAAGGAGCGCTTCCTGGAGATCGAAGCGGTTCGCGGGCACTAGCGCGGCAGAAGGTCCGCAGGCCGGCGCACCCAGTTTCTGCCGCGCAACCCCCTCGTCTCCTCAGCGCCGTAGAAACGCCAGCAGATCAGCGATGTCCGTGGGCTCGAGGCCCGCCTCCAGTTCCTCGGGCATCATCGAAAGGCCGTCGCTGCGCACTTCCCGGATCCGCTCGGCAGCGACCTCGATCAGCGCGTCCTCGGCCGCGCGGAGAACCACGCCGCCGTTCTCCTTCTCCGCCAGGAGCCCCGAGAAGACATCGCCCTCGACCGTCTCGACGATGTAGTTCACGTAGCCGGTGTCGACGGCCGCATTGGGATCCAGGATGTCGTGCAGCAGCGTCTCGGCGCTCTTGCGGCCGACCCCGGAGAGGTCGGGGCCAGGCCCGCCGCCCATCTCCCCGCTGCGATGGCAACGGGCGCAGAGTTCGAGGAACAGGCCTTCACCCCGCTCGGGGTCGCCGTCGAGCTCCAACGCCGGCCGCAGCGCGGCGAGCGCCTCCGGACGCGAGACCACGCCGGCGTCGTCGAACAGGGCCGCGGCCCGCCGCCGCACGTCCGGGTCCGGCGAGCGCAGGAGAAAACGGCGCCGCTCGAGAATGAAGTTCATCTCGCCGAGCCGGATGCGTCCACTCTCGAGCGCGTCGAGAAGCGCGCCGTGCCTGCCTCTTCCCCGGATCAGGTAGCTGCCCGCATCCCGCCTGGCCGCCGGTCCGAGGTAGGGCCAACGCTCGATCAAGTAGGCAGCG
>JAGWAG010000008.1:45834-60143 GCA_021296535.1 Acidobacteriota bacterium | reverse complement strand
TATGGTCCTTCGTCGCGCCTTGCCGGACAGGCGCCTCGCCGCTCTCGGTGCGACACGGACTTCCACCACGGGCTGCTAGACGACCGGATCGAGCTGCAGCCCGGTGAGCAGCAGGGTCGGAGACCCCACCGCACCGGGCACTGGCAGGAACCGGAGATCGTCGCCGACGGCTCGGATGCCCCGGAACAACTGCCGGATCGAACCTCTGAGCCGCGCCCGCGGGATGGCGCCGAGAATGCGGTCGTGTTCCACGACGAAGCCGGTCGCATCGATCTCGAAGCTGGCCTCCCCGCCGTTGTCCGAGTGTGGGAAGGTGACGTGGCTACGGCCGTCCGGAGCGCGGTCCAGCAGATAGCAGCCGTGACGGATTCCGCTCCGGATCGAATCCGCGGGGTCCGGACCGCGGTCGATGTAGAAATGGGAGTGGCTGATTTCGGGCGGTGACCGCCAGCCGGACCGCCGCCGGCAGCCGGAGGCGGAGAAGCCCGACCAGCCGTCATCCTCCCAGCTCAGCAGAGGCTCGGCGGGTTCGCCGCCGCGGATCAGCGCCACGGCCCGTGTGGGTACGCCTTCGTCATCGACCGGAGTCCTGATCCAGCCCTCCTCGAGAGCGCCGTCGTCCAGGACTTGCAGGTCCGGTGGTCCCAGGGAGTCGCCTGGACTCAGGCGCTGGAGTCTCTCCCAGCCATCGCGGCCCCTGAACAGGGGGCCGAGCAGGGCCAGCAGGCTGGTGGCGAGCGAAGGCGCCACCGCGATCTCGCCGGATGGCAGGAACGACATCGGTGTGGCGGTGGCGAGCGTCAGCCGGTCGGCGACTTCCGCGGCCAGGGCGGCGGCGTCGAGGTCCGTCAGGTTGCCTGCCGCTCGATAGAGGCTGCAGGAGCCACGCGTAGCGTTCCGTTCGACGACGAACTCCAACTGGATCGTCGCCAGGCGCACAGCGGTCCGTCCGGTGACCCCGGCGCTGTTTGCGAGCACGGATGCACTGGCGCCGTCTTCGAGTCTCGCGCGGACCAGGCGGCTGCCCGGCAGTTCGGCGCGGGTTCGCTCGACGACATCGCGGATGAGGTCACGGCCGAGAGCTTCCGACTCCTCGTTCGGCAGGTCGTTGCCGGCCGGGTGAGGCAGCGACGTCTTGCCTGGGCAAGGTGTCGGCAATCTGAGCGAACCGGCGCGGAGCGAGTGGCGGTTCAACTGGCGCCAGCCGCCGGGGGCAGGGAGGGGGCCGGACTCGGCGCTGAAGAGCGCTCCCTGAGCCAGCCTCTCTCCTCGATTGTGCCGGCGTGAGTGCGCCAGTCCTCCGGGGCGGACGGCGAAGCGGTGCCGGGTCTCCACGGATCGATTTCGATCCGGAGGCTGCTCCCGGTCTTGACGTAAAACTCGGCATTCGATGCGCCGGTACGGTCGGCCACCGCGTTCAGCGCCGTTCCGAGGGCCTGAATGGTGGGCAGCCGGAGCGGCTTCAAGCGAGACCCTCCAGGCGCACGGACGGGCTGCGGGCCCATACTGGCAGGAGAGACCCGCCCTTCGCGCACCATCCGGCGCCCGCTGCCAGCGGCCGGTCCCCGACCGCTGTCACAGCGGCGAGGAGGTCGACGGTGCGGGAACGGATCTCGACCGGTCCGACGTAGTCGACCGGACCGCTGGCACCGATCCGCCGGGCGCAGGGCGCCCGCAGCACGCAGCCGCCGTCGAACGGGTTGAGGGTGCCGCTCTCGAACTCGCCGATGTAGAGACCTCCGGCGGCTTCCTGGAAGAGTTCCGTTTCGGGCAGGTCGCTGGGCAGCAGCTCGAGGTGCGTGGTGCGCGGTCCCGGCAGCAAGTGACGGTTGGCACGGCGCGCGGCGCCGGGAATCAGGCGCTGGTACCGGCCGGCCCAGGCGAGGTCGGCGAGGGGTTGACGTACCCGCCCCCGGCGCAGCAGCCAACGGGCGATGACCGTCGTTCCTTCATCGTCGCTGAAACGCCCGCACCCATCGGGTGCGAGGCGGGGATCGTCGAGCACGTCGAGATGGACTTCACCCAGCTTCAGACCGACGACGCTTTCCGGGGCCCCGGTGAGGGCCAGTGTGTCGGCCTCCAGGGCGTGGGCGACGACCTCGTGCAACATCACCGCGGCGGCGCAGGGTCCGAGGACGATGACGCGGGGCGTGCCGGCGTGTTGCGGCAGATTGCGCGACCTCAGGCGATCGACAAGGCAGGTGGCGACCGGATCGAGGTCCTCGTCGGCGAGCGACGGCAGCAGACCACCCCAGACGCCCCACGGGGTCTTCACGCGCAGGCTGAAGTACTCCTCGAACTGGCTGGGAGCGGAGACCTGGCCGCGAATCACCTGGACCTGCCGGCGGTGGCGCCTCACGGTGACTTCCATGGGGAAGCCCACGCGGCGCCGATGGACCGCCTTCTCGAGTTGTCGCTCGGCGCGCTCGATCTCGGCCATTCGCAGTGGCGGCCAGCGACCGATCCTGACCTTCGGCGCCGGTCCGATCGAACCGGCGGTGCCGGTGACGCGGTCGCAGCAGGATGCGAAGGTGTATCCCGAGATCGCGTCGGTGGAGGCCAGACGGCTGGCGCCGGCCTCGATCCGGCGCACGGAAAGGCCCTGCTCTCGCCGCAGGCGAAGCCGATCGTGTGTGCCTCCGGGCAGCAACTCGACCGTCTCCAGGCGTTCGAAGAAGGCCTCCGCGTGTTGACCCGGGTGCACGGGAAGCCGCGCCAGAGCGTCGATCAGCGTGCTGACGTCCGTTGCGAGTAACTCGTCGGGCCCCCGGTTGGTGGCCGTCGTCTCCATGGCCCGGATTCTAGAGGCGAAAGAGCTGTGGTAAGAAAGCCGCGCGCGATGACCAGGGAGCGGGAGTCAGTCGAAGCGGATGGCTCGGTTCGCGGCCGGCAGGCGAGCGAGTTGGAGCAGCGGCTTGAAGAGTCGCGGCTGGGTGGAGGCTCCGAGCGCATCGATCGCCAGCACGCGAGCGGCAAGTTGACGGCTCGGGAACGGGTCGATCTGTTGCTCGATCCGGGGTCGTTCGTCGAGATCGATGCGCTGGTGACTCACCGCTGCACGGACTTCGGCATGGCCGAGCAGCGCATCCCGGGTGATGGCGTGGTGTGCGGGCACGGTCGGGTGGACCAGCGCTCCGTGTACGTCTTCGCGCAGGACTTCACCGTGTTCGGCGGGTCGCTGTCCGAGACGAACGCCCGCAAGATCTGCAAGGTGATGGATCTGGCGGTCGAGAACGGCGCTCCGGTCGTGGGTCTGAACGACTCGGGCGGGGCCCGCATCCAGGAGGGTGTCGCCTCGCTGGGGGGCTACGCCGACATCTTCCTCCGCAACACGCTGGCATCGGGGGTGGTGCCCCAGATCAGCGCGATCATGGGGCCCTGCGCGGGGGGCGCGGTCTACTCGCCGGCGATCACCGATTTCGTGCTGATGGTCGAGGGAACGAGCTACATGTTCGTGACCGGGCCTGACGTGATCAAGACGGTCACCCACGAGGACGTCTCGATGGAGGAGTTGGGCGGCGCGAAGACGCACGCGCGGCGCAGCGGCGTGGCGCACTTCACCGCCCCCGACGACACAGCCTGCCTGCTGGCCGTCCGGGAACTTCTCGGCTACCTGCCGGGCAACAACCTGGACGATCCGCCGCGGCGGCCGACCGACGATCCGGACGACCGCGAAGCGCCTGAACTCGACGAGCTGGTGCCGGTCGACCCGAACAAGCCCTACGACATCGGCGAGTTGATCCGGACCGTTGTCGACGACGGCCGGTTCCTCGAAGTGCACCGCGACTTCGCCCAGAACATCGTGGTCGGTTTCGCCCACTTCGGCGGCCGCAGCGTCGGCATCGTCGCCAACCAGCCGAACTACCTCGCCGGCGTCCTCGACATCGACGCGGCGGTCAAGGGCGGTCGGTTCGTGCGTTTCTGCGACGCTTTCAACATCCCGCTCGTCACCTTCGAGGATGTGCCGGGCTTCCTGCCGGGCGTGCAGCAGGAGCACGGCGGGATCATCCGCAACGGCGCCAAGCTGCTGTACGCGTTCGCCGAGGCGACGGTGCCGAAGATCACCGTGATCACCCGCAAGGCGTACGGCGGCGCCTACTGCGTGATGGCCAGCAAGCACCTGCGCACGGACGTCAACCTGGCCTATCCGACCGCGGAGATCGCTGTGATGGGGCCGAGCGGAGCGGTCAACATCCTCTACCGCCAGCAGATCCGGGACGCGGAAGACCCCGAGGCGCTGCGTGAACAAATGGCCGCCGAGTACCGGGAGAAGTTCTCCAACCCCTACGTGGCCGCGGAGCGCGGCTTCGTCGACGCGGTGATCGCGCCGCGCACGACCCGCGGGGAGATCGTGCGGGCGCTGCGGCAACTCGAGGGCAAGCGGTCCGGCGTGCCGGCGAAGAAGCACGGCAGCGTGCCGCTCTAGCAAAAAGGCGGGAGCGGCGGCTTACCGGAAAGACCGGGCACGGGAAAGACAACGACAGGACAACGACGGGGAGCGACCGAACGAATGAGCGACATCAGGGTAGGGATCGTCATGGGCAGCGATTCGGACTGGCCGACGATGAAGAAGGCGGCGAAGGTCTGCGCCGATTTCGGCGTCGGCTGCGAATCCCGGGTTCTATCGGCCCACCGGACTCCGCGGGAGACGGCCGAGTGGGCCGAAGGCGCGGCTGAGCGGGGCATCGGCGTGCTGATCGCCGGCGCCGGCGTCGCCGCCGCGCTCCCGGGTGTCGTGGCGGCCGCGACGACCCTGCCGGTGGTCGGTGTCCCGGTGGCGAGCGGTCCGCTGAACGGCGTCGACGCCCTGCTGGCGATCGTGCAGATGCCCCCGGGCATCCCCGTCGCGACGGTGGGCGTGAACCGGGCCGACAACGCAGCGCTGCTGGCGCTTCAGATTCTCGGGCTGGGGGACCCGGATCTTGCTGCTGCCGTGGCCGATCATCGGAGCCGGATGGGCGAGAGTGTGGCGGCGGCCGACGAGCGTGTGCGGCGGGACTCCGAAGCGCTGGGGGGAGCGTGAAGTTCGCGCTCGGCGCCGACCATGCCGGGGTCGAGTTGAAGAGCCGGCTGGGTGAGATTCTGCGTGCCCGCGGCATCGAGGTCGTCGACTTCGGCGCCGACGGTTCGGCCCCCGTCGACTACCCCGACAAGGCGGCGGCGGTAGCGCGAGCGGTCGCCTCGGGCGAGGCCGACCGCGGCCTGCTGGTGTGCGGCACCGGAGTCGGCATGGCGATGTCGGCGAACCGCTTCGCCGGCGTCCGGGCGGTCAACCCGAGCGACAGCTTCACGACCCGGATGTCCCGTGCCCACAACGACGCGAACGTCCTCGCCCTCGGCGCCCGCGCCCTCGGCGCCGGCCAGGCCTCCGAACTGCTCGAGGTCTTTCTCGACACCCCCTTCGACGGCGACCGCCACACCGGTCGCGTCGCGAAGATCGACAGCGCGGCCGAGTAGCACACCCGCCTGTCCGGAGGCCTGAGGGTCAACCTCCTGGTGCCGCTCGCGCTTCCTGAGATGCCGGGAAGTTGGCGCTCGCTGCACTCCGCTCGCTCCGGTTGGGCGGTGGCCGTCGTTGGGTCGTCGGGCGTCGCTCGCTCCGAGCCACCTGGAGGTTGACCCTCAGGCCTCCGGACAGGCTGGAGGGCGTCGGCGCCGAGGACGTTCCCTGGGCAGTTTCAACTGCGGTAACCGGTGATGAAGTCTCGTGCGGCCGCCGGCACGCCGCAGCGGGCCCGCAGGGCGGTTCGGACCTCGCCGACCAGGTAGAGCGAGCCGGTGACGACCAAGGTGCCCGGTGTATCGGCGGGCGCATCGAG
Organism: Acidobacteriota bacterium; assembly: GCA_021296535.1. Taxonomy (GTDB): domain Bacteria; phylum Acidobacteriota; class Thermoanaerobaculia; order Multivoradales; family Multivoraceae; genus Multivorans. The sequence continues at coordinate 54,324 of JAGWAG010000008.1, read as the reverse complement.
GCATCGACTCAGCGCGCTTGCCGCGTCGGGGTCGACGACAGCACGACAGTTCCTGAGGAGCGGCAGGAGCGTTTCGGGTGACGCCGCCCGCCGATGGTCGGGCGCCGTCAGGACGATCCGGTTGGCTCGTTCCGCAAGCAGGGGAAGGCACTGCTCCGGTTGCTTGTCGGTCAGGGCACCGTAGAGAAGATCGAACTCGAGGCCGGCCTCGTCGAGGTAGGAGAGAAGCGCCGCGGCGCCGGCGGGGTTGTGGGCCGCGTCGAAGAGGAGGCGGCGGGAAGCGGTTTCGACTTCGATCTCGACCCACTCCAGGCGGCCCGGCCAGCGGACCGCCTCCAGCCCTTGCCTGGCCGCCTCGGGGTCGAGTTCTCGCTCGTCGAGTGCGCAGAACTCCTCCGCCGCGCGCAGCGCCAGGGCGAGGTTGGTGAGCTGGTGGCCGCCGGCGAGTGGCGCCCGGAAGGCATACCGGGCGTTCGGTGTGGTCAACGAAAGCTTCGACGAGGTTGCGGCTTGTCGATCGAACTCGACCTCGGAGGCTGCGTTGACCAATCGGGCGCCGCAGACCGCGGCGCAGCGGTGGAGTTCGCGTTCGACTTCCGGCGGCGAGCGCCAGGTCAGGCACTTGCGGCCGGGTCGCATCACGCCGGCTTTCTCGCCGGCAATCGAGGTCAGGGTCCAGCCGAGTTGCTGCGCGTGGTCGCGGGCGACCTGCGTAATCACACAGAGCACGGGTTCCGAGACGTTCGTCGCATCGAGACGGCCGCCCAGGCCGACCTCGAAGACGGCCGCGTCGACCTCCTGTGCCGCGAAGTGGAGCCAGGCCGCGGCGGTGAGACTTTCGAAGTAGGTCGGCGGCGCCGATCCGGCGGCAGCGAGCGCGCGTCGGAGGTGGGATCCGAGTTCGGCCTCGGTGATCGCCTCGCCGTCGATGCGGAGGCGCTCCTCGACGTGCTCGAGGTGGGGGGAGGTGTAGAGGCCGCAGCGGAAACCGGCGGCGGTCAGGAGCGACGCCAGCGCCGCGCTCGTCGAGCCCTTGCCGTTCGTGCCCGCGACCAGGATCGTGGGTACTCCCCGTTGGGGATCGCCGAGGGCGCCGAGGAGGTCGCGGATCGCGTCGAGGCCGAACTTCTGGCCCCAGACCTCGAGCCGGTCGAGGATCTCCTGGGCCGAAGGTCTGGTCTGGCCGGTCATGTGGCGGCGCAGCATAGCGCCGCAAGATTCCGGCAGACCGCTACACTAGGCACCTCATGTCCGGTCACAGCAAGTGGAGCACGATCAAGCACAAGAAGGCGGCGCAGGACGCCAAACGCAGCAAGGTCTTCACACGCATCCTCAAGGAGGTTGTCGTAGCGGCCCGGCTCGGTGGCGGCGATCCGGCGGGCAATCCCAGGCTGCGCCACGCGCTGTCGGAGGCGAAGGCCCACAACGTGCCGGGGGACAACATCGACCGGGCGATCAAGAAGGGGACCGGGGAACTCGAGGGCGTGTCCTACGAGGAGGTCACCTACGAGGGCTACGGCCCCGGCGGGGTCGCGGTCCTGGTCGAGACGCTGACGGACAACCGGAACCGGACCGTGTCCGAAGTGCGGCATCTGTTCACCAAGCACGGCGGAAACCTCGGCGAGAACGGCTGCGTCGCCTGGATGTTCCACCGGCGGGGCTTCTTCGCGTTCGACCGTGAAGCGATGGAGGAGTCCGGGATCGACGAGGAGGCGCTGGTCGAGCTGGCGCTGGAACTCGAAGCCGAGGATTTTTCGGTCGAGAAGGACAGTTACAACGTCTACACGTCGGTCGAGGCCTTTCACGCGACGAAGGACGAGGTCGAGGCGCGCGGCCTCGTGACTGGTGTCGCCCAGTTGACGATGGAGCCCCAGAACCTGGTCCGGGTCGATGAAGCGGTGGCGGGTCAACTCGTTCGGCTGATCGATGCGCTGGAGGACCAGGACGACGCGCAGCACGTCTGGGCCAACTTCGACCTGGACGACGAGTTGCTGGAGCGGCTGGCTTCTTGATGGCCGCGGCGCAGCCGTGATCGTCGCGCCGCATCCTGCTCGCCGCACCCAGCCGTGAGCGGCGCAGCGCAGCCGTGATCGTCCTCGGTCTGGATCCCGGCAGCCGGTACACCGGCTACGGCGTGGTGGAGCAGGAAGGGTCGCGGTTGAGGGAGTTGGACTCGGGTCGGATCTCCCTGGTGTCCGAACCGGATATGGCGGCGCGGATGGCTTGCCTGGCCGAGGGCGTTGAGCAAGCCCTCGACCGCTGGCAGCCCGCCGGCGCCGCCCTGGAGACCCTGTTTCACGGGCGCAACAGCCGCTCGCTGATCGCGCTCGCCCAGGCGCGGGGCGTCATCCTTTCGGTGCTGGGTCGCCGCGATTTGAAGGTGGAGGAAGTTTCGCCCGCGGAAGTCAAGAAGGCGGTGTGCGGCAACGGCCGGGCCGACAAGACCCAGGTGGCGCGCATGGTCGACGTGTTGTTGGGTGCCGGAGCGGGCCGGCGCAGCGCGGACGCGTCGGATGCGCTGGCCGTGGCGATCTGCTACGTGCAGCAGCGTCCGTTGCAGAGGGTCGTGGAGGCGGCCCGGAGTGCGCGTTGAACCGGGTCGAATCCACGGTTCCAATGCGGTAGCCGTGTGCTATATTGCTCGACCGTTCCAAGGTGAGCCAGGCACCCCTCTCGGATTAGAGACCATGTGTAGGGGTCACCGTCCGTCCAGAATCGCGTCCGCCGAAGGCGGGCGGTTCAACTCGGCCCGTTCCTGACGGGCACACAGGTTTTTGAGGAGGTAGCTAGGTGAACATTGGTGGCACGTTCTGGAAGTTGATGAACGAGGGCGGACCCGTCATGTGGCCACTGCTCGCATTCTCCGCCATCGCTCTCGCGGTGGTGATCGAGCGGTTGTACGCGCTGTGGCGCGCCCGGATCAACGTTCACGAGTTCCTCCCCAAGGTGAGGAAGGCGCTGGTGGTCAACCGGTCGATCCGTGACGCGGTGAAGGTCTGCGAGGAGTACCGGGGTCCGGTCGCCTCGATCCTCAAGGCGGGGCTGATGAAGTACGGCCAGCCCAAGGAAGACATCGAGAAGACGATCGAGAACGCGGCCCTGTTCGAGATGGGCCGCCTGGAGCGCGGTCTTGCCGTTCTGGCGACGACCGCCAACGTCGCTCCGCTGCTCGGCTTCTTCGGTACGGTGACCGGCATGATGGCCGGTTTCGACGCCCTCGCGGCGCAGGGCCTCTCCAACCCGGGCGCGGTCGCCACGGGTATCAAGGAGGCCCTGACGACGACGGCCGGCGGTCTCGCGGTCGCCATTCCCACGCAGCTCGCGTACAACTACTTCATGAGCCGGATCAACAAGTTCGTGCGCGACATCGAGACCGCCGCGAACATGCTGCTCGAGACGTTCGGCGAGATGGAGCGCAGCGGTGTTTCGCCCGAGAGCGGCGAAGGCAACTAGGGTCTCTTCAGGTCCCAGGGCGAGGACAGCGACATGAAGCTCAAGGCATCCATCGAGCACAAGCCGAACATCCCGACGGCCTCGATGGCCGATATCGCCTTCCTGCTGATCATCTTCTTCATGCTGACGATCACCTTCGAGGTCGACAAGACCCAGGTGCAGTTGCCGAAGACGACCCTCAGGTACGAGATCCCGAAGAAGGCCGCCTACGTGTCGGTCGATCCGAACGGGCGCATCCGCGTATCCGACGGCAACTCGCAGAGTTCCCTGGTCAGTGCGGCCGACGAGGTGCTCTCGATGGCCGCCACCGTGATCGCGACCGATCCGCAGAAGACCTTCGTGGTCAAGTCGGACGGCGACGTGCCGTGGGAGAAGGTCGACGAGGTCCTGGATGCCCTCAAGCGGGCCAAGGTGCGCGATCTGCGCCTTCTGTCCGATCAGCGAACGGTCGACGACCTCTAGGGGGCGATGGGGGCTATGCTGGAACTTGACGATTCGGATGGAGGCTCAAAATGAGGATTGAACGTGACCGCCCGGACGACGAGATTCCAACCTCGTCGATGGCCGATATCGCCTTCCTGCTGATCGTGTTCTTCATGGTGACGACCACCTTCACGGCCACCCGCGGGCTCGATTTCGCGCTGCCGGAGGACGACGACAACCCGCCGGTCATCGAGAAGGAAGAGTCGGTGCTGATCGAGATCTTCCCGGGAGGGAATCTCGTGGTGGACCAGAATCCGATGGAGCTCGGCGAGATCATCGAGTACCTGAAGCCGAAGCTGGAGCGGAATCCGAAGAAGCCGGTGATCATCCGGCCGGACATCGCGACGGAGTACAGGTACATGGTCGAGGTCTACGACGAGTTGCGCCAGGGCGAAGAGCACGGACTGTCGGAACCGATCAACATTTCCGTGCCGACTCAGCGCGAAATCCAGAGTTTCTGGTACTAGGCTTCTGGTACTAGGCCAAAGCCCTTCCGGAGTAAGGACGGACCCTACGGAATAGGACCGACCCCGAACCGGATTACAGTTAACGCGGAAACCACACGTCGAACAGACAACGAAGAGGTACCCCGATGAGTGACGAGAACCTCGAAGCGGCTGAATCCCCGGCCGCCGAATCCCCGGCAGAGGGGCCACAAGCGGAAGAAGTCCAGGCGGAGCAGCTGACGTCAGCGGAGCAGGGCCTCCTGACGTACGTGGAGGAAACCCGGGAGGACAACAAGACCTTCCGCTACTCGTTCGGGCTCGCCGTGCTGTTTCACGCGGTCCTGCTGATCGTCAAACTGCCTGATCTGTACGGCGAAGTCGTTGCGCCGCCGCCGAAGCCCAAGGTCTTCGTGGTCCAGCAGGTGCGCTTCAAGCCGCCACCGCCGGAAGTCGAGCAGCAGATTCCGAAGCCCAAGTCGAAGAAGGTGCCGATCCCCGATCCGACGCCCGATGAGCCGGAACCGATCCGCATCGATGAGCCCGAGGAGATCGACATTCCGGAAGTCGACGACCTGGACCTGTTCGACCTTCCCGAGGCGCCGCCTCCGCCGGAGCCGACCGGGCCGATCTACGTCACCGGCGATGTGACGAAGCCCGAGAAGCTCAACGAGGTCAGGCCGCAGTACACCGAGATCGCGCGCAAGGCGCGGATCCAGGGTGTCGTCATTCTTCAGGCGACGATCGACAAGAACGGCGACATCACGGACGTCAAGGTGCTGAAGGGCCTGCACATGGGCCTGAGCGAGGCCGCCGTGACGGCGGTCAAGCAGTGGAAGTTCAAGCCGGCGACGCTCAACGGCAAGCCGGTAGCCGTCTACTACAACTTGACAGTCAACTTCCAGCTCCAGTAGCGGGGTATTGGGGAGTTCAGGCCGGTGAGGCGCTTGCGCCGAGCCGGCCGTCGTCATCAAACGAACCCGACGTGACCGTCCACTTCCGATTCCAGCAGCCGGGAGTATCTGGCGCCCTATGAAGGAGGCCCGACAGATGACCAACCGCCGATCTGTTCTAACCCTGGCAACGGCCCTTTTGGTGCTCGGCGCGTCGGTCTCATCCGCGGGATGGGACGAGGGCGTCGCCGCGTTCACGGCCGGCAACTACGCCCAGGCGATCGCCGAGTTCCAGCAGTTCGTCGAGGAACGCACCGAGGAGGAGGCCCTGCAGAAGGGGTATCAGATGCTGGCCCAGTCCCTGCTCCGGGGAGGCAAGGCCAGGGAGTCGATAGCTGCGTTCCAGAAGCACCTCGAGTTGAAGCCCGGCGATCTCGGAAGCCAGATCGGATTGGGGCAGGCCTACTTTCAGAGCGGCATGCCCCGGGAATGCGTGGCGACACTGAACAGGCTGAACGTCGGCAGCCTGCCGGAGCCCCACCAGATCCTGGTGTACCAGATGCGCAGCGCGAGTCAGGCGAGACTTGGGAACACCCGTGGAGCGGCCGCCGACCTGGGCAAGGTCGCGGACCTGAAGGGGGATGCGAAGACGCGTTTCGAGTACGGCAGGCTGCTGCAGAGCGACGCCCAGCTAGATGCCGCGCTCACCGCCTACGAGCGGGCGATCTCGATGGACGGCAGCGAGGCGGAGTGGAAGCAGACGCTGGTCAACGCCCTGAAGATCAAGGGACGGACCACACAGGGCTCGGCCAAGACCGGCATCTATGCCAAGGCTCAGAATGTCGCTCGAAGCCTCGTGGCGAGCAGTCCCTCCTTCGACAACCTGCTCCTTCTGGGCGAGGTTCAGTTGGGGGCCAAGAACTACGACGCGGCGGGGTCCACCTTCCAGCAGGCCATCTCAAAGAAGGCGAACGACTGGCACCCGCACTTCTACCTCGGGCAGGCCTATGGCTCGCTCGAGCGTTACAACGAGGCCGAAGGACCGCTGAACACTGCTCTCCCCCTGGCTCCCGGTGAGACCGAGAGAAAGCAGATCCAGGACTATCTCGGTTTCGTGCTCTCGAAGCAGAACAAGTACGACCTGGCGATCGCGGCGTATGAAAGTGCCGGTAACTCGGCTGGTGCCGCGCGGGTGCGCGAAAACAAGCAGATCGAGCAGGAGAACCTGGAAGCCGACGAGCACAACAGGAACATCGAAGAGTTGGAGCGCACGCGCGAGGAACTCCGCCGGCAACTGGAGGAACTCCCCGGGGGGACCGAACCGCCGCGCCGCTGAACCGCGCCGCTAGCGGCGAAGTTCCCAGGAAGCCGGTGAGGGTCGCGTACCGCGCGGAATAGGGCCACTCGACAGCAGGTTGGAAGGGGATAACACCCCGATACACGACCTGCCTGAGGGGAGCCCGGATGAGCAAGACGAGCCTCGATGCGGCTGGAGTTCCGGCCGGAGAGACCGCTTCCGATCCAGTGCCCACCATGTCAGCGGGGAATGGCCTGCTGGCATACGCGCGGGAGACGCGGGCGGACAGCAGGACCTTCCGCTACTCGCTGGGGCTGGCCCTGCTCTTTCACGCGATTCTCCTGGTCGTCAAGCTGCCCGACCTGTACGGCAGGGAACAGGCGCCGCCACCCGAGCCGGAGAAGTTGTTCGTGGTGCAGCAGGTGCGTTTCAAGCCGCCGCCTCCCACAGAGGAGATTCGGATCCCGAAGCCGAAGTCGAAGAAGGTGCCGATTCCCGATCCGACGCCGGATGATCTGGAGCCGATTCGCGTGGAGGAGCCGGAGATCTTCATGCCCGAGGTCGACGACCTGAACTGGAACGTCGAGCCGCCGGCGCCGCCTCCCCCGAGAGTGTCCGGGCCGATCGAGGTGACCCGTGACGTCATCGAGCCAAGAAAGACCCTCCACGTCAAGCCCCAGTACACCGAGATCGCGCGCAAGGCGCGAATTCAGGGTCGGGTAGTCCTGCGGGCGACGATCGACCAGCAAGGTGACATCACCGATGTCGAGGTGCTGAGGGGTTTGCCGATGGGCCTCGCCGAGGCCGCCGTGGCCGCGGTCAGGCAGTGGAAGTTCAAACCGGCGACATTGAACGGCAGGCCTGTCGCTGTCTATTTCAACCTGACGGTTACCTTCCAGCTTCAGTAGGGCTGGGAGCGGCCGTTCGCTACATCGAACCAGACGTTCCGCATCGACCGGTCGGGCGTCTCTGGCTGCCAAACGACGGAGACCGATAGATGACCAACCGCCGATCTGCCAACCGCCTGTCCACTTGCGCCCTCGTAACGACCCTTGCACTGCTCGCCGCGTCCGCCGCGTCCGCCGCGTCCGCCGGCTGGGACGAGGGGGTAGCGGCTTTCAAGGTCGGGAACTACGCCCAGGCGATTGCCGAGTTCCAGCAGTTCGTCGAGGAACGGCCCGACCAGCAGGCCGGCTACGTCATGCTGGGCCGCTCCTTCATCAACGGCAGGCGCGCGAGCGACGCGGTGGCGCCGTTCCAGAAGGCGCTCCAGATGAAGGCGGATGACGTTGCCAGCCGCGTGTACCTCGGGCAGGCGTTCTTCCAGGCCGGCAAACCACGAGAGTGCATAGACACACTGAACGAACTGGACATCGGGGGTTTGCAGAAGGACGCCCAGATTCAGGTGTACCAGATGCGTAGTGCCAGCCACGCCCGGCTGGGGAACACCGGTAGCGCCGCCGCTGATCTGGGCAAGGTCGCGGACCTGAAGCCGGACGACGCGAGGGCTCGCTTCGACTACGGCTCGATGCTGAACACCGACGCTCAGCTAGACCCCGCCATCCGCAACTTCGAACGAGCGGTTTCGATGGACGGGAGCCAGATGGAGTGGAAGGAGGCCCTGGTCAACGCCCTGAAGGTCAAGGGACGAAGATCCAGTGGCTCGATCAAGACGGCGGCCTATTCCAGGGCTGAGGAGGCGGCGCGGAGTCTGGTGGGGGCCTCACCCGCCTACGACAACCTGCTCCTTCTTGGCGAGGTTCAGCTTGGCGGCAAGAACTACGAGTCGGCGGCTTCGACGTTCCGGCAGGCAATCTCGAAGAAGGCGGACGACTGGCACGCCCATTACTACCTCGGCCAGTCCTACGGTGCGCTTGAGCGCTGGAGTGACGCCGAGGCCCCGCTCAACACGGGTCTCCAG
>JAGWAG010000008.1:22414-45817 GCA_021296535.1 Acidobacteriota bacterium | reverse complement strand
TGGAGCGCACGCGCGATGAACTCATCAAGCAATTGGGGGAACTCCCGGGGGGGACGAACGAACCGCCGCGCCGCTGAACCGCGCGGCCGGTCGCTGTCTACTTCAACCTTGACCGTCACCTTCGAGCTTCAGTAGGGGTGCAAGCCGGGCGGCCACGAAGCCTGGGCCCGTGCTTTCGGCGCTACGCGAGTTTCCGGCGCAGAATCTCCTGCGCAGCCCGGGGTTCGGCGCTACCGCGGGACGCCTTCATGACCTGCCCGACCAGGTAGCCGAGGGCCTGCTTGCGGCCGCCGCGGTACTCGTCGGCGGCCTTGCCGTTGGCCGCGATCGCGGCGTCGGCCCAAGCCTCGAGTTGAGCGTCGTCGCGCACCTGGCGTAGCCCGAGACGGTCGGCGATCTGGTCGGGCGTCTCTTCCGAGTCCCAGGCTTCGCTCAGCACGTCCTTGGCGGCCGTGGTCGACAACTCGCCGGAGTCGACCAGGGCGACGATGGCCGCCAGGCGATCCGGTGGAATCGCTCCCTTGCCGGAATCGTGGGAATCGCCGGAACCGCGGGTGGATCTTCCGTTCCTTCAGCTCGCGGAGGATTTCCGTCATCACCCAATTCGCGATCGATCTCGCACCGGCCGGATGAGCGGCGACGGCACGTTCGTAGTACGTCGCCAGTGCGACGCTGCCGGAGAGGAGTGCGGCTTCCTCGGCGCGTAGCCCGTAGCTGTCGCGGAACCGGGCGCTCTTGGCCCACGGCAGCTCCGGCAGCACCTCCGCCTGCCGCTCGATGCGGCCCTCCGTCAGGACCAGGGCGGAAAGGTCCGGCTCTGGAAAGTACCGATAATCGTGGGCTTCCTCCTTGGACCGGAGAGAGCGGGTGGCGCCGCTCGCGGGCTCGAAACTGCGCGTCTCCTGTTCGACCCGCGCCCCGGCCGCCAGGATGTGCAACTGGCGCTCCCGTTCGTACTCAAGCGCCTTGGCGACGTGACGGAAGGAGTTCAGGTTCTTGACCTCCGTCTTCGTGCCGAGCGTGTCGGAACCTGCCGGACGCAGCGAGAGGTTGGCGTCGCAGCGCAGACTGCCTTCCTCCATGTTGCCGTCGCTGGCGCCGGTGTAGAGAAGGACCTGGTGAAGGGTCTGCAGGTAGGCCTGCGCATCCTCGGGCGAGCGGATCTCGGGTTCGGTGACGATCTCCACCAGGGGTACGCCGCAACGGTTGAAGTCGACCAGGCTCCGTCCCGGCAGCGGACCGCCTCCCGGCACCTCGTGGAGCAGCTTGCCGGCGTCCTCCTCGAGGTGGATCCGATGGAGCCGCACGTTGCCGCCCGACGGCAGTGGCACGGACCCCCCTTCCGCCAGCGGCTCGTCGTACTGACTGATCTGGTAGCCCTTCGGCAGGTCGGGATAGAAGTAGTTCTTGCGGGCGAACACGGACCGCGGCCTGACCTCGCATCCCAGCGCCAGCGCGAGCCGGATGGCAAGGTCGACGGCGTGCTGGTTGGTCACCGGCAGGGTGCCGGGATAACCGAGACAGACCGGGCACACGAGCTCGTTGGGCTCGGCGCCGAACCGGTTCTCGCAGCGGCAGAACATCTTGGTCGTGGTGCGGAGCTGGACATGGACCTCCAGCCCGATGACCGTTTCCCAGGCGGCATCGAGGGCTGCGGGAGAGAGTCCCGGATTCGCCGTGCTCTGCGCTACGCTCATGTCCGTCACGATGGCCGCGGCATCCTACAGCAGCTACCGGTGGTGAAGCCCCCATCGGTCGCGGCGTCCATCGTCCACCGCCGCGGAGCAGTCCGGGCTGCCTTCCTGGGCGCGCTGCCGGGCGCTGAGGGGCTTGGACCGGAGGATGCCTTTCGGCTCCTGGCGCGTGATGTGAAGGTGGCCGAGAGGGCTTCGCCCGCCTGGTTGAAGCAGCGGCACAGCGCCGAGGCGCTGCGGGTGGAGGAACCGGGCTTCAGGGGAGAGGGCGATGCGCTGGTCGTTTCTCGCCCCGGCGTCGCGGCGACCGTCTTCGTCGCCGACTGCGTGCCGGTGCTCATCGCCGCGGGTGAGAGCGTGGCGGCGGTTCACGCCGGCTGGCGGGGGCTGGCAGGGGGCGTTCTCACGTCGGCGATGCGGGCGATCAAGCGCGCCGGTGGCGCCGATCCGGCGACGGCCGAGGCCTGGATCGGTCCGGCGATCGGGTCCTGCTGCTATGAAGTTGGCGAAGACGTCGCAAGGGAGGTGGAAGCGGCGAGCGACGCGGAAGTCGTCATCCGCCGGCCGGGTCGCAAACCGCACCTCGATCTGGTCCTGGCGGCTTCGAAGCAGCTTGCGGCGTTGGGCGTGGGCCGCACCTCGAGCAGCGGTCGCTGCGTCCGTTGCGATCCGGAGTGGTGGAGCTACCGGCGCGACGGAGCGCGTGCGGGCCGGAACTACGCGTTTATCTGGCGCCCGGATGGCATCTGGCGTACGGATGACATCGGGGACCGGGATGGCACGCCGGCGCACCGCGGCGGCCGATCAGTTCCGTGAGTCCCCGTCGGAGGCCGCGGGGCGCGAACTGCGGCTGTGGGTCCTGCGAGTGGGGTCGATGCCCAGCGACCGCAGAAAGGCCAGGTCGCGTCCGTTGATGCGAAACGTCGGTGGCGGCAGCGGCCGCCTGGTCGAGGAGGTTTCGTCGACCCCGCCGTCATCGTCGTCCTCGCTCTTCTTGCAGTCGAGGAAGAGGTTCAGCGTGTAGCCTTCGCGCCGGATCGACTCGAGCCGATCGTGGACCTCGGGCGACTCGGCCATTGCCTCGCAGAGAGACCGCGTAAGTTCTTCGAGTAGTTGCTTGAGCCGGGGTTCCATGGGCGGACGACCATTATCCCAGACCGCAGCCGATCGTGACACCGCGGGTTCGCGACGCGACGATGCGGCCGCCTGGCGGCCCGTACGCGACGCGCTTGCCGGGGCGGGCTGGGCGCCGGTCTCGTTCGAGCCGCTGGCCGGCGACGTCTCCGTGCGGCGCTACGCCCGGCTGCGTCTTGCCTCGGGCGAGCGGCGGATCGTCTGCTCCTATCCCGACGAGATGAAGGATGTGGCGGCGCGGTTTGTCGGCTCTACCGACCTGCTGGCATCGGTCGCCGTGCCGACACCGAGGCTGGACGACTACTCGCTCGAACCTCCGGTCTGGGTTCTTCAGGAGGACCTGGGCCCGCGCACCCTGTACGAGCGGTGGATCGAAGGCGGCAGTGGCGCCGATGTGGACCTGAGCCGTCGACTGGCGGAAGCCAGGGAACTCATCGGGCGAATACAGCGCCTGCCGCTTGACTCGGTTCGGGCCCTGGGCTCGCCGCCGCTCGATGGCGACCTGTTGAAGTTCGAACTCGACCAGACATGGGAGCGTTTCCTGGAACCGCGGGGGCTGGTTGCGGACCCGGGGTTGGCGAAACAGGTTCGGTCTGTGTGCTCCGCCCTCTGCGAGCGGCTCGATTCGGCGGCGAGGGTCCCGTGTCACCGCGACTTCATGGCCCGGAACCTGATGCTGCGCGGTCGGGCTGCGGAGGGCGGCCCCGAGGAGCTGGTCGTGATCGACCACCAGGATCTGCGGCTGGGCCCGCCGAGCTATGACCTCGCCTCGCTCTTGAATGACAGCCTGACCCTGTCGGCCCGAGAACGGCGCCGGCAGTTGCTTGCCGCGTATGTGGACCCTGACCGCATGTCGCAGTACGTTGCGGCGACGGCCCAGCGCACACTGAAGATCGTGGGAACCTTCGCGTACTTCGCCACGGTCGGCAGCGACCGCTATCTGCGGTTGATCCCACCGGCGCTGCGCAGGTTCCTGGAGGCCCTCGAGGCTCTTCCCGAGGGTCGCGAGCTGGCTCCCCGGTTGCGCGAGGCGTGGGCCCCGGTTCTCGCCTAGGGCGGCAGAAGATCCGGAAGCCGGCCAGATGGCCGGCGCACCCAGTATGCGCCCAGTTCCCTGCAAGTCAGCGCTGCGTGGACGCAGCGCTGACTGCTAGTATCCGAGGCCGACTTCGAGAGGAGAACGCCATGCCCTCCCTTGGCTTCCAAGAGCTATTCGTCATCTTCGTCATCCTGCTGGTCATCTTCGGTGGCAGCAAGCTGCCCCTCCTGGGCCGCGGCATGGGCGAAGGCATCCGCAACTTCAAGCGGGGCCTGCGCGGCGACGACTCCTCCGAACTGGAAGAGAAGAAGTCCTAGGCGCGGCAGAGGTCCGAACCCGTGTGGCGCGGGGACGCGCCACACGCGAACCAGTTCGTGCGCCCGTCAGCGGGCGCACGAATGGCACGCCGGCGCACCCAGTTTCTGCCGCGCTCAGCCGCCGGCGAGGACGGCGAAGTCGAGGCCGCGAGGATTGACGGCCGCCCAGGCAGCGCGGTGGTGCTCGACGTACAGGCGGAGCACGCTGTTCGTGAACTTCCGGGTCTCCCGGAAGGGCGGCATGCCCTGGAAGCGGCTGACCTTTCCGGGCCCCGCGTTGTAGGCCGCGAGCGCCAGCACCAGGTCGCCGTCGAAACGGCGCAGCAGGGAGGCCAGGTAGCTCGCCCCGGCATCCAGGTTCTCACTGGGGTCGTACACGTTGGCGACGCCGTACTGCTCGGCGGTGGCCGGCATCATCTGCATGAGGCCGAGCGCGCCCTTGGGTGAAACGGCCAGCGTGTCGAACGCGGACTCGGTCTGGGCGACGGCCGCCACGAGGAGCGGGTCGATCTCGTGACGCTCCGCGACGGCAACGATCTGGGCGCCGAAGGGAATGCGCCGCAGCAGGTTCCGAACCGCGTCTCCGTCGGCGGCGCCGATGAAGAGCCCGAAACTCTCTCCCCGCGTTCGGATCTTCTCGTAGAACGGGCGGCCGTCCGGGGACGTGCGGGCCGTGGCCGTGCCGGATGCCGGGTCGAGCCAGGCCTGGATCTCCTCGAACAGAGCTACGTCCGCAAGATGCGGCGGCGGCAGCGTGTCGGGCTGCCTTCCGGGCGCCGTATCCCGCACCGAGACGGCCAGAATGGCGCCAGCGGCCACAACGACCGCGAGAGCTTTCTTGCCGGTGCTGGTGTTCGAAAGGTACATGAGAAGTGTGGAGTGCGGTGTGCCGGAAACCCGGGGAGCCGCCGTGAGGATGGTCGTTCTCGGCTTCGCACGATCCGGCCGGTAACGGCGGAGCGGATTCGTTGCTGGAGGCGTTCGCCGACGGTCGGAGGGAACGTCTTCCCGCGCTTGGCAGCAAGCGGTATGCCAACCTCGTCTCGTTTCCCAGCCGACCATCTGGGGCGGAGTTCTATTTCGATCGGTTCCTCTTGCTGGATGGACGATACTCGGACGACTGGATGCGAAGAGCGTCGACCTTGGTGCGCAGGGTGTTCCGGTGGATGCCGAGACTGGTGGCGGAGCGGCTGAGATTGCCCTGGTTGAGTTGTAGGGAAGCGAGGATGAACTGCCGTTCGAAGATCCGACGAGCTTGAGCAAGACTGACGCCCTGGCTGACCAGATGCCTGACGAGCTGGTCAAGCCGGTCGCCCAGGTCTCCCGTCGCGTCCTCGGGAACGCCGTCGTCTGCGCTGCGTTGCTTCAAGGCGAGTCGCGTACCGAAACGGTGATTTTAGCACAGATCGGGGGTCAGGGGGGTGCTTCTGACGATGGGTCACGGGGGCAAGACGCCGAGATCCCCGACGGCGCCGCGGCCCGCTCGCTCAGCCGTCGTCTTGCAGCCGCGACAGCGATTCGGTAGCCAGGCGGGCGGCTCCGGAGTCCGGAAAGCGTCTCGAGACTTCCCGGAAGCGGCGCCTGGCGCCCTCCGTGTCGCCGAGTCGCTCGAGGGTTCGACCAACCTTGACCAGAGCGTCGGGCACCTTGTTGCCGAGCGGGTACTCGTGGAGCATGGTCTGGAATGCGGCCATGGCGCCTCGGTTGTCACCCCGGGCGAACCGGCATTCGCCGATCCAGTAGAGCGCGTTGTCCGACAGATCGCTGTCCGGGAAGGCGTCCAGGAAGCGCTGAAACCCCAGTTCGGCTTCCACGTAGTCGTGGCTCAGGTACTTCGCGTGGGCGAGGTCGTAGAGTTCCTGTCCCGCTTCGCCGACTTCCCGTCCCGCTTCGCCGATGGTCGCTGGCGCGCCGGTTTCGTCCGCGCCGGCGCCGTCCTCCGGTTCGGCCGCACCGACCGGCGGCGCTTCGGCAGGCGCTTCCGCCGGCGTGTCGTCGAGCTCCCTGACCTCAAGCACCTGCACCCGGGCGGGAGGGGGCGGCTCGAACGGGACCGGTGGCGGAGGCGCGGTTGCCAGCGTCCTGACCTCCTCGAGCGCCGTTGCGACTTCCGCGATGCGTTCACGCAGCCGGGCGTTCTCCGATTCGCTCTCGGCAAGCAGTCCTTCGAGGTGCTGGACCCGCTCTTCAAGTTGCTCGAGGTCGGCTCGGACACCCTCGTTCGGGGTCGTCAGGCGGTTCATCAACTCGCGTGGTGACTCCGTGGAGGCACAGCCGACGCTGAAGCCGACGATGGCGAGCGCGACCGTCAGGCAGAGAGGCGCGAACCGACGCGCGGGCGCGTCGCGGCGGCGCGGGCAGCCGACGTCAGCTTCCGGGACCATCCTGGCCTTCGGGCTCTTCTTCGCCGCCGCGGGCCGGCCGTGGCGGGGCTGGCGGGGCTGGCGGAAGGTCGCTTCGCATCTTTCGGATCTTCTCCGGCGAAGGCACCTTCTTGATCCAGGGACTGCCGGCGTATTCGCTCCACAACTGTTCGCACGCGTCACGCAGATAGTCGACCACATCCAGCCCGGCGTCGAAACGGGCCCGCTTGAGCACCTGGACGTAGGTGAGGCACATGTAGGCGTGGATCTTGTCCTTGTCCGGGTAGTCCGGATACTGCTCGAGCATCCCCCTGAAGCGCTCGCCGGCCGCCCTGGGAGTACGGGATCGGTAGTAGTAGCTGCCGACGACGAACTCGTGCTCCGCGAGTTGGTTCCGGACCTCGACGATCCGCTGGGCGGCCTGGCCGGCGTACTGGCTGGTCGGGTAGAGCCGGCGGACGTTCTCGAACTCGCTCAGCGCCTGGCGGGCGGTCTGTTGATCGCGGTCCGGTTTCTCGATCCGCTCGGCGAGCGCGGAGGCGAGACGAAACTGGGCGTAGGCCGCGCGCTCGGAGGTGGGGAAGCGGTTCAGGAAGTCGCGATAGCGCTGCTCCGCCTCGACGTAGGACTGGTAGCCGCCACGCAGGAACAGTGCGTCCGCGGCCAGCAGCAGACCCTCCCGGCCGGTTTCCGAGTTCGGCTCGACTTCGAAGGCGTGGACGAGGTGCTGGAGCGCCTGGGAGAACTTCTCGTCGGCCATGAGCTGCTTGCCGATGTCGAGCGCTTCGGAGGACGACAGCCGGAGGATCGGATCGTCCTTGACGCCTCCGCAGGCGACGACGAGCGCGAGTCCCGCCGCGGCGAGCAGCGTTCTTCCGGTCAGCCGCGTCATTCGTTCGCCTGCCGGCGGAGAGCCACCAATGCCTCGACCGGACGTTTCGCGGCGAAGACGCCGGAGCCCACGACCGCCACGTCCGCTCCGGCCGCCGCCACCTCGTCGAGGTTTCCCGGCTTGATGCCGCCGTCCATCTCGATGGCAGTCGAGAGTCCACGGGCAGCGATCTCGGCGTGTAGCCGACGCGCCTTGTCCAGTACATGGGGCTGGAACGCCTGACCTGCGAAGCCCGGCTGAACGGACATCAGGACGACGAAGTCCAGGTGCTCCAGGTAGGGCAGGACCTCGTCCAGGGCCGTACCGGGGTTGACCGCGACGCCGGCGCCGGCGCCCGAACCGCGAATCGTCTCCGCCAGCCGAACCGGTTCCGTCGTCGCCTCGTGGTGGAACGACACCCAGGTCGGTTGGGTGTCCAGGTAGCTGTCGAGGAGGACGTCGGGGTTCGAGACCATCAGGTGGATGTCGAAGCCCACTCGGCTTCGTTTCGCCAGGTCGGCGATGACCGGTGGCCCGAAGGTGAGGTTGGGCACGAAGTGGCCGTCCATCACGTCGACATGAATCAACTGGGCACCGCCGTTCTCGCAGTGTTTGACGGCGGTGGCGAGGTCGGCCAGGTCCGCCGCCAGGATCGAAGGCGCGATCTTCATCGTTCGGGTTCTCTGAGGCGGCGGGTTGTTTGGGAACCGGGACGGGTTCAGTGGCTTTCCTGCGCGGCGACGACCAGGGCGATCGAATCGCCTTGTCGCAGGGGATGGCCCGGAAGTGGATACTGACGCAGAACGATCCCGGCTTCGACGCCTTCGTAGGGCTCGTACTTTACCCTTCCGAAGCGGAATCCGCGTGTCTCGAAGTAGGAGCGCACGGGCGCTTCCGGCAGGTCGATCAGATCGGGCATGACGAACGATGCACCCGGGTTGGCCAGGCTGACCATCACGTCGACCCGGGAAGAGGGTTCGACCCGGCTGCCGGGAGGTGGACTCTGACGGATCACGGTGCCGGGGGCGCCAAACTCCGCGTACACGCTCCGGCTCCTGCCCAACTGCAGGCCGGAGGCCGCGAGACTGACCTGAACCGTCTGCAGGACCTGGCCGGTCAGATCCGGCGTTTCGACGAGTTGGCGTCCCCGTGACAGGTGGATCACGACGCCGCTGTCCTGCTTGACGGCGCTGCCAGCCGCCGGGTCGTGCCGCAGTACATGGCCCGCCGGGACGGTTTCGTCGTGGCGGTCCTGTTCGACCCGCCGCACGGTCAGGCCGGCAGCGGCCAGAGTGTCCTCGGCTTCGCTCACGTCCAGACCGACCAGGTCCGGCACGGCGATCACTCCGCTGCGAACGAAGTTGGACAGCGCCAGATAGGACGAAGCGCCGAGCAGGGCGGTCAGCAGCCCGGCGTACAACCCGCCCACGACGAACCGCTTCAGCCAGCGCCTTCGCAGCGTTTCCGCGAGCCGGCGGGCGAGAATCTCGTGCCTTCGCATTCAGCGCCCCAGGCCCGGCAGGTTCTTCACCAGGTCGGAGTAGAGCGCGAACATCATGATGCTGACGATCACCACGAGGCCGAACTGGGTCACGAGGTTCTTGATGCGGACGGAGAGATCGCGCCGCAGGACACTCTCGAACAGCAGGATGGCGAGTTGGCCGCCATCCAGGAGGGGGATCGGCAGCAGGTTCAGAATGCAGATGTTCAGGCTGATCAGGGCGGTCAGGAAGACGAGGTCGTTGAAGCTCCGCCGCGCCGCCTGGCCGCTGATCCTCGCGATCTCGATGGGCCCGGCGATACCACTCTGGGGCGAGGCACGGCGTTCGACCAGCCTGCCCAGGAAGCCGAAGATCTCGGTTGTCGTCTCCCAGTTGATCCGAGCGCTCTCGATCAGGGCAGCGCCGGGCGCGACACGCTGGTACGAGAAGTGGCTGATCGCGATGCCGGCCCGGCCGACACCGCCTTCATCTGCCGGCACGAACCGGACGATGAGGCGCTCATCGGCACGGCCGATCTCGAGGCTGACCTCTTCGCCTGCTTTCGGCTCCACCAGCCGCCGGAAGTCGTCCGCGTCGGCGATGGGGTGTCCGTCCACCGCGTAGAGCGTGTCGCCGTAGCGGATGCCCGCCCGCTCGGCCGGCGTGCCTTCGAACACCTCGCGAACGCGCGGAAGCAGGCTGGCGTACATGCCGGCGTCACCCAACTCGTGGCGGGGAATCCGGCGCGGTACGAGAACCGTGCTCAGTGTCCTGCCGTCGCGCTCGAAGTCGACCGCGAGACGCCGTTCCGGCGACACAAGGACGATGTTCGCGACGTCGCGCCAGTCGGACACATCTTCCTCGTCCAGGCGCAGAATCGTGTCGCCGGCCTGCAATCCGGCCTCGGAGGCCGCGGACTCGGGAGCCACGGCGCCGATCTCGGTGCTCAGGTCGCGCGGACCAGCGAGTTCGGTACCGGCCACGAGCACAGCGGCGATCAGCACGATCGACAGCACAACGTTGGCGGCGGGGCCGGCCAGGAGGACGACTATTCGTTGCCACCGGGGCTTCGTGATGAAGTCGCCGGCGTCGCCCGTGGGGTTCGAGGGGTCGATTCCGGAGAAGGCGACGTAGCCGCCCAGAGGCACCATCGCCAGCCGGTACTCCGTGTCGCCCCGCTCGAATCCCCAGATCCGGGGGCCGAAGCCGATCGAGAACACCCGCACCCTGATCCGGAACGCCCGCGCCGCCAGGTAGTGCCCGAGTTCGTGAACGAAGATGATCACTCCGATCACGACCAGCAAGGCCAGGATGTTGCTCAGGATGTTCATCGGACGAAGGGGGTGAGACGCAGGCCCCCGCCGATGCTAACCGCCGAAAGGCGCCAGGACTTCCCGGGCGTGGCTCCGACCCCAGGAATCCCAGGCCAGGGCCTCGTCGACGGTCTCCGGGTCGCCCCCGCCGGCCTGCCGGTCGTGGCGTTCGAGCACCCCGGCCACCACGGGCACGATCGCGGTGAAGGGCACTCCTCCGCTGAGAAACGCGTCGACAGCGATCTCGTTCGCCGCGTTCAGCGCCGCCGGCGCGCCACCGCCGCGGGCGAGGGCGGCACGGGCCAGGGACGGCGCCGGGAAGAGCCCCCGATCGACTTGCCGGAACTCCAGCCTGGAGGCGGCCTGCAGCAGTTCGGTCAGGTGGGTCGAGGCCGAGCCGGCCGGCCGCGACCAGCGCTCGGGATACGAGAGCGCGTACTGGATGGGGTATTGCATGTCGTTGGCCGAGATCTGTGCGATCCCGTTGCCGCACCGAAACTCGACGATCGAGTGAACGAGGGACTGCGGGTGAATCACGATGTCGATGCGGGAACCGGCGACGTCGAAGAGGTAGCTCGCTTCGATCAGTTCCAGGCCCTTGTTCATCAGGGTCGCCGAATCGACACTGATCTTCGCGCCCATGTTCCAGGTTGGATGTGCGGTCGCCTCGGCCGGCGTCGCCGTCTCCAGGGTGGCGGGATCGCGGTCGAGGAACGGACCGCCCGAAGCGGTCAGCACGAGACGGCGGACCTCCTCCGGTCGTCCCGCCCTCAGCGCCTGGTGGATCGCGGCGTGTTCGCTGTCGATCGGCAGGATGGAAGAGCCCGAGGCGGCCGCGAGACGCCGCAGCACGGGCCCGGCCGCGACCATCGCCTCCTTGTTGGCGAGCGCCAGGTCGGCGCCGGCCGCAAGCGCCGCCGCCGCCGGCTGAAGACCGGCCGCGCCGACGATTGCCGTCACGACGAGATCGATGTCGCCAGTTCCGACAGCGTCCAGCAGTGCCTGGTCGCCGCACGTCAGGCGGACTCCGTCCGGCAGTTCGCCCCCCAGCGCGGCGGCCCTGTCGGCGCTTGCAACGATCACGCGGTCGGGCCGGAACTCGCGCGCCAACTCGGCCAGGCGGGCCGGTCGGGTTCCCTGGGCCGCGAGCACCGAAACCCGCAACCGGTCCGGGTGGTTGCGCGCCACCGCCAGGGTCGCCTCGCCGACCGAACCGGTGGCTCCCAGTACGGCGACGCTGCGTTGGCTCAAGGCAGGGCTCCGACGGTGCCAGTCCCGTGGAGGACGCTCCCGTAGAGGGTCGGGATCGCCGGCCCGAGGGCGCCGACGTCGACGAGCACGTACAGGAGCGGCGTCGCCAGCATCACGCTGTCCAGCCGGTCGAGGAGGCCTCCGTGCCCCGGCAGGAGTCGGCTGGCGTCCTTGACCCTCGCGGCACGCTTGAGCAGAGACGCCGCGAGGTCTCCAGCCTGGCCGGCGCCGCCGCAGACCAGCGCGACCAGGGGAACGCCCGGCACGAAGTCTTCCGGGCCGAGCCAAAGCAGGAAACCCGCGCTGCCGACGCCGACGCTCGCGACCAGGCCGCAGACCGCGCCGGCGATCGTCTTCTTCGGACTGATCGTGGGGGCCAGAGGACGGCGGCCGAACGCTCGCCCGCCGTAGTAGGCGCCGATGTCGCCCACCGCGGCCACCGCCAGAACCCAGAGCAGGAGCGCGGGATTGAGCTGGTGGAGGTGAACCGCGGCGACGAGGAACAGCCCCAACCACAGCGCTCCGAAGGTGAACAGGGCCGAGATCGCCAGCCGGTCGCGCAGCTCGGCACGGTTGCCCAGCCCGACCGCCGTTGCCAGGGCGAGGACGGCCGCTGCCGCCGCGAACCGGACGTCGAGGTCGAAGAGCCGGTGCAGGGGAACGATCCGGAGGTGGACGCCGGTGGCGAGCGCCACGAGAATCAGCGCCAGCCACAACGCAAGACGGAACCTCGGCGCGTCGGCGATCCGCTGCACCAGGGCGGCGTACTCCGCGGCCGCCAGCAGGACGACCAGGGTGAGGACCGCCACGAAGAACAGGGGCTTCAGGTACAGGACGAGGGCTGTCGCCAGCGCCGCGGTCACGATTCCCGTGACAACGCGTTTCATTGCCGCCGACTGTATTCCACCCGTTCCAGGCCCGCTTCGTGAGCCGGCTCTGCCGACTCCGTTGTCACGACCCCGTGACAACGCGTTTCATTGCCGCCGACTGTATTCCACGTGCTCCAGGCACAGGCCACGCGCCGGTGCGTTGGGACCGGCCGCCGCGCGCGGGCCGCCGCCCAGGAGGTCGGCGAAGTCGTCGACCGACCGCCGGCCGCGACCGACCTCCAGGGTCGTGCCGACGAGCGCGCGGACCATCCCGCGCAGGAATCCGTCGCCGGCGACGCGGAAGCTCAGCTCGTCGCCGGCCTCCTTCCATTCGACCTGGTGAATCGTGCGTTCCGGCTGGCCGTGGCTGCCCCCGGACTTGGCGAAGGCCGAGAAATCGTGGCGTCCCGGCAGCAGGGATGCGGCCCTCTTCATTGCCTCCAGGTCGAGTTCGCCCGGCGCCGGGACGACGAAGGGCGCCCGAAACGGGTCGATCACCGGGGCGCGGCAGAGCCGGTAGCTGTAGACCTTGAACGCCGCGCTCTTGCGGGCGTGGAAGGTCTCGTCCACCGGGTCGGCGTCCAGTACCCGGACCGCAGCCGGCAGATAACGGTTGCTGCCCTGGACGAGCGCCCTGCACGCTTCCGCGGCCGGCGCGCTTGCGGCCACCGTCAGGTGGGCCACCTGGCCGCGGGCGTGGACGCCGGCGTCCGTGCGGCCGGCTCCGTAGACGGTCACGCTTCGGCCGAGGATTCGGGCCAGGGCTTCTTCGACCACCTGCTGGACGGCGAGCGCGTTGTCCTGGCGCTGCCAGCCGGCGTAGTCCGTGCCGACATAGGCGATTCGCAGGCGGAACTTCATCCGGCTTCGGCTCCCGAGCCTGACACCTTGTCAATCGCGGCTCCGGCGCGCCGCCGATCGATCATGAACAGCAGCACCGGCGGCAGCCAGACCGCGGCGTAGACCCAGGGGAAGTAGTCGACCCCGGCGAGTGCCGGCAGGTAGGCCAGGGGCAGGGTCGCCGACAGCAGCAGGACACTGCGCACGCCGAGCAGCGCCGCCCAGGGCAGGATCCAGATCAGGTACCAGGGATAGAGCGTAGGGCTTGCCAGCAACACGACGCCGAACGCGCCGAAGGCGGCACCGGTCGGCCCGGGGCGCTGTCGCCAGACCCGAAACCACGCGACGCCGGCGACCGCCAGGAGCAGGGTGCGGGCGAGGAACTGGGGATAGGTGTGGGCGTACAGGGTGCGCCAAGGCGGCGCGTCGATTTCGCCGCCGAAGACGAGGCGAACCGCGTGGACGAGTCCGGCGGCGACGCGGTCGAGCTGCAGTACGTCGAGCAGGCGCCACAGGGGTTCGTAGAGCGGACCGTTGTACTCCCACCGGAGCGCGTAGACGGCAAGGCCCGGAGGTACGCCGCCCGTCCAGATCAGGACGGCCGCGGCGGTGGGGACGAGCAGGCAGGCGGCGCCTAACGCGAACAGAAGGCCTTGCGGCCGGTCGCGCCGAATGGTCCGCCACCAGAGGGGAATCGCCGCGAGAGGAACCAGCTTGGCCAGCACGCCGAGCGCGGCGACGGCCCCTGCGGCGAGCGAACGCCCTGAACGCGTCGGGGAACCGCGCCCGACCGCGATCAGATAGACGCAGGCGATGACGAGCGAGGCGCCCAGGACGTCGACGTGGCCCATGCCGGCACCCTCGATCACGACCAGCGGATTCCAGGCGTATGCCAGGGCGCCCACGATGGAACCGCGTCGCCGGGCAAGCCCGAGCAGCAGTGCGCAGCCGATCAGGTCGGCCGCGACCAGTGTCAGCTTGTAGGCGGTGAGCGGCTGCGGCGTGGCGCTGGCGGCGGCGAACAGGCTCAGCGCCAGCGGCGGGTAGACCGTGGCGACGTCGCGGTGGGCGGTGCGCTGCCACAGGTCGTCGCGTTGCGTGGTCAATCCGGGGTCGTTCGGGGTGAGGCGATACGGGTTTGCGCCGGAAGCGGCGACGCGGCCGTCCCAGAGGTAGCGGTGGACGTCGTCGGACAGGCTCGGCGCCAGCGGCAGGGCGAGCAGGCGCAGCAGCAGGGCGACGACCAGGATGCCGACGATTCGTGGCTCGCTCGCCTCTTCCCGCCGCGCCGGTCCGAACCGCTTCAGCGCCCAAAACAGGGCGCCGAAGGCCAGGAGGAGCACCGCGAGGAAGAGCACGCTCGTCCACGGTGCGTCCGCCGCCGGTCGCAGGCCGGTGCGGTCCAGGAGGAGGAGCCCGCCGAAGCAGGCGAGCAGAGGCCAAGCGGCTGCCACTGGTGGGAGTGCCCTTGCCATATCGTCGGCGTTCGTGCTTCTTCCCGTGTACTACGCCGTTCTCGGCACACTCGCACTCTTTGGGCTGCACCGGCTGGTTCTGCTGCTAGTGCTGCGCCTGGTCCGGCCGCCCGCGGAGGCCGGCGGTCCGGCCGCGGCAGGCGCGGAGACGGAAGTCCCCCTGGACGAGGTTACTTCGGACCGGGTCAATGCGCCTCGGGTAACTGTCCAACTGCCAATCTACAACGAGCGCTACGTCGCCCCGCGGCTGCTCGCGGCCGTGCTCGAGTTCGACTATCCAGCGGAGCGGCTGGAGATCCAGATCCTCGACGACTCGACCGACGATACGGGCGATCGGATCGAGGCGGTGCTGGAGGAGGCGTCGAAGCGAGGGCGCCGGCTGCCGGCAGTCCGGCACCTCCGTCGACCGGAACGGGAGGGCTTCAAGGCAGGGGCCCTCGCGGCCGGTCTGAGCCAGGCTTGCGGCGAGCTGATCGCGATCTTCGACGCCGACTTCGTACCCGGGCCGGACTTTCTGCGCCGCACGGTGCCTGCCTTCGCCGATCCCGGGCTCGGCATGGTCCAGGCGCGCTGGGATCACACGAATCGCGGGGACTCCCTGCTGACCCGCGCTCAGGCGGTCCTGCTCGACGGGCACTTTCTCGTCGAGCAGGAGGCGCGCTACCGGTCCGGTTGCTTCTTCAACTTCAACGGCACCGCGGGCGTCTGGCGGCGCCAGGCGATCGAGGACGCCGGCGGCTGGCAGTTCGACACGCTGACCGAGGACCTCGACCTCTCCTACCGGGTGCAGCTCGCCGGATGGCGCTTCGCGCTCCTGACCGACCTGGCGGTGCCCGCCGATCTGCCGGCCCGCGTCAACGACTTCAAGAGCCAGCAGCACCGGTGGGCTCGCGGCACGGCCCAGACCCTGCGCAAGCTGCTGGCGCGGATCCTTCGAAGCCGGGTCAAGCCGCGGGTCAAGCTCGCGGCGACGGCGCACCTGACCTCGGGCTTCTGCTATCCGCTGCTCGTCGTGCTGGGGCTCCTGCTCCTGCCGGCCATCCTGTTGCGCCAGGAATCTCCGTACCTGCTGCTGTGGATCGACGCGCCGCTGTTCCTGCTCGGCACGGCCGCGGTGGCGGGCTGTTACGCCGCCGGCCAGCGGCGGGCCGGCCGCCCGGGTTCCCGGGCGTGGCTGGAGGTGCCGCTTGCGATGTCCGTCGGTATCGGCCTGTCGCTTCACAACTCGGCCGCCTTGGCCACCGGCCTGTTTCGTCGCGGCGGCGTGTTCGCGCGCACGCCGAAGCTCCCGGCGGGAGCGCCGGACCCTCCCGCGCAGTACCGGTCGCGCGCCGTCTGGAGCCTCTGGGGCGAAGCCACGCTCGCGCTCTACTTCTGGATCTGCATTGCCGCTGCCGGCCTGAGCGGCCGCTGGTGGTCCCTTCCCTTTCTGTACCTCTTTGCGCAGGGGTATAGCCTGATGGCGCTGGGCGGCACCCTGCCTCGGAGGGGACGCCGCGCCAGGCTGCCGTAGTCCATGATTCGCCCCCTTGGAAGACCCTCGGCTCCCGTCTCCCCCAGGCAGGCGGAGGTGGTCGTGCGGCCGGCCTCGCCGGCGGACGCCCCCTTCCTCAGGCGCTGGCGGTCCGAGCCGGCCGTGCGACGCTTCCAGCCGCTGCACAACGTGTCCGCGTCGCGACTGCGTGCCGATCTGGCGTCGCAGCGTCCGCGGGACATCTACCGCGGCCGGGGCGACCGCTACACCTGGCTGGTCGAGGCGGACGGCGATCGTGCCGGCTGGATCACGTTGGCGATCGTCAACTGGGAGCACGGACTGAGCGAGCTGGGGTACGCCCTGGCGACGCGCCACCACGGCCGCGGCACGATGACCGCGGCGCTGGGGCAGTTGCTGCCGGAGCTTCTGCTCCGCACGCCCGTGGCGCGCATCGAGGCGAGATGCGCGGTCGACAACGAAGCGTCACGGAAGGTGCTGGAGAAGCTGGGATTCGTTCACGAGGGTCGGCTCCGCTCGTACTTCGTGCTGCAGGGCCGCCGCACCGACCACCACCTGTACGCGCTGCTGCGCGAGGACTACATTCCCGCGAGGAGCTAGGCGACGCACGGCAGCCCCAGCGGAGCGAGGCCTTCGGCCTCGCGCGTTTCTTTCAGAAGCCGACGAGGACGTCGGCGCACCCAGTATGCGAGTCTCCACGCACTGGGGTGCTCCAGCCGAAAGCGTCGGCGTCCGGGACTGGGTGCGCCGGCGTCCCCGCCGGCTGCCGCCGCAGGCGGCCAGATACACGTGCCGGCCGGAAGGCCGGCGCCCTTGTCTGCGGCCCGTTCCAAGCCGCCTAGCTCCTCGCGGGCTGCCGCGCTACAGTTGCCAGCCTTGGACCGTCACTTGGGGAGGTACGTATCGTGAGCACTGGAAGCAGGCCGAACGCCGCCGATTCCGCGCTTGAGAGTCTCGAGGCAGGAATCGCGTTGTTCTACGAAGACAAGATTGCCGAAGCCAGGGGCCGGTTCGAAGACGTGGTCGCGAGCGGTGGCGAGAGCCGGTTCGTCATTCGTGCAAAGGACTACCTTGCCGCCTGCAGGCGGGTGGAAACCGCGGCGGACGGCGTCCCGGACGACGCCTTCCTTCAAGCCGTGATGGCCCGGAACGATGGCGACCTGGAGCGCGTTCTCGAGTTGTGCGGAGGCGACGGCCGGGACCAGGACGACCGTTTCGTCTATCTGGCGGCCTGTGTACACGCCCTGATCGGAGACGGGGACGCCGCTCTGGACACCTTGGCGAAGGCCGTCGAACTCGACACGAAGAACCGGGTTCGAGCCTTCCACGACAGCGACTTTTCTCTACTGGACGGGGACGAGCGCTTCGACAAGCTCGTCCATGACGATAGCGACTGACGTGGCTGCCGAGGCCGGCGCGGCCGTCATTCTCGCTGCCGGCGGTGGCGAGTTGCTGCGCTCCGAGCGGCCCCGGGCCCTGCATCGCGCCGGCGGCCGAGCGCTCGTGGCGTGGGTCGTCGCGGCGGCGCGCGAAGCCGGCTGCACCCCAATCCACGTCGTTGTCGGCAGCGGAGCGCGGGAGATCCGGGAGGTTCTCGAACAGGAGGGACTGGGCGGCGAGGACGTCCTCTGGGTGAAGCAGCGCGCGGAGCAGCCCGAGGAGCAGGGGACCGGACAGGCGCTGCTGCTGGTCCGCGAACTCCTGGGTAGCGACAGTCCGGTTCTCGTCCTGTCCGGCGATGCGCCGCTGATTCGGCCGGCGACTCTCCGGAAACTCCTGGACAGCGCTCGTAGTGGCTGGGGCAGCGTCGCGGTAGCCGATCTGGACGAACCGGGCAGTCCGGGGCACTACGCGCTGCCCGTCCCGGCGATCTTCGACTGGCTGGAGAAGCTCGATGCGGAAAGGGAAGGAAGCCGGCTCTGCCTGGCGGATGCCGTCGCCGCTGCTGCGCTCGAGAACCCGGTGGCCTGCGTCCGGGTGGAGGACGCCTCGGAAGCGCTCGGCGTCAACTCGCGGGCGGAACTTGCGGCGGTTCAGCGGGTGCTCTACCGCCGCAGCGTCGACGCGCTGCTCGAAGCCGGCGTCACGATCCTTGATCCGGGTAGCGTGTGGGTGGATGCCGGCGTGACGGTCGGTCCCGACTCGGTGCTGCACCCGGGCGTCACCCTGCTGGGCGCCAGCCGGGTGGGACGCGGCTGTACCGTTCACTGCGGCGCCTGGCTCCGCGACAGCGTCCTCGCGGACGGAGTGGATGTCCTGCCCTACTCGGTTCTCGACGGAGCCCGCGTCGCCTCGGGCTGCAGCGTCGGCCCCTTCGCGCGCCTGCGGCCGGAGGCGGTTCTGGACGAGGGCGTTCGAGTCGGCAACTTCGTCGAGGTGAAGAAGTCGACCCTGGGCCCCGGGGTCAAGGCTTCCCATCTCTCCTACCTGGGCGATTCGTCGATCGGTGCGGGCGCCAACATCGGCGCCGGAGTCATTACCTGCAACTACGACGGTAAGACGAAGAACCGCACGGTGATCGGCGAGGGAGCGTTCGTCGGCAGCGACACGATCCTTGTCGCGCCGGTCGAAGTCGGCGCGGGGAGCTACACCGGCGCCGGTTCGGTGATCACGAAGGACGTGCCGGAGGAGACTCTTGCCGTCGGCCGGGCGCGTCAGAAGAACATCAAGCGCCGTCCGCGGTGACTCACCCCGGCGCCAGGAGCTGAACGGCATGGCGACCCGTGACGTCGGCTGCGTCGAGGGTGTGGATTTCCGCTCCCGCCTGAACCCGGAACAGTTGGCGGCGGTCACCCACGACGGCGGGCCGCAACTCGTGATCGCCGGCGCCGGCTCGGGCAAGACCCGGGTGATCACCTACCGGATCGCCTGGCTCGTCGAGGAGTTGGGAATCGAGCCGTGGCGGATTGCGGCCGTGACCTTCACCAACAAGGCGGCGGACGAGATGCGCGGGCGCGCCCTCGATCTGGTGGGCGGCAACGCAAGTATTTTCGTCGGCACCTTCCACCGGTTCTGCGTGCGGCTGCTGCGCCGCTACGGGGACCGCGTCGGCCTCCAGTCCGACTTCGCGATCGTGGACGCGCCGGATCAGTTGCGGCTGATCAAAGCGGCTCTGAAGGCGGAGGACCTGGACGAACAGACGTTCCAGCCCCGCGCGGTCCAGGGCCGGATCAGCGCGGCCAAGAACCGGCTCCTGACCCCGGCCACGTTCGAACGCGAGGCCGAGGACTTCTTCGACCGTCATGTCGCCGCCGCGTACCGCCGCTATCAGCGCGACCTGCGGCGCGCGGGCGGCGTCGACTTCGACGATCTCATCGCGCTAGCGGTGCGGCTGCTGCGAAAGGAAGCGGACGTCGGCGAGCGGGTTCGGGGACGCTTCCGCCACCTGCTCGTCGACGAGTTTCAGGACACGAATGCGGCCCAGCTCGAACTGATCAAGAACCTCGTCCTCGACCCGGACGGATCGGTTTCCGGGCTGACCGCGGTCGGCGACGAGGACCAGAGCATCTATGGCTGGCGGGGGGCCGAGATCGACAACCTGCTTCGCTTCGAGCGCCACTTCCCGGGCGCCCGGGTGCGCAAGCTGGAACGCAACTATCGCTCGACGCAGAACATCCTCGACGCTTCGGGCGCCGTGATCGCGCGCAACGAGGAGCGGCGCGGCAAGGCGCTGTGGACCGACACCGGCGCGGGCGATCCGCTACGGCTCTTCTTCGCCGCCGATCAGGAGGACGAGGCTCGCTGGGTCGTGCGGCAGGTGGGGGAGCTTGGCGCCAACGGCTTCGAGTTCGGCGACATGGCCGTCCTCGTGCGGACCAACGCGCAGACACGGGCGATCGAGGACCAGATGCTGCGGAGCGAGGTTCCGTACTGTCTGGTCGCCGGCGTTCGGTTCTACGAGCGCGCCGAGGTCAAGGACCTGGCCGCGTACCTTCGGGTGATCAACAATCCGCGGGACAACCTGTCTCTGCAGCGGATCCTGAACCAGCCGCGGCGGGGCATCGGCCGCCGGACCGAGGAGTTCCTGCTGGCCCGGGCGGCGAAGATGGGCCATTCCCTTTGGGACGCGATCCGGCTCGACCCGCTGCAGGAGCTGCCGGCGCGGAACCGCCGTGCGGTCGACGACTTCAGGGGCCTGATCGAGGCGCTCCGCAAGGAAGCGGAGCGGCAGCCTCTGGCCGAGCTCGTCCGGGGGGCGATCGTCGCGGCCGGCTTCGACGCGCTCTACGGCAAGGGCGACGAGGAGGGGCAGGAGCGGCTGGACAACCTCGGCGAACTCGTTTCGGCCGCGCAGGACTTCCAGACCCGGTACGGCTGTGGAGAGGTGCCCGCCAGGATTCCGACCTCGGCGCTCCCGGCCCTCGACGATCCCCTGGGCGCGGGCGACGGCGAGACGGACGAGGAGCCGCCGACCAGTTCGTTGACGAACTTCCTGGACTACGTCTCCCTGGTCAGCGACACGGACGGCCTGAACGCCGACCTCGGTGTCGCGGTGATGACTCTGCACAGCGCCAAGGGTCTCGAGTACCCGGCCGTTTTCGTCACCGGACTCGAGGACGGCCTGCTGCCGCACTTCCACGCCGGTGGCGGCGCGCGGGACGTCGAGGAGGAGAGACGGCTGTTCTACGTCGGCATGACCCGCGCCGAACGGCGGCTGTTCCTCAGCGGCTGCCGGCGCCGGATGATCGCGGGCATGTTCCAGGACCAGCAGCCCTCGCCCTTCCTGATCGACGTGCCGGAGGAACTCGTGGAGACCGCCCAGAGCCCGGACATCTACGCCGGGCCGCGGACCGCGGGCGTTCGCAGCTTCTTCGGCGCCGATCGTTCCGCCGGGGTCCCATACCGGCCGTCGCCGCCCTCGGGCCTGAAGGGTCGAGCATCGGGACGGCCCATGAAGCAGGCCGCCGGCGGTTTGCAACCGGGCGCGTACGTCCGTCACGCGACGTTGGGCAAGGGCGTGGTGTTGCACCTCGACGGCCAGGGCGAGAACGCCAAGCTGACGGTCTTCTTCGACAAGGCAGGCAAGCGGAAGCTCGTCCGCCGCTACGCCCCGCTGGAGGTTCTCTGAGCCTCCAGGTCTGCGCCGCAGGCACTGGGTGCGCCGGCCGTCTGGCCGGCTGTGACGCGGGTCCTCTGACCCGCGTCAAGGTAGCGCGCCGCGAAGCGGCGACTATTCTGCGGCGCTGAGCGTGCTGCTACACTCCGGCGCCTGCCTGTCGGGGCGTGGCGCAGTCTGGTAGCGCACCTGCCTTGGGCGCAGGGGGTCCTCAGTTCAAATCTGGGCGCCCCGATATCGCTCGCATGCCCAGGCCTCGGCTACTCTGTCGCTTTCGCCTGCCTGTAGCTCAGCTGGATAGAGCGGCGGCCTTCTAAGCCGCGGGTCGGGGGTTCGAGTCCCTCCAGGCAGGCCAAGCTCGTTGAGATTCTGGTCGGAGAGGTCTGGTGGGTGTAGCTCAACCGGTAGAGCGCTTGATTGTGGTTCAAGTGGTTGGGGGTTCAAGTCCCCTCACCCACCCCATCCTCCTTTCCGTATCCTTCCCGTTCGCGCGCCCGTAGCTCAGCTGGATAGAGCGACGGCCTCCGGAGCCGTAGGTCAGGGGTTCGAATCCCTTCGGGCGCACCACATTCCTGCCGACCTTGGCGTGGCACCGCGTGCGCCGGCATCCGGCGCGCGAGCCGGCTGCTCAGATCAGCCACGGACGGGCACCGATGACGACCACCGAAACGACCCCGTCCAGATCGCTGCGAATCCTCCTGGTGCGCCTTTCGGCAATCGGCGACTGCCTGCACGCGGCCCCGGTGGCGGCGGCGCTTCGCCGGGCGAATCCGGATGCCTTTATCGGCTGGGCGATTCAGGAGCCTGCCGCGACCCTCCTGCGGGGCTGCCCCGGCATCGACCGCTTCCATGTCTACCCTCGCCGCGCTCGCGGCATTGCGGCGGGGCTCAAGACGTTCGGCCGTTTTCGCCGCGAACTGAGAAGCTGCCGCTACGACGCCGCGATCGATGTCCAGGGCCTGACCAAGAGTGGCCTCGTCGCCTGGTTGAGCGGCGCCCGGCAGCGAGTCGGCTTCCGCGGCGGACCGGCGATGGGCAGTCGTGAGCTGAACGCCCTGTTTGTGAACCGGCGTTTCGCCGTCGACCCGGCAGTGACCCACGTCGTCGACCGTAATCTGTCGCTGCTCCGCGCCTCGGGATTGGCCGGCGAGGAACACCCGCTCGCCGAGTGGCGGCTGCCCGACTATGCCGAGCCCGAGGCCCTCGACTTCCTCGAGCGCCACGGCTTGGGCGCTGGCGGCTACGCGGTGGTCTCGCCTGGGACGATCTGGCGCACGAAGCACTGGCCGCCGGACCACTTCGCCGCGGCGGTGCGGCGCCTGGGACGGGAGCGCGCCCTGCCGGTGGTCGTCGCCTGGGCCGGCGAGGAGGAACGGCTGGCGGCGGAGAAGATCGTTGCCGTTGCCGTTGCCGGGGACAACCCGCCCGTCCTCCTCGCGCCGCCGACCGATCTGCGCGAGCTGGCGACGCTGTTGCGGCACGCGGCTCTGTTCCTGGGGTGCGATTCGGGACCGGCCCACCTGGCGGCAGCGCTTGAGGTTCCGACCGTGTCCGTGTTCGGACCGACCGATCCTGCGCGCAACGGACCCTACGGACCGCGGTCGGCCTCCGTGCAACTCGACCGGCGGCTGGATTGCCAGCCGTGCTGGCGGCGCACCTGCAGCCGCGGCGACTTCGCGTGCATGGAGCGGTTGGGTGCCGACCGGGTCGTGGAGGCGTGCCTGAGGACGCTCGACACGACCTAAGACAGCCCCGGCCTCCGGGACTGGGTACGCCGACGTCCCCGTCGGCATCCGGCGCAAAGCGCCGGCTTCCGACCTTCGGCCGCACCAAGCCGCACACCGGCCGCCGCTTGGCATACTCCTGTCCATGCCCGACGAACCCGACGCCGAGCCACCGCGTATCCGCCCGCCGACGTTCGACCGGATCGCGGTCCGGTTGCTTGTTGTGGCGCTCGTCGCCGGCGTGCTGACGGCGCCCATCCTCATCCTCTGGCGTGACTTCAGTTGGTTGATGGCGCTTTCCAGCGCCGCCGGCGTCGCTCTCCTGATCTTCTTCAGCGGCCGCGCCGTGCGGATTCTCCGCTTCGAGTGGCGCCGGCCGCCCTTCGAGCGGGAGGACTAGCAGCCCGTGGTGAAAGTCGCGCTGCATTCGACCGGCGATGCATCACGTCCAACATCGTTGCTCCTCAGTCGAATATGGCACCGA
>JAGWAG010000008.1:0-22394 GCA_021296535.1 Acidobacteriota bacterium | reverse complement strand
TCGATGCTACGCGGACTTCCACCACGGGCTGCTAGAGAGGTGAAGAAGGTCCGTCCCTGGCGGGTCGAGGCCAACCGCTCGATCTTCGACCACCCGCTGCTCAGGGTCGAGACCCAGAAGCTCCGGGCCGGCGCCGACCGGCGCGAAGCGCTCGTGCTGCGGTCGGCGGACTGGGTCAACGTGATTCCCCTGCTCGAATCCGGGTCGCAGGGGCAAGGGCCGACCGTCGTGTTCGTTCGCCAGTGGCGATTCGGGCGCGCCGCGGAGTCGCTGGAGATTCCGGGCGGCATCGTCGAAGCGGGCGAGGACGCGGGAGTCGCCGCGGGGCGGGAATTGCACGAAGAGACCGGCTACCGGGCCGGCCGGATCGAACGCCTGGGCGTGGTCGAGCCGAACCCCGCCATCCTGGACAACGCGTGCTCACTGTGGCTGGCTCGTGACCTCGTGGACACGGGCGATCCGATCGGCGACGGCAGCGAGGAGCTGGAAGTCGTCCACGTGCCGCTGCGCGAGGTCCCGGAGCGGATCGAAAGTGGCGAGATCCGTCACTCGCTTGTCGTCACCGCCTTCTACTTCTTCGCCCGTCGCCACGGTTTCTCGTGAGCGAACGTCGCCAACGGCCCGTCGCTCTTGCCGCGCGCCGCGGCTCAGAGCCCCTTCGGGGTGTGTCCTTCGACGCGACGGGCACGCTCTTCGTCTGCCCGCGGCGCGGTGAGATCTACGCCGAAGTCCTTGCACGGCACGGACTGCGCCTGGGCCCAACCGAGATCGAGAGCAGCTTCCGGACCGCCTGGAGCGAACTCGACTGCCGGCTCGGCCGTGGCGAGGACCGCTACAGCAGCCATCCCGACGGTGCCCGCGGATTCTGGCGAGAGCTGTTGGAGAGATCGTGCGCGCTGCTGGGCCACGAAGCTCCCGGACCGTTTGCGGCCGCCGAGCTGTTCGCCCGTTTCGAACGCGCCGATGCCTGGGAGCTTCGCCCCGGCGCCCGCGAAGTGCTCGCCGAACTGCGGCGCCGGGGCTTGCGGGTCGCGGTGACCAGCAACTGGGACCGGCGGCTGCCCCGGGTGCTGTCGAACCTCGGCCTGGGCGGCGACATCGACGCCGTTGTGTGCTCGGAGGATGTGGGAGCGGCCAAGCCGGCCGAGACGATCTTCCTTGCCGCCTGCCGGGAACTCGACCTGGAACCGGCGTCGGTCCTCCACGTCGGCGACACGAAGGTCGAGGATCGCGAGGGGGCTGTGGCGGCGGGCCTTCGGGCCTTGTGGCTGAACCCGGCCGAAGGCGACATCGGGACGCTGGAGGAAGTGCTCGACTACCTGCGGAGTTAACGGCCTGCACTTGTATGGAAATGGCCGCCTAAGCGGAGCCGGCCTGGCGGCCGGCGCGTCTCTCCGGCTGCCTTCGGCAGCAGCTGGCGGGGACGCCGGCGCACCCAGTGGGCGGCCAGTTCCATGCGCGACAG
This sequence comes from Acidobacteriota bacterium, assembly GCA_021296535.1. Taxonomy (GTDB): domain Bacteria; phylum Acidobacteriota; class Thermoanaerobaculia; order Multivoradales; family Multivoraceae; genus Multivorans. The sequence goes on along the minus strand of JAGWAG010000008.1, from coordinate 20,929 downwards.
CGCAGCCTGACGGCTGCGAACGCTGCTACACTGGCTTGTGGCGGCGAGTGCGCGATGAAAATATCGACCAAGGGCGAGTACGGCATCCGCGCCATGCTGTACGTGGCGATGCACTCGGACGCCGGTCCGGTGCCGAGCCATGAGATCGCGATCAACCAAGGCATCCCGGAGCCCTACCTCCGCCAGATCCTGGCGGCGCTTGCCCGCTTCCAGTTGATCCGCTCGAACCGGGGCCCCCAGGGCGGCCACCTCCTGGGACGTCCGGCGGGTGACATCTCGATGCACGACATCCTGGTCGCGCTCGAGGGACACACGACGTCGATCGACCACATCCTGGCGCAGCCCTGCACGATCGGCGTCGGGCCCAAGCACTGCGCGATCCGCGAGGTCTTCCTGAGCGTGAAGGAGGCGGTCGAGAACATCCTCTGCAACCTGAGCCTTGCCGATCTGGCCGAACGCCAGCAGGAAGTCTGCGAGTGCAAGATCGAGATCCCGCACGACCTGCCGGCGGAGCGCCTCCACGGGACGCCGGGCCGGCCGCTGCAGGTGCTGAGCGACTGACGCTCGGGCCGGGAGTGTCGCGGCGCGGGAGCCGTCGCGACGGGCGTTCTTTCGCGTTGTTGCTGGCGCCGGTCGCGGTGTTCGCCTGGTCGTGCCTCGTTCCGCCGGACCCGTCGCCGTCCGACGACGGCGACCTGGAAAGTCTGACGGTGGAGCCGCCGCGCGACTCCGTGTTCCGGCCCGAGGAGGATCAGCAGGAGCGCCGGGCGCCGGAGGTCGCGGTCGGCGGCCGCCTTCCGGGCGCGTTTCCGGAGGACTTCCCGCTCCCCGACGGCTCCACCGTGTTCGACTTCGGCGAAGTCCGGCAGGACGGCGAAGCTGACGAGCCTGCCGCCGTGGAGTTCGTGAGCCTGCGGCTGCCGCTGGGCGCCCCGGCGGCGCGGGACTGGCTGCTGCGCGAGGCACAGGCTGCGGGCTGGCGTGCGTCGCTGGGGGACGTCATGACCTTCCGGCGGAGTGACCGCTGGCTCCGGGTCGCGATCGAACCGGGCGGGACCGCCGGCAGTTCGGCCGCCCGCTTCGAGTACCCCAGGCCCTGAGCCCGCGGCCGCTGCTAGCATCGCGCGACCGGACGGGCGGTTGGCCGAGGGAGTACCACTGGTGTCGTGTCTCCGTTGCAAGTTCTTAGACAGGCGAGCCGTGAGTCGTCCGCCCGTGGACAGCTTCATGTGGCAAGCCGAGCCGGAGACACGACACTAGGTGACCGAGATGGCGGGTCCATTGACGCTGAAGCGCGCCGGGAAGTACGGCTTCTGCGCCGGCGTGCGGATCGCCGACCGGACGGTGCGAAAACTGGCCTCGGAGGGCCGGAGCGGGAAGATCCTGGGCCAGTTGGTGCACAACGAGCGCGTCGTTTCGGACCTCGTGCAAGTGGGCTTCGCCACCGCGGCCTCGCTCGACGAGGTGCGGGCCGGCACGATCGTGTTCTCGGCGCATGGCGTGCCGCCGTCCTTCCATCGCCGGGCGCTGGAACGCGGCCTCCTGGTGGTCGACACGACCTGCCCCTTCGTCTACGACGTTCACGAGGAGGCCCGGCAGGCGCTCGAGGCGGGCTTCCACGCGGTGTTCATCGGCGATTCCGCCCACCGCGAGGTGATCGGCTACACCCACGACATCGTGCTGACGACCGCGGACGTCGAGCGGATCGACTTCGACCGCCATCCGAGGGTGAAGATCTTCTACCAGACGACGCTGAACAGCGAGGAGTACGAGGACGTGGCCCTTGCGATCGAGGGCGCGGCGGATCACGCGGAGCGGGCGGACACGATCTGCTACGCGACGAAGGAGAACCAGGACGCGGCCCGCGATCTCGCGGCCGACCCCGGGATAGACTGCATCGTCGTCGTCGGCGGGCGGCACAGCGCGAACACCAGGCATCTGTGGGAGATCTGCCGGGCTGCCCAACCGCGGAGCTACCTCGTGCACGGTTCGGACGATCTGCGGGCGGACTGGTTTGCTGACTGCGGTGGGGTGGGCATCACCGCGGGTGCGTCGACCCCGGACTCGATGATCGAAGAGGTCGAGGGCGCGATCCGGTTGCTGGCCGCGTCTCCGGCGCCGGCATCCGGGCCGCTCGCCGCCCCGGAGGCCGCGCTTTGAGGGTCCTGGTCATCGGCAACGGTGGCCGCGAACACGCGATCTGCTGGCTCATCCGGCAGCGGGCGCCGGCGACGGAGCTCTACTGCGCACCCGGCAGTCCGGGCACCGAGGAGTGCGGCGAGAGCGTTGCGATCGATGTTTCGGACATCGAAGGACTTGGCCGGTTCGCGGCCGAGCGCGACATCGACCTTACGGTGGTCGGCCCCGAGCTGCCGCTTTCTCTCGGCATCGTGGACGCATTTCGCGAACGCGGTCTGCGCATCTTCGGTCCCTCTCGCGCCGCCGCCCGCCTGGAGAGTTCGAAGGTGTTCGCCAAGGAGTTCATGCATCGGCACGGCGTGCCGACGTCCGACTTCGTGGTCACCGACGACCGGGACACCGCGCGGAGCGCCGCGGAACGGTTCAGACTGCCGGCCGTGCTCAAGGCGGACGGACTCGCCGCCGGCAAGGGTGTGCTGATCGTGTCCTCACCGGAAGAACTCGAGGCCGCACTCGACGTCTTCTTCGTCGACCGCCGCTTCGGGTCAGCCGGGGCCCGGGTTCTGATCGAGCCCTTCGTGCTCGGCGAGGAGGTCTCCTTCATCGGGTTTTGCGACGGCCGGCGGGTGTTGCCGCTTGCGACTTCGAAGGACTACAAGCGGATCGGCGACGACGATGCCGGCCCGAACACCGGCGGCATGGGCGCCCACAGCCCGGCGGGTATCGTCACCGGGGAGCAGCTCGACGAGATCATGACCGACGTGATGGAGCGCACGGTGGCCGGCATGGCCGCCGACGGCACGCCGTTCTCCGGCGTTCTCTACGCCGGTCTGATGATGAGCCCGGACGGTCCTCAGGTGCTCGAGTTCAACGTCCGGCTCGGCGACCCCGAGGCGCAGGCGCTGCTGTTGAGGCTGGAAGAGGATCCGGTCGACCTGTTCGCTGCCGGCGCCGACGGCGACTTCGGACGTTCCGAACTCGCCTTCAGCTCCGGCGCTTCGGCGTGCCTGGTGCTGGCCAACCAGGGCTATCCAGGGAAGGCGGCGTCGGGAGACGCAATCGGAGGGATCGAAGCCGCTCGAGCGCGCGAGGGCGTGGTCGTGTTCCACGCCGGTACCGGCCGCCGGGACGGCCAGGTCATCGCGACGGGCGGCCGGGTGCTGAACGTCTGCGCGGTCGGCGACGACCTGAGCCAGTCGCTGGCGCGGGCCTACGGGGGTGCGGCCCGGATTCACTGGCCGGCCAAGGCGATGCGCTCGGATATCGGCCGGCGAGTGCTTGGGACGGGGGCGGTCCTGTCGTGAGTTGCGGCGGCTGCAGCTTTGCCGGTCAATCGACCGCGGTGGAGGACACGTTCGTCGGTGTGCGCTTCGGCGAGGAGACGAACCTCACCCTGTGCCGGACCGGGGGCGAGCTGCTGGCCCGGGGCGATGCGGTGATCGTGTCGATGAAGCCGGGTCCCGCCTATGGCCGGGTCGAGAAGTCACCCATGCCGGTCTTCAAGCCGTGCCAGAAGTCGAGTGCCCGCCGTCTGATCCGGCGGGCCGACGGCGCGGACCGTGAGGCGAGAGAACGGCAACTGACGAACCAGGTCCGTGGCAAGACGTTCTGCCGCGAGAGGGCGCGGGCGCTCGGCCTGGAGATGAAGGTGTCACGGGTCGATTTCAGTCTGGACAGCCGCCACGCGACGTTCTACTTCACCGCCGAACGGCGGGTCGACTTCCGGCAGTTGCTCCGAGACCTGAAGGCCCGCTTCAAGTCCCGCGTGCGGCTGGTTCACGTCGGGCCGCGGGACGAGGCGCGGCTTCTCGGCGGCGTCGGCATCTGCGGTCGAACGCTGTGCTGCTCGACGTGGATCGAGGACTTCCGGCCCATCTCGATCCAGATGGCCAAGCGACAGGGCCTGAGTCTCAACCCGTCCAAGATCTCGGGCACCTGCGGCCGGCTCCTGTGCTGTCTCGCCTACGAGGACGACGACTACCGTCGTCGCCGGCCGAGCGAGAGGTCCTGGTCGGGCGGTCGCGACGGTGGAGCCCTGCCCGTGCTTAGTTGAGCGAGCTTCGCCGCGACCTCACGAGGCTCCCCGCCTGCTCAGCACCGCCGGGATCGTCTTCAGCAGGATCTTGAAGTCAAGCGTCGGCGACCAGGTGTCGATGTACTCGAGGTCGAGCTCCATCCAGCGGTCGAAGTCCAGATCGCTACGGCCGCTGACCTGCCACAGACAGGTAATCCCCGGCTTCATCGACAGGCGCCGGCGCTGCCGTCTCGTGTAGGGCTCCTTCTCCTCGAGAGGCCTTGGGCCTACGATGCTCATGTCACCGCGCACGACGTTCCAGAATTGCGGGAGTTCATCGAGGCCCCAGAGGCGTGATCCGCGGATCGCGGTCCATCTTGAACGCCGGCCCGCCCATCGTGTTCAGGTGCGTCAGCTCGGCCCGCCGGGTGTCGGCGTCCACGACCATCGTCCGGAGCTTGTACATGGTGAAGCGCCGGCCGTTCAGACCGCAGCGCGTTTGGCGGTAGAGCACGGAGCCGGACGAGGTGATCTTGATCAGAAGAGCCAGCACCAGGATCGCGGGCAGGCTGATGGCCAGCAGCACGACGCCGATGCAGACGTCGTAGAAGCGCTTGAACAGCAGCAGGGGAAGGCTGGACGGCGCCGGCGACAGAGTGACGACGGGCCGGCCGGCAAGGGAGTCGAGCTGTACCTGGCTGTGGGCGGGCGGCAGCAGGTCGAGGGCAATGCGGGTCTGGATTCCCTGTTCCTGCAGCGCCTCGAAGATCGTCTGCAGGGCGGGCAACTCGTTGGGGGTGACGGCAAAGAACACGTCGTCCACGACATTCTCGGAGACGACGCGCAAGATGTCGTCGACGCCGCCCCAGACCGGCTGCGTGCCCTGCGCGGACCTGCTCCCGTCGGTGTGGATCAGGCCGACGATCTTGAGGCCCCAGTAGGAATGGTCCTCGATCGACTGCGCGAGCTGTCGCGCCGCTTCCGGTGTGCCGGCGATGAGCACGGCTCGCTGGTTCAGACCGTGTTGCCGCAGGTCGCGCGCGAGTGTGCGCAGTGCGATCTTCTCGGCCAGCAGAAGCACGAAGGACAGGCCTGAGAAGAGCAGCAGCCAGGGGCGGCTGAAGCGATCCTGCAGGAGGAGCTGGTCCAGTTGGAGAACAAAGATGGCGAACAGAATCAGCAGTGTCGCGGCCGCGGCCACCTTGAGGATCGCGGTCGCCTCCGTCCTCAGATCGGCGATGCGGTGCGAGCGGTAGCGCCGGGTTGCGACCAGGGGCACGGCCCAGGCCAGGAGCGCAAGCGGCAGCAGGGGCAGGTGGTCGCTGAGCGGATAGAGAGGGCGGGGGAACAGATCCGGCAACACCTGCGGGAACAGCTCGCTGCGGATCGCATAGGCGAGGAAGAACGCGGCCGCGACCAGGGCAAGGTCGAGAGCCAGAAGCAGGGCGGCCTGCAGTCGGATGCGCTGTTTCAACATGGCTTGCGCCGCTTCAACCTTGGTTGCGCTGTCTCAACGTAGTTTGCGCTGTCTGAACATTGGTTATGGACGCCTGGCTGAGTCTAGCCGGCCGACCGCTGCCCGGAACGCCTGTCGCACAGGCGCCCAAACAGCTCCTCATACTGGTCCGTGACCCGGTCCCAGTTGTACTCGGACGCCGCCCGCGTGGCCGCGCGCTCGCCAAGGAGGCGTGTCCGCACCGGGTCGCCGGCGGCCTGCTCGAACGCCGCGGTCAACGAGGTCCGATCCTGGACGTCGAAGTAGATCGCGGCGTCGGCTGCCGTTTCGCGGTTGGCCGGTTCGTCGTTGACCAGCACGCAGTTGCCGTAGCCCATCGCCTCGACCAGCGCCGGATGGGTGCCGCCGACTTCCGTGGCGTGCACGGTCGCGAGCGCTGACGAGAGCAGGCCCCGGTAGCGGTCGCCGTACACGGCGCCCGGGAACACGACGCGCGAATCGGCGGTCCGCTTCATCTCGGCGATGAAGTCGGAGGCGTAGGGCGCGTCGCCGACCATGACCAGGGGCAGGTCGCCGCCCACCCGGGCGTAGGCCGCGACCACGCGGTGCGGGTTGTTCTCCGGTTCGAAGCGGCTGACGTAGAGAAAGTAGCGCCGGGATTCGAGCCCGAGTTCGTCCAGAATCGGGTGGGAGACGATGGGCCGGGGCTCGACGCCGTAGCGGATCATCGTCGTTTCGCGGCCGTACCGGTCCCGGTAGTGGTCGGCGATGATCTCGGCGTCGCTGACCGTCGCGCCGGGCAGCAGGCAGGCCAGGCGTTCGGAAAGGGCGTACACGAGGCGGCCCGGCCAGCCCCATTTCGCTCTTCGTTTCTCGATTCCGTCCACGTGCAGGGCGGTTCCGACACGTCGTGGCCAGAGCAGGGGCAGGAAGATCGCGTTGGCGCCGTTGACGACGAGTGCGGCTCGGGCTCCGCGGGCGAAGAGTGTCGCGTGAAGACAGGAGAGCAGGGTGTGAACGGGTGTATCTGCGTACTTCGTGCGCAGCGTCGGCAGGACGACCAGATCGACGCCGCGGTGAGAGCGGAGCCGCCGGTCGACGTAGTGGGATCGGCAGTAGACGGTAACCGGCCAACCACGTTCCGCCAGCCGCGGCGCCAGGGCCTCGATCATCGTCTCGTAGCCGCTGTAGTTGGCCGGAATGCCGCGGCTGCCGAGGATCAAAACCCTCGGTCGTTCAGGGTCGAGCGGTAGGGACTCCCGCCCGAACCACCTGGCGGTTGTGCGGGGCGGCACGCTGCGGCGGGCGCGGACCAGCCGCCGCCGTTCGAGGATCCGGCGGCGGTTGCGCCACAGCCAGGCGTAGGCGGCCAGCGACGAGGGCTCCCGCAGCAGCACGTAGCCGAGGATGCCGAGTTCCCGAAGCGAGGTCGCGAACAGCGTGCGCGGGGCATCGGCCAGGGTCCGGTGGTAGAGCTGCAAGAGGTAGCGGTTCTTGAGCGAGTGGAAGTTGATCTCCCGCGACATCTGGCGGCGCCGGCGGGGCAGGTTGACGCGGCCGTGCAGCGCGCGGGCCCGGGGTTCGTAGAGCACCTCCCAGCCTCGTTGACGCAGCCGGAAGCAGAGTTCGGCGTCCTCGCGGTAGGAGTGGAAGTCGTCGTCGAAGACACGGCCCGCGACTGCAATGTCCCGCAGGGCCGCGCTCAGGAACAGGGTGGCGGCGCCGCTGCCCCCGAACACCCGCTCGGTGGCCGGATACTGGCCGCGGTCGACCCGGTCGGCGCCGCGGTCGACATGGCGCCAGCTTCGCGTGAGCGCCATGCCGCAGGCGTCGATCGTCTCTTTCGTCTCCGCCCTCAGCAGGCGGCCGGTGACCGCGCCCACCGGGCGCTTGTCGCTCGTGAACCGGCGGAGGCTCTCGATCAGGCGCAACGCATAGTCGGGGGCCACCCATGTGTCCGCGTTCAGGCTCAGAACGTAGGTCGGTTCCCCGCCGTCCGGAGAACTGGGTGCGCCGGCGTGCCATCCGCGCGCCCGATGACGGGCGCGCGGACTGGTTCGCGGGTGGCGCGGGACCGCGCCACCCGGGTTCCCGCCGGCTTCCGCGCTCTGGAAGGCGGTCTCGAGAGCCCGGTTCAGGCCGCCGGCGAAGCCGGTGTTCTCGTCCAGCGCGATCAGTTCGACCGGGAAGGACGCCCTGTCCGCGCCTTCGCGAAGGCGGTCGAGGGTGCCGTCGGTGCTCGCGTTGTCGACCACGATCAGCCGGAACGCGGGACCCTCAAGCCCCGCGAGCGCCTCGAAGAAGCGCGGCAGGTTCGCCGCGTCGTTCCAGGTGACCGTGCAGATGGCGAGGTCGGCGCTCTTGGCGCCGTGGGGTTCGTTGCGGGTGTTCACCTGCCTCTCCAGGCCGTCGAGGCCGCCGCGACGAGCCGCCCCAGGCCGATCAAGGCTTCTTTGCGGCTCCGGGCCCGGCGGGGCCGGCGAAGCGGCAGCAGAGCGATGCGGAGCAGCGCGGCTGCCGTCAGCACGACGCGCAGCAGCAGGGCGGCGCCGCGACCGTGATGCTTGCGGGCGTACCGGTCCAGGTTGCGGTAGTAGGCGAGCAGGAAGGGGCCGTAACCGAGGCGCGGTACGGAGGCGCCAAGGCCATGCCGGAACGTGGCGTCCGGCCAGTAGCGGATCGTCTCGCCGAGATCACTGAGCCGGCGGGCGAGGTCGACATCCTCGAACCAGGCGGGCCAGAACTCTCCGTCCATGCCCCCGGCGTCGTCGAAGGCGTCGCGTCGAAGCAGCAGGGCGCAGGCCGCCGGCTGCTCGACCGGCGAACCGGCCGGTGGCGCCGGCATCGCGCCGGGCTCCAGGAAGCAGCAGTAACCGAGGAGCGTGCGGAGACCGGGAAGGCTGCGCAGCTGCCAACCGGCCTGAGGAACACCGTCCTCGTCCAGCAGCCGGGGCGCCAGACCGACGGCTTCCGAATGCTGCTCCATGCCCCGGATCAGGGATTCGAGCGCCCCGGATTCGGGCCTGGCGTCTGTGTTGAGGATCAGCAGCAGGCGGCCTCCCGCATCGGTCGCACCGCGGTTGATCGCGGCCGCGAAGCCGAGGTTGCGGCCCGGGTCGACGATGTGAACGTTGGGCCTGCCGGCGTCCGGCTCGCCGAGGCTCCCGCTCGAACCGTTGTCGACCACGATCAGCTCGAACCGTTCGTCCCGGGGCCAGCTCCGCACGAGGAGGGCGAGGTTGTCCTCGTCGTGCCAGTGCGGCGCGACGGCGGTCAGAATCGGAGCTCCGCTCATGACCCGCTCTCGCCGTCGTCCGCACTGGGTGCGCCGGCGTGCCGTCCGTGCACCCGCTGACGGGTGCACGGACTGGTTCGCGGGTGGCGCGGATTCGCGCCACCCGGGTTCCCGTCGGCTGCCGGCGCAGGCGGCCAAAGAGACGGGCCGGCCGCGGGATTCCACGTTTCCTGCCCGCGACCGAAACCGGCGAATCGCGGCAGGAGCCGGACCGCCCGGCCCCAGGCGAACAGCAGGTCCGTAGCTCCCGGGCGTCTTGAATCGCCCGGCAGCGCTTCGCTCTTTCCGCTCCGAAACAGATCGACCGCGTCGCGAATCAGAAGTCCCGGCAACAGCAGCCAGAAGCTCCGGCCCAGCCGCGTCGCCAGGACCAGCAGGCGATTGCAGTAGATGCGGCGGACCCGCCGGCGGGCGGCGCGGCGGCCGCGGCTGGACAGCGCGCCGGCATGTTCGACGCGGGCCGCCGGCGCCAGGACGGACTCGTACGATGCGCGGCGCAGCCGGTCGGCGAGCTCGACGTCCTCGTAGTAGCTGTCGAGCCGCTCGTTGAAGGGCCGGAGCGCTCCGCCTGCCGGGCTCACGGCGACGAGCGCCTCGCGGCGGTAGATGGCCGCCGTGGCGGACACGCCGTAGATGGGCCTCGGCGCCCCGCCTTCCGGCGGCGCGGATTTGCCGCGGTCGATCTGGATCGCCTGCCAGCGGCGGTTCCACGCCAGGCCGGCACCGTCGATGCGTGCTTCGTCCTTGCCGTCACCGGCCGGAAGCAGGTTGAGTCCCTGCGCCGCCGCGAGCGGGGAGTCGGCGGAGATCCGCGGGTCGGCACCGTCGCAAGCGCCGAGGGCCGCCAGCAACGTTCGGGTCCAGCCCGTCGCCAGCACGGCGTCATCGTTCACCAGGGCGATCAGGCGGCCGCGGCTGACCGCGATGCCGGCGTTGGCCGCGCGGGCGAATCCTGCCGGTCGGGGAAGTTGCGCGATCCGCGGCGACCGCTCGAAGGCGTTGGGATGATCCGACGCGAACTGCCGTGCGAGTTCCCTGAGCGCTGCCGGACCGCCGGTGAAAACGGAACGATCGACCTGGTCGGCGGTTCCGCTGCCGACGAGCTTCCCGGTCTCGTGGGCCAGGACGCGGGAGTTGGCGGCCGGGTGCTGCCAGACGACGATCAGTTCGGCCGTCGCGCCGGTTTCCGCCGCGTCCCGGTAAATGGACTCCAGACAGCCCGCGACATGCTCCGGTACGCCGACCGTTGGAACGACGTAGGAGAGTGCCGGCGCCTGGGCCGACCCGGCGGCGGACCCGTCGGTCAAGGCCCGGCAGACCGGCCGACGTGGAGGGCGTGGAAGAGGATCACCTCGACCTCGGCGGGGAGGTCCGGGTCGCGGGTGATGACCAGGTCGCCGGTTCCACAGAGGGAAGAGAGATCGAACTCGGCGCGGTAGCGCGTGCCGAAGAAGGGACTGCCGGCGCCGGTCGCGACCCAGTGCAACCAGGGCTCGCGGCCCGCCGTGGCGCCGCTTGCGCGCGCCGACCATTCGCCGGTGTGATCGCCGTGCAGCACCTCGACGCCAGGGAGACTTGCACCGATTCGGGCCATCCGTTGACCCGCGGCGACCCCGGCACCGTGGGCGACCGCCGAATCGAGCACCAGGGTCGCGCAGCCGGCCGCTCCGGCTTCCCATCGTGGCTGGTCCGCCGTCAACACCTGCCTTGCCGAGCCGAGCAGCGTCTGCCGCGGCTGGAACGCCCCCCAGGAGCCAAGGGCGGCCGCAGTCAGCACGACGACGCCGACCGCCAGGACGATCGCCCGCGGCGTGGGCGCCCTTCGCACGAGCACGCCGACGCCGCGTCCGATCAGGATCAGGACGATCAGTCCGAGCCAGCGATCAAAGGCCGTATCGAGTCCCAGAGCGCTCAAACGATCGTCGAGATGCGGGGACCGTAGCCACGGATAGGTCGCCGAGAGCGACGCGAACACGAGCAGGCTGCCCTGCCAGCAGAATCCGAACACGGCTGCGTCGCCGTGCAGGCCGATCCCGTGCCAGGGCCCGGTCGGAGGCGGATCGTCGGCCGAGGCGGCGTCTGGCCGCCGGGCGCTCAGCACGGTCCACAGGGCGATGCCCGCCAGCAGGGCCTGCGTGGGCGGCAGGAAGCGCAGCCCGCCGACGGAGAGGAGGACGGCCGCCGCCACGGTGTGCAGCTTGCCCCGACCGACCAGGTTCGGTGCCGCAAGGAGGACCAGGGGCAATCCGGCGAGCGCTACTGGCCAGGGCGCCGGCGCGGCCGGTGGCAACCCGAGGGTCAGGGCGCCGGCCACAACCAGGACGATGGCGAAGGCGAACCGTCGCCAGACCACGGCGGCCGCCATCGCGGTGAGCAGCATCCCGAACGCGGGCTCGCGCACGAGAACGAGGCCCAGGATCAACGCCAGGCCGAGCCCCAGTGTCGCCGCTACGCGCGACCAGCGCTCCTCGAGCGCCTGAGCGGCCGCGTCCGCGAGCGCCGCGGCCGCCAGCACCAGAACGACGTTCGAGCGCACGCCGCCCGCAGCCAGGATCAGGGCCGCGGTTCCCGCGAGGGCCGGAGCGCCCAACCGCGCGAACAGGGCGGTCAGAACGACCGCCGCCGCGGCGGGAACGCCGACGAGGACGACCAGCAGCCGGAGTGCCGAGCCGTCGAGCAGTTCCCCCTGTCGCAGGATCAGGTTGAGTCCGATCAGGGCGGACGCCAGGACGGCGCCGAGGTCCAGGAGGCGGCCCGGGGCAAGCGAACCGGGCGGCGCCAGCAGCTCGGCCCGGCGGGCGACCAGGCTGTCGACGAGAAGCGCGGCGGGACCCAGACAGAGCAGAGCCCCCACCGCCGTCGCGCGGGCCGGACCGTGGGGGGGCAAGGCCGCGAACGCGACGACGGTCAGCATCGGCAGAGCCAGCGCTGCCGGACTCAGCGGACGACGCGCGGCGCCGGCCGCGGCGATCAGGACGGTGGTCGCCGCCAGCGCCAGGAAACGCCCCTCGGCCGCCGCCTCCGGGTTGCGCTCGACTCCGGCCAACCCGAACATCGCCAGGCCCGCAAGCAACGGCGGCAGGGCAGCCACTAAGGGCGGCGGCGAACCAGCGGCGGTCATCGCCTCTCAGCCTACCGCTATGCTCTTTCGCACGTCCCGGCACTGGGTGCGCCGACGTGTCATCCGAGCGTCCGATGACGGACGCTCGGACTGTTTCGCGGGTGGCGCGGGGTCGCGCCCCCCGGGGTCCCGGCGCCGGCTTCCGGACGGAACGCTATGATCCGTCGCCGCGTCCTCGGCACGAACTGCCGCCGAAGGCTGGAAGATTGCCAAGCCATGTTGCCGCGAGAACTCCTGAGAAGCGAACCGGAGCGGGTCGCCGCCGCCGTCGAGGCGCGCGGCGTGGACCCCGTTCTCGTTGAGCAGTGGGGTAGGTGGGATCTCCGGCGCCGCAAGACGCTCACCGAACTCGAGGAACTACGCCACCGTCGTCGGGTGGCGGGCCGCGAGATCGGCTTGCTCAAGGCCCAGGGCGAGGCGAAGGAAGGGGAAGCGGCTGAGCGGATTCGCGAGATGACCGCGCTCAAGGCTCGCGTGGAGCAGCTTGAAGAGGTCGTCGAGCAGGCCGATAGGGAGCTGGTGGACACCGAACTTCGTGTGCCCAACATCGCGCACGAGAGCGTGCCGCTCGGCAACGACGAATCGGCGAATCGCGTCGAGCGGGTGGTCGGCGAGCCGCCGGAGTTCGACTTCGACGCGAAGGCGCACTGGGACCTCGGGCCGGAGCTGGGAATCCTCGACTTCGAGCGCGGCGCCAGGCTGGCCGGCGCCCGGTTCACGACCTACTTCGGCTGGGGGGCTCGCCTGGAGCGGGCGCTCGGCGCCTTCATGCTCGACCTGCACACCGAGGAGCATGGCTACACCGAGGTGCTGCCTCCCTACCTGGTCAAGCGCGAATGCCTGTTCGGCAGCGGCCAACTACCGAAGTTCGAGGACGAGCTGTTCCATGTCCAGCCCGATTCGCGGTACCTGATCCCGACCGGCGAGGTGCCCCTGGTCAACCTGCATGCGGGCGAAGTGCTCGACGAGGACCAGTTGCCTCTGCGCTACGCGGCGCTGACGCCCTGCTTCCGCGCCGAGGCCGGGTCGTACGGTCGCGACGTGCGCGGACTCATCCGCCAGCACCAGTTTCACAAGGTCGAACTCGTCCAGATGACCATCCCCGAGGCGAGCTTCGATGCCCTGGAGCAACTCACCCGTCACGCCGAACGCGTGCTGCAGCGACTGGAGCTTCCCTACCGCGTGGTCACTCTCTGCACCGGCGACATGGGATTCGCCATGGCGAAGACCTACGACCTCGAAGTGTGGTTGCCCGGCCAGCAGGCCTACCGGGAGATCTCGTCGTGCAGCAACGCGGAGGCCTTCCAGGCGCGGCGCGTCCATACTCGCTTCCGCCCCGGGGAAGGCGGTCCGTTGCGGCACGTCCACACCCTGAACGGCTCCGGCCTGGCGGTCGGGCGGACGCTGATCGCGCTGCTGGAGAACTACCAGACGGCGTCAGGTTCGATACGCATTCCGGCGGCGCTCCAGCCCTACGTGGGCGGAGCAGAGGAGATCGTGTCAGGCTAGGAGTAGTCGCTGCGCTGACGCGCATGGAACTGGCCGCTTACTGGGTGCGCCGGCCTCTGGCCGGCTGCCGCCGAAGGCGGCCAGAGGGCCGGAACGGCCGCCAGGCCGTTTCCGCTTTGGCGGCCAGTTCCATGGAAGACTGCGGTCTCGCGGGCCATCCGGAGGGGTGGCTGAGTGGTCGAAAGCACCGGTCTTGAAAACCGGCGTAGGTAATCCCTACCGTGGGTTCGAATCCCACCCCCTCCGCCAATCATCAGGGTCGTTCGCGCGGTGGCCACGGAGCGCTACGCTTGCGGAGAAGGGTAATCGTGAGCAGAAGTCCAACCGATAGCTGGCAGGCCGAGATTCGCGCCGAGCTGGCCAACCTGGAGGAGATCGCCCTGGCGACGAAGCCGTCGTCCGGCGATCTTCCGAACCTGTGTGGTGTGGACATCGACGGCGTCTCCATGCCGCTGCGGCAGGCGATCGGCGGGGACCACCTGATCTACCTCGACTTCAAGCAGCGGTACGACCTGGACCGCCGCATCGGCGAGGCGGAGGCGGCCGGCAACTCGCGGGTCGTGGCGGCTCTGCGCCAGTCCCAGCAGCGGGCCGGCGTCCTGGTGGCGGACGTGTCGGGCCACAAGGCGACGGACGCCCTGGTGGCGGCCATGCTCCATCAGGCGTTCCTGCTCGGGGCGTACTACGAGCTCGACCTGTTCGGCGAGATCACGACCCGGCTCTTCGAGCACATCAATCAGCGCTTCTACAAGTCGACGACCCTGAACAAGTACCTGACCATGCTCTACGGGGAGGTCTCGGAGAAGGGCAAGTTTCGCTTCTTCTCGGCCGGCCATCCGGCGCCCCTGGTGTTCGCGGGACGTCCGGGCCGGATCGAGCATCTCTCGGAAGACCAGCTCGTCCGCTTCCCGCCGGTCGGGATGTTCGCATCGAACGCGTACATGGACGAGCTCGTCGATCCCGGCCCCCTGGGCTACAAGCGCCCCTACGAGGTGAGCGAAGTCGACCTGCTGGAGGCCGGTGACCTGCTACTGCTCTACACGGACGGCTTTGCCGAGCACGGGGGCGATCGCTACCTGTCGGAGCGCGCCGAGGGGGTCCTGGAGGCAGTCCGCGGCAGAACCGCCGCCGAGATCTGCGAGCACCTGCGTCGCGACCTGCTGGACTTCGCACCGCCGGAGGACGACATCAGCTTCGTCGTGATCAAGAAGACCGAGTAGCACACTGGGTGCGCCGACGTCCCCGTCGGCTAAGGGAGCAACGCGAGGCCGGCACTGGGTGCGCCGACGTCCCCGTCGGCTTTCTGAAGGGAACGCGCGAGGCGTCAGCCTCGCTCCTCAAGGAGAGGCCTTCGGCCTCACGACTTGACTTCGGTCCCCGCCGCTCCGCGGCGTCGCCCGAAAGCCGGCGGGGACGCCGGCGCACCCAGTGTGGGCTAACGTAGTAGGGCCGAACCGACAACCTGGAGGGCCCATGTCGATGACCAGAACCGGTCTGCCCGCTCTCGCCCTGACCGCGCTCGCCTGCGCCGCGCCGCCGGCTGAGGATGCGTCCGGCGTCCGAGGCCCTGGCCGCGCGGGCGTCTCGCCCGGAAACGCCGCCGACCGGGTCGCCCTGTTCGGCGACCTGCACATCCACACGATGTACTCGCACGACGCCTTCATGGGTACCGTGCGCACGACCCCGGATGACGCCTACCGCTTCGCCAGGGGGGAGGCGATTCCGCACCCCTCGGGTGAATCGATCCGGCTCTCCGGCGCGCCGCTCGATTTCCTCGCGGTAACGGATCATGCCGAGTATCTGGGCGCCCTGGCGGCGCTGATCGATCCCTCGAGCCCGACCTATGGGCATGCGTTGACCGACGCTCTGATCACCGGCCAGGGCGGCGGGGCCCGGGCGCGGCTGGGCGCGCTGAGCCGGGTGCGGGAACTGGCTCGCGCCGGCGACCCGATCAACGGCCCGGAGGTGAGGGCAAGCGCCTGGCAGCGGATCATCGAAGCGGCCGAACGGCACAACGACCCGGGCCGGTTCACCGCCCTGATCGGCTACGAGTACACGATGGGGGTGAGTAGCCGTCACGTGCACCGGAACGTCATCTTCCGCGGCAGCGAGGCGCCGGAGCTGCCCTTCAGTTCCCTCGACGGCGATCCCGAGGACCTCTGGAACTGGCTCGACGGGTTGCGCGAGGAAGGGATCGAGGCGCTGGCGATGCCCCACAACATGAACCAGAGCGACGGCCTGGCCTTTCCCGACCGGGAGACCTGGAAGGGCGCGGAGATCGACGCGGAGTTCGCGGCCAAGCGGATACGGAACGAGCCGGTGGCCGAAATCAGCCAGCAGAAGGGCACCTCCGAGGTCCATCCGTCGCTGTCGCCGAACGACGAGTGGGCCGACTTCCAGATCGTCCAGTACTACCTGGACCGGGTGAACAACACGGACCCGATCTCCGTCTTCAAGGGCGGCTACTGGCGGGACGCCCTCCTGACCGGGCTCGAGATGGAGGAGCGCCTGGGCGTGAACCCGTATGCCCTCGGCGCGATCGGCTCGAGCGACAGCCACGTCTCCGCCGGCTCCTTCGAGGAGGACAACCGCTTCACGTCGAGGAGGAACACACCCCAGGCCCGCGGTTCCGCCTACAGCGAGGAAGATGGCGGCTGGGAGAACTTCTGGACCCCGCGTCAGGCGACCCACGGCACCGGTGGTCTGGCCGGGGTGTGGGCCGGCGAGAACACGCGCGCCGCGATCTTTGACGCGCTGAAGCGCCGGGAGTCCTTCGCAACCTCGGGCACGCGCATCCGCGTGCGCTTCTTCGGCGGTTTCGGGCTCGATGATGCCGTGTCGGACGCAGCGGACCCGATCGCCGCGGCCTACGAGCACGGCGTGCCGATGGGCGGCGACCTCGAAGGCGGCGACGGCGGTGCGCCGAGCTTCCTCGTCTGGGCGCTGCGCGACCCGGAGAACGCCTGGCTGCAGCGGGCCCAGGTCATCAAGGGCTGGCTGGAGGACGGCGAAACGAAGGAGCAGGTCTACGACGTCGTCTGCTCCGACGGTCTGGAGCCCGACCCCGACACCCACCGCTGCGATGACAACGGCGCCCAGGTTAACCTGGACGACTGTTCGATCAGCCGGGACAAGGGCGCTGTTGAACTCCGGACCACCTGGACGGACCCGGACTTCGACCCGGGCGCTCGCTCGTTCTACTACGTCCGTGTGCTGGAGAACCCGACCTGCCGCTGGTCGACCTGGGACGCGCTCAGGCTCGGCATCGAGCCGAATCCGGACCTCCACGCCACCCACCAGGAGCGTGCCTGGAGCTCGCCGATCTGGTACACGCCGTAGCCGCTAAAGCGAGCCACCCCCCCCACAAAGGAGAGGTTCCACACTGGGTGCGCCGGCCCTCTGGCCGGCTGCCGCCGAAGGCGGCTTTGAATCGCGCGAGGCGTCAGCCTCGCTCCTTATCCTGCTCCCGCGGTCGCCTCTTCCTCCGCCTCCGCCCTCTCGACCGGCTCCAGCTTCAGCATCGCGCCATCGGTCTCATCCGTGATCACATAAATCAAATCGTCCGGCCCCTGCCGGACGTCGCGGACGCGCTTGCCAATCTCCTTGAGCAGCCACTCGCGGCCGAGTTCCTCGCCGGCCTCGCTGAAGATAAGCCGTTCGAGGTGGCCGGTGTTCGGCATGCGGCCGGTCATCAGCGCGCCGGCGAACAGGTTGCCCTTCCACTCGGGGAAGGCGTCGCCGCTGTAGAACATGAGCCCGGACGGAGCGATTGACGGCAGCCAGAAGATCGCCGGTTCCTCCATCCCTTCGGCCCAGAAGCGCTCGGAGATGCGCACGCCGTTGTAGTGGCGGCCGTAGGAGACCACGGGCCAGCCGTAGTTCTTGCCGGCTTCGATCGCGTTCAGCTCGTCGCCGCCCTGCGGGGCGTGCTCCGTGGTCCAGGGCTGGTGGGTCTCCGGGTGGAGCGCGAGGCCCATCTGGTTGCGGTGGCCCATCGAGTAGACCTCGGGCTTGTGCCCCGACATGCCGACGAACGGGTTGTCGTCGGGCACGCTGCCGTCGAGCCGCAGGCGGAGCGTCTTGCCGGCGTGGCTGTTCGGGTCCTGGGCCAGCTTGGCGTGGCCGAAGAAGCTCTGCGTGCCGTCGACGAGATCAGCGCCGAAAGCCCCGCCCATCGTCATGTACATGACGTCCTCGCCGGGCACGAAGGCGAGCCGGGCGGCCGCGACCGACCCGCCCCAGGGCTCGGCGACGAACACGTCCTCGACGTCGACGAGCGAGGTGCCGTCGAGCTTGCCGCGGACCAGGGCGACGGTGCCCTGGCGGCCGGAGATCTGCCGCGTGTAGGTGAGGTAGACGTAGCCGTTGTCGGCGAAGTGCGGATGAACTGCGACCTCCATCATCCCGGCAAGGCTGCGGGCAAGGACGTCGTCCGGCACGCCGGAGATGGGCTCGTCCATCAGCACGCCGTCGCGAACCAGGCGCAGGTTGCCGCCGCGCTCGGTCACCAGCATGTCGCCCTTGGGCAGGAAGGCGAGAGACCACGGACGGTTGATGCCGCGGACGACGACGGAGACCTTCACCTCGGGGATCAGGTGGGTGTTCATGATCCACGGCTCGTCCGGCAGTTCCACGCGGGGAAGGCCGCTGCGGCCACGGCCGTATCCCGTCTGCGCGATCGCCTGGCCGGCGACGGCGGCAGCGAGGAGGAACACAGCGATCCGGGTTACTCGAGTTTGGGTCTTTCGGTTCATCGTGATTCTCCTACTGGGTGCCCACTGGGTGCGCCGACGTCCCCGTCGGCATCCGGCGTCCTACTGGGTGCGCCGACGTCCCCGTCGGCTTTCTGAAGGGAACGTGCGAGGCGCCAGCCTCGCTCCACTTCTCAGCCATCCGTCTCCACTTCCTCCTCCTCACCGCCCTCTTCCTCCGGCCACTCCGCCCCCTGCAGGATCCACAAACGGATCGTCTCGACCTGCTCGTCGTTCAACTGCGTGCCGGCCTCGTAGGGCGGCATCCGCATCTCCGCGAACTCGGTACTCACGCGGATGTAGAGCTCGCTGTCGTCCGGGTCGCCGGGGGCGATGTTCGGGTAGCCGCCGAGGTCGGCGAACGCCTTCTCCTTGATGTCCAGCCGCAGGTTGGCTTCGCGGCGTGTACGGTCCTCGCCGTGGCACTCGTAGCAGAAGCCCTCGAGGATCGGCTTGACCTGAGTCAGGTAGTCGACCTTCTCCTCGCTCTGTCCCGTCGAGGCGCCCGGAGCCCCGATCCAGGCCGCGACGAGCAGAGCCAGCGGAACGGTGAACAGACGGCGCGCTTTCATCCCTTTCTCTCCCCTCCAAGCGTTGAGACCCGCGGCGCCTCAGCGGATCGGGCTGCGCGCACCGGGTCTCGGCTACAGTGTAGCCCCTTTCCCGACAGCGGACATGGCGAACTTGGCGGTGGCTGCCGGCGGCGGCTCTACGGACGGTGGTCCGGGAAGGGTAGCCACGAGGAGAGGGACGGATGCGAGAGCGTGAGGCGAGACGGGCGACGACGAGCGGGCTTCTCCTGGCCTTCGCGGCCCTGGCCTCTGGCTGTGGAGCGGCGCCGGAAAGCGAGGGGACCGGCGACTGGCCGATGTACCGGGGCGACGGGGCCGGCACGGGCTACTCGGCGCTGGAGGAACTGAACGTCGGCAACGTCGGCGGCCTCGAGCAGGCCTGGAGCTACGCCCTGGCGGCGGTGCCGGCGGTAGCCGCCGGGGACGCTGAGGCGCCGCAGCCGCGGTCTGCCCGTTCCCAGGCCACGCCGATCGTGGTCGACGGCGCGATGTACCTGCCGACCGCGGACGCCGTCGTCGCGCTCGATCCCCTGACCGGTGAGGAAGTCTGGCGGCACACGCTGACGGGCGGCTCGCCGTCCCGGCGCGGGGTCTCGTACTGGCCCGGCGACGCCGGGGAGGGGCTGGCGTCGCGCATCATCTTCTGCGCCGGCGAGCGGCTTCTCGCGCTGGACGCCGCGTCCGGCGCTCCCGTCGCGGACTTCGGCGTCGGCGGCGAGGTCGACATCGGCGTGCCCTACAACTCGGTGCCCCTGGTGTGGGAGGAGATCGTCCTCGTGGGCGCGAACACGCCGCGCGGTGCGCCGGGCGGCATCGGCAACGCGCGCGCCTTCAGCGCGGTCACGGGCGAGAAGCTGTGGGAGTTCAGCTCGGTGCCGCAGCCTGGCGAGGTCGGCCACGACACCTGGGAGGGCGAAAGCTGGCGCGGCCGGCTGGGCGCGAACGCCTGGCCCTTCTACTTCACCGTCGACGAGAAGCGCGAACTCGTGTTCCTGCCGCTTGCTTCGCCGATTCCGTTCGCCTACGGCGGCGACCGGGCGGGCGCCAACCTGTTCGCCAACTCGGTCGTCGCGGTCGACATCCGGACCGGCGCGTACCGCTGGACCACGATCTCTGGGACCACGATCCGCCGGCGCCGCCGGTGCTCTTCGACATCGAGCGCGACGGCGAGTCGGTCGACGCTCTCGCCGTGACGACGAAGTCCGGCTATCTCTTCATCCTGGACCGGGATACGGGCGAACCGGTGGTCGGGGTCGAGGAGCGGGCGATGCCGGCGAGCCAGGTGCCAGGCGAGCAGACTCACCCGACGCAGCCGATTCCGGGTACGCCGGCCCTGGGCCGGGTCGGCTACGGGCCGAACGACCTGGTGACGGCGGACGACACGACCGCCGAGCACGCGGAGGCCTGCGCCGAACTGGTCGAGAGCGCCGGTCCGCTCCACAACGAGGGGCCTTACACGCCGTGGCTTCACAAGGAGGCGGGCGAGAGCGGCGCGACCCTGCTGTTCCCGGGACTGGCCGGCGGCCCGAACTGGGGCGGCGTCGCCTTCGACCCGGTCAACCGGCGGCTGCTTGCCTTCAGCCAGGACGTCGGCACGATGGCCTGGGTGGAGGAGGACCCGGAGGCGGACCCCGAGGCCGGCCCGGCCAACTACGTGCTGCGGGTGGCGCGTCCGTTCTCCTTCGCGGTGCGCGTCGGCGATCAGTCCTGGCCGTGCCAGAAGCCGCCGTGGGGTCGGTTGACCGCGGTGGATGTCGACACCGGCGAGATCGCGTGGCAGCGCGCGCTCGGCGTAACGGAAGGCCTGCCGGCGGAGAAACAGGAAACCGGCCGCCCGGGGCGTGCCTCGGCGATTGTCACCGCGGGCGGCCTTGCCTTCATCGCGTCGACCGACGACGGGCGCTTCCGGGCGCTTGACGCCGCGAGCGGCGACGAACTGTGGTCGACCGAGCTGCCTCACCAGGGCAACGCCAACCCGCTGACCTACCTGGGCTCGGACGGCCGGCAGTACGTGGCGATCGCGGCGACGGAAGAGGTCGTCGCGTTCCGCTTGCCATAGCGAGAAGGAGAGG
>JAGWAG010000133.1:9746-12957 GCA_021296535.1 Acidobacteriota bacterium | reverse complement strand
GCGACGACCAGTGGCCCCGGATAGACGCCGGTGACCTGCTGGCCGTCGCCCGCGTCCAGCGTGACGACGTCCAGGCCCGCGGCTCGTGCTTCCCGCGCGGCATCGCGCCCGGAGTCGCCTTGTCCGATGACGACCGTGTCGCAGTGGACGTGGTGCGCGGGGGCCGCGTTTCCGGCCGGCGCCGGCTCGTCGCGCAGCAGTGGCGGTTCCTCGCCTTCCAGATGATCCCGCCGTACGACCAGGCCGTCTCGCGCCGGCATCTGGCAACTCCGCGTGTAGGCGACGCCATCGACGGTCACAAGGCAGTTCGGACAGTCGCCGGCCAGACACAGGCAGCCGCCCCCGGTCCGAACCATCGCGACCAGCACGCTGTCGCCCGCTTGGGCCTCGACGAGCTTCCCGTCTACTTCGAACCGGGCCACGGCGCAGATGGTACTGAGGTCCCCTGTGGCCGCCGCGCCAGCTTGCGCTCGTCCGGGTCGCGGGCCTGGGCGCCAGGCGCCGTGATCGACAGGGCCGCTACGATTGCGACCGGCTCATGACTGCTTCCCTTTCCGGTCAGGTGATCCTCGTCACCGGCTCGACCCGCGGTATCGGCCGTGCGATCGTCGAGGCTGCGGCCGCGCTCGGCGCCACGGTGGCGGTTCATGGGCGGGATCAGGCCCAAGTGGAGGCGGTGTGCCGGGAACTCGGCAGTGACGGCGCGCTGCCACTCGCGGCCGACCTCGACGAACCGGAAAACGCCGCCGCGCTGGTCGACGAGGTAGTCGAGCGCTGCGGCCGGATCGACGGTCTCGGGCGGGCGTCCGGTCGCGTTCCGCGGTCTCGATCTCGATTCCTGGCGGGCGACCCAGCGCGTGAACCTCGAAGCTTCGTTCGCCGCCTCCAGCGCGGCCTACCGGGTGATGCGCAAGGCGAAGGGCGGCAGCATCGTCAACATGGCGTCTCTGGCGGCGCACGGCCCGGGCGGCTGGATGGGCGCCGACTACGCCGCGTCCAAGGCCGGCCTGGTCAGTCTCACCCGCAGTCTCGCCCTCGAGGCGGCCCGCTTCGGGGTCCGCTGCAACGCGGTGTCGCCGGGCTTCATCGAAACGGACATGACGGGTGAACTCACCGACGATCAGCGGCAGAGGCTGCGGGTGCCGCTTGGACGGCTGGGGACGCCGGCGGAAGTCGCGGCCGTCGTCATGTTCCTGCTGTCGCCGGAATCGTCCTACGTGACGGGTCAGGTGATCCACGTCAACGGCGGGTTGTCGATGTATGGCTAGGCGCGTCGCTGTCACCGGCCTCGGCGTTGCCTGCGCCGTCGGCACGGATGTCGAGACCTTCTGGGACAACCTGGTCGCCGGTCGCGGCGGCGTCGGCAAGCTCAAGTCGCTCGACACGTCGGCGCTCAAGGTCGGCATCGGCGCGGAGGTCGACGCCGACACGGTGCGCGCCGGGCTGAAGCGGCTGCGCCGCCGCCCCACCGACCGGGCCGTCGATCTGGGGCTCGTCGCCGCGGCCGACGCGCTCGAGGCGGCCGGTCTGATCGACGGCGCGCCGCCCCACGAGCCACAGCCAGTGGCGGTCATTCTGGGCACCGGCGCCGGCTCGGCGGAGAGCCACACGACCGGCCATCAACGGTTCCATGAGCGCGGCGTGCGGGGACTGCGGCCGTCGACGGTGCCGCGCTGCATGTACAACTCGATCTCGGCGGGAATCTCGATTCACTTCAAGCTGACCGGCATCAACTACGTCGTCGTCTCGGCGTGCACGTCGGCGACGAACGCGATCGGCATGGCCTACCGGATGGTGCGCGACGGGTATGCCGACACCGTGCTGAGCGGCGGCGCGGACGGCTTCTTCGACCCCTTCTACTTCGGAATCTGGAACAACCTGGGCGTCATGTCGCGAAATCCCGATCCGGCCCGCGCCTGCCGGCCCTTCGACGCCGACCGCGACGGCACGGTGTTCGGCGAAGGCGCCGGCATGCTGGTTGTCGAGTCGTGGGACCGCGCTCGCCGCAGGGGCGCGCGCATCCGGGGCGAGGTCGTCGGCTACGGCGAGTCGTCCGACGCCAGCCACCTGACGAGTCCGAGCGCCGAGGGCCAGGCGGTGGCGATGCGCGCTGCTCTCCCGGCCGACCTCGGAGCGGTGAACGCACACGGCACCGCCACGCGTGCCAACGATCTCTGCGAGAGCGAGTCGATCCGGGAGGTACTGGGCGACGCGGCGGACCGGGTCGCCGTTTCGGCGAACAAGTCCTACTTCGGGCACACGCTGGGTACCTCCGGCGCGATCGAGGCGATCGCGGCGCTGCTCGGCATCGAACAGGCGTTGCTGCCGCCGAATCTGAACCTCGAGAACCCCGATCCCGAATGCGACGTGCGGCTTGTGGGTAGCGAACCGGAGCGTCTCGAGCGTCTTTTGGTCATGAAGAACAGCTTCGGCTTCGGTGGCAGCAACGGCGTGCTGGTCCTGGGGCCGGGAGAGTAGAGCCGAGAGCGAGATGGAGTGGCTCTTTCTTTCTTTTCACCACTTCGGTCACCCCAGGACACCTACAAAAGGGGAGATACCGGCGGCTCCAGGCGGTTGATTGTCGCTCAACGATCGCGAGTTTCCCCTCGTCAGGGCCAACATCACACACGACTCTGTATAGTTGTGCCATAGTCATCTGGGAGCCTCGGTGAAGGTGGGCGACGACAAGTGAGATTGCGAGGGGTCGATGAGGCGGAGTCTCTGTAGTAGAAGTCTGCTCTTTTCTTCCTGCGCGCTGATGCTCTGCGTCGCGCTCGGGCAGAGTTCGCTCCACGCCCAGACGTTGTCGGTGAACGACGCCTCGGCTGCCGAAGGGAGCAAGGGAGCAACGTGACGTTCACGGTGACGCTGTCGGGTAGTCCGGGCGCGGAGGTGACGGTGGACTTCGCGACCAGCGTCAGGGGCAGCGACACGGCGGTTCAGGCTGACTTCACGGCCACGACGGGCACCGTGACGTTCGCTTCGGGTGCGACCGGCAGCGGGCTGATGAAGACGTTCACGGTGGCCACGACCCAGGACGCGCTCGCTGAGGGCGCGGAGACGTTCACGGTCACTCTGACGGAGCCGGCGGGCGGTTTCCCCGCGGGCGTCAGCATCAACGACTCGACGGGGACGGGGACGATCAACGCGAGCGATGCGGCGACGTTGTCGGTGAACGACGCCTCGGCTGCCGAAGGGAGCAACGTGACGT
>JAGWAG010000133.1:0-9604 GCA_021296535.1 Acidobacteriota bacterium | reverse complement strand
GCAGCGGGCTGATGAAGACGTTCACGGTGGCCACGACCCAGGACGCGCTTGCTGAGGGCGCGGAGACGTTCACGGTGACCATCTCGGGTACATTGCCGGGGGGCGTCAGCATCAACGACTCGACGGGCACGGGGACGATCACCGCGAGCGACGCGGCGACGTTGTCGGTGAACGACGCCTCGGCCGCGGAGGGGAGCAACGTGACGTTCACGGTGACGTTGTCGGGTAGTCCTGGCGCGGCGGTGACGGTGGACTTCGCGACCAGTGTCGGGGGCAGCGACACGGCGGTGCAGTCGGACTTCACGAACACGACGGGCAGCGTGACGTTCGCTGCGGGTGCGACCGGCAGCGGGCTGATGAAGACGTTCACGGTGGCCGCGACCGACGACGCGCTTGCTGAGGGCGCGGAGACGTTCACGGTGACCATCTCGGGTACATTGCCGGCGGGCGTCAGCATCGACGACTCGACGGGCACGGGGACGATCAACGCGAGCGATGCGGCGACGCTGTCGGTCAACGACTCTTCGGCGGCCGAGGGGAGCAACGCGACTTTCACGGTGAGCCTGTCGGGTAGTCCGGGTGCTGCAGTGACGGTGGACTTCGCGACCAGCGTAGGGGGCAGCGACACGGCGGTGCAGTCGGACTTCACGAACACGACGGGCAGCGTGACGTTCGCGGCGGGGGCGACGGGCGCGGGCCTGTCGCAGACGTTCACGGTGGCCACGACCGACGACGCACTGGCGGAGGGCGCGGAGACGTTCACGGTGACGCTGTCGGCGCCGTCGGGTGGCTTCCCGCCGAGCATCACGATCAACGACGGGACGGGGGCGGGGACGATCAACGCGAGCGATCCGGCAACGCTGTCGGTGATCGACGCGACGGGCGGCGAGGGCGGCAACGTGACGTTCACCGTGAGCCTGTCCGGGAGTCCGGGCGCGGCGGTGACGGTGGACTTTGCGACGAGTATCGAGGCCAGTGACACGGCGGGGCAGTCGGACTTCACAAGCACGAGCGGCACTCTGACCTTTGCGGCAGGCGCGACGGGCGCGGGTCTTACCCAGACGTTCACGGTGGCTCTGATCGACGACGAGCTGGTCGAGGGTGCGGAGACGTTCACCGTCACTCTGACGGCGCCGTCGGGTGGCTTCCCGCCGAACGTCAGCATCAACGACGGGATTGGCCAGGGAACAATCGATGCGAGGGGCTCCGCGTCGCTTTCCGTCACGGACACGAGCGCTTCCGAAGGCGGCAATCTCACGTTTACCGTCACGTTGTCGGCCAGGCCCGGCAGCGCGGTGACGGTGAACTTTGCGACCAGCATCGAGTCCGGCGACACGGCAGTGCAGGCTGACTTCACGAGCACGAGCGGCAGCGTGACGATCGACGCGGGCGCGCAGGGGGCCGGCCTGTCGAAGACGTTTACGGTGGCCGCGACGAACGACAATCTGGCGGAGGGTGCGGAGACGTTCACGGTCACTCTGTCGGAGCCGGGAGGCAGCTTCCCGCCCGGCATCAGCATCAGCAAGGGCACCGGCCAGGGGACGATCAACGCCAGCGACCCCGCGACACTGTCGGTGAGCGACTCCTCGGGCGGCGAGGGTGGCGCCATGACGTTCGCGGTCACCCTGTCCGGGAGCCCCGGGGCCGATGTGACCGTTGACTATGCGACGAGTACGGAGTTCGACGACTCGGCCGGGACGTCCGACTACGCGGCCACCAGCGGCAGCCTGACTTTCCTCGCGGGGGCGACAGGCGCTGATCTGACGCAGGCGATCACCGTGGCCGTGTTCGACGACGAGCTTGTGGAGGGTGACGAGACGTTCACGATGACCCTGTCCGTGCCCGCGGGCGGCCTTCCGCCCGCCATCAGCATTGGCGAGGGAACTTCCAAGGGCACGATCACGGCGTCAGGCCTGGCGGCGCTGTCGGTGAGCGATGCCTCGACCGGCGAGGGCGGCCGCCTGACGTTCACGGTCGCGCTGTCCGCGAGCCCCGCCTATCCGGTAACGGTGGACTACGCGACGAGCATCTCGTCGGACGACACGGCGTCGGTGTCGGACTTCGCAAGTGCCAGCGGCAGCCTGACGTTCCCGGCGGAGGCGTCGGGTACGGCGCTGTTCCAGACGTTCACCGTGAACACGCTCCACGACGGCGTGGTCGAAGGGCCGGAGACCTTCACCGTGACGCTGTCGCCACCTCTGGCTGGATTCCCGGCCGGCGTCGGCATCAGCGTCAGGGCCGGGACCGCAAGAGGCACGATCAGGTCCTCGGGCTCGGCGGAGTTGTCGGTGAGCGACGCCGAGGGGGTAGAGGGCAGTGACCTGACGTTCACGGTCACGTTGTCCGGCAGTCCGGCCTCGGCGGTAGCGGTGGACTACGTGAGCGGCATTGGACCGGACGACACGGCGTCGGAGTCGGACTTCGAGAGCGCCAGCGGCAGTCTGACCTTCGCTGCGGAAGCGACCGGTGAGGCGCTGTCCCAGACGTTCACCGTGGCCGCGGTTGCCGACAGTCTGGTGGAGGGCGAGGAGACGTTCACGGTCACGTTGTCGCCGCCTGCGGACGGCTTCCCGCACGGAATCAGCATCGGTGACGCGACCGGCGGCGGGAAGATCCTCGTCGGCGGCGGGTCCGCTGGACCCGTTGGGGCCACGCTGCGGTGAGCGACGCGGAGGGCGACGAGGGTGGTGACCTGACGTTCACGGTCACCCTGTCCGGCAGCCCGGTGTCTGCGGTAATGGTTGACTACGCGACCAGCATTGGACCGGACGACACGGCGTCGGCGTCGGACTTCGAGAGCGCCAGCGGCAGCCTGACCTTCGCTGCGGAAGCGGCGGGTGAGGCGCTGTCCCAGACGTTCACGGTTGCCGCAGTTGCCGACGGTCTGGCGGAGGGCGAGGAGACGTTCACGGTCGCGTTGTCGGCGCCTGCGAGCGGCTTCCCGCCGGGCGTCAGCATCAGTGACGGGACCGGCACGGGCACGATCACCGGGTCCGGTGGGCGCGAGGAGGCCACGGTGAGCGACGCGGAGGGCGACGAGGGTGGTGACCTGACGTTCACGGTCACCCTGTCCGGCAGCCCGGTGTCTGCGGTCACGGTGGACTACGCGACCAGCATTGGACCGGACGACACGGCGTCGGCGTCGGACTTCGAGAGCGTCAGCGGCAGCCTGACCTTCGCTGCGGACGCAACGGGCGATGCGCTGTCCCAGAGCTTCACCGTGACGACGGTCGCGGACGACCTGGTGGAGGTTGACGAGACCTTCACGGTGACTCTGTCGGCGCCGTCGGACGGTTTCCCGCCTGGCGTCAGCATCAGTGACGGGACCGGCACGGGGACGATCACGGGCGCGACCACACCTCCGGCTTCGGTGGAGTTGTCGGTGAGCGACGCTTCAGGTGCCGAGGGCAGTGACCTGACGTTCACGGTCGCTCTTTCCGACAGTCCGGCGTCTGCGGTCACGGTTGACTACGCGACCAGCGTCGCGTCGGACGACACGGCGTCGGAGTCGGACTTCGGGAGCGCCAGCGGCAGTCTGACCTTCGCTGCGGAAGCGACCGGTGAGGCGCTTTCCCAGACGTTCTCCGTAGCCGCTGTCGCCGACAGTCTGGTGGAGGGCGAGGAGACGTTCACGGTGACTCTGTCGGCGCCGTCGGGCGGTTTCCCGGCCGGAGTCAGCATCCGTGACGGGACCGGCACGGGCACGATCACGGACACGACGACGCCAACGGTCTCGGCGGAGTTGTCGGTGAGCGATGCTTCGGGTGCCGAGGGCGGTGACCTGATCTTCACTGTCACCCTGTCCGCCAGTCCGGCCTCGGCGGTAGCGGTGGAGTGGGCGACCAGCATCGAGTCGGGCGACACGGCATCGGCATCGGACTTTGAGAGTGCCGGCGCCGGTCTGGTTTTCGCGGCCGGCGCGGCGGGCGAAGCGCTGTCCCAGACGTTCACCGTGGCCACGGTCCGCGACAATCTCGTGGAGGGCGACGAGACCTTCACGGTGACTCTGTCGGCGGCGTCGACGGGCTTCCCTCCCGGCATCAGCATCAGTAATGCGACGGGTACCGGGACGATCATCGGGGCCGGTTCGGCGGAGTTGTCGGTGAGCGACGCTTCAGGTAGCGAGGGCGGTGATCTGACCTTCACGGTCACCTTGTCCGCCAGCCCGGGCAACGCGGTGAGGGTGAACTACGCCACCGCCATCGGGTCAGCGGACACGGCGGCGCCGACGGACTTCACGGGTGCTCGCGGCAGCTTGACTTTCGCGGCCGGTGCCGCAGGCGCGGCGTTGTCCCAGACTTTCACCGTCGCGGCGACGGATGACGAACTGGCTGAAGGCGCCGAGACGTTCACCGTCTCCTTGAGCCAGCCGTCTGCCGCCCGCTTTCCGTTCGGCGTGAGCATCGCCGACGGAACCGCTACGGGTACGATCAACGGTGTCGATCGGCGACGCAGCCGGACTCGAAGGCAGCGAACTGACGTTCGCCGTGTCGCTCTCCGGCAGCCCCGGCGCGGATGTGGAAGTGGCTTACGCTACGGCGATCCGGGCCGGCGACACGGCGGGACTCGACGACTTCACCCCGGCGAACGGCACGCTGTGGTTTGCGGCCGGGGCGACCGGTGCCGAGTTGACCCGGACCTTCACTGTGAGGGCGGTGGCTGATTCGCGCGCGGAGGAGGACGAGACCTTCAGCGTGACCCTGAGCGAGACTGCCGAGGGCTTGCCCGCCGGCATCGATCCAGGCGATGCCGACGGACTCGGCACGATCATGGAGGACACCGCCGCGTCCGGCAAGGCTCGCGTGGGCCGCGTCAACGAGGAGGTGGCGCCCCGCTTGGCCCAGGCGGTCGCGGCGAGCACGGTGTCGGCGATATCGGGCCGCATCGATGCCGCTGCGTCGGCCGCGTCGGCGGCTGCGACGGCATCGACCCTTGCTGACGAAACCGGGCTCGGTGGGCCGTTCGACCCGTTCAACGGTCCGGGCAGCAGTTGGCGGTACTCGGACAGGGCGCTGGGCGGCCTATCGTTCGCGATGCCGCTCGAGGCCTCGGAGAGTGAAGGCGCACAGCGGCGCCGCGCCGCGATCTGGGGCAGCGGAGACTACTACCGGCTTTCCGACACCGACGACAGCATGGTCGAATGGGACGGCGATGTTCTGAGCTTCCATGTCGGCGCCGACATGCGGATCCGGCCCGACCTTCTGGGTGGCGTGTCGGTCTCCCGGACGACCGGTTCAATCGAGTACATGGATCGGACGGACGACGTCGCCGCCGGGGGACGGTACGACACGCAGATCACGAGCGTGCATCCGTACCTGAGTTGGTCCTTGCCCAAGTCGGGGCTCGGAGCTTGGGCAACCATCGGTTACGGCCGTGGCGAGGTGGAACTCGACGATGATCTGGCTGGCAAGGAATCGAGCGACATGTCGATGAAGATCGCGGCGATCGGCGCCAGCGGACGGCTGTTCTCGGGCGAGGAGATAATCTCGGGCGGCACGACCTCGCTGAGGCTCAAGGGCGAAGGATCGGTGGCGCTGCTCGACATAGCGGGTCGAGGCCTGATCTCGCCGCTGACCTCGGACGTGCACCGTCTGCGGGTGGCGCTCGAGGGCAGTCACGCCCGGGCTCTCGATTCCGGCGGTGTGCTGACCCCGTCCCTGGAGTTGGGCGTTCGCCACGACGGCGGCGACGCGGTGACCGGCCTCGGCCTCGAACTGGGCGGTTCTCTGCGCTACGCGGCATCGGCGATCGGTTTGACCGTAGCCGGCCAGGGCCGTGTCCTCGTAGCCCACCGGGACGACGACTACGAAGAATGGAGCGTCGGCGGCATGGTGCGCCTCGATCCAGGTACGGATCGGCACGGGCTCGCGCTGACACTGGCGCCCGCCTGGGGCGACGGTGCAGGAGGGCTCGGCTCTTTCGGGCGCCTCTACAATCAGGAAGAGATGAGCAGCTACGGGCGCTCGCCCCGGGTGCGGCAGGCAGGTCGTGTAGATGCCGAGATCGGCTACGGCCTCTCCGGGATCGTGACCGGCGGAGTCGTGACGCCCTTCGCCGGAGCGGTCCTGACCAACGACGACTCCCGGCGCTATCGGATGGGGAGTTACTTCGAGTTCGCCGACTGGCTCCGGTTGAGCGCCGAGGCCGGGCGCGAGGAGCGTGGAAGCCGCTTGCCGAACCACGGCGTGCTGCTGCGGGCCCATCTGCGTTGGTAGGGCAAGGCGCCGTCTCGGCTTCGGTCGGTTCGGCCGCTGATTCGATCGGGGGCGAGTTCGCCTCGAGATCGGCGATAGTCTCTCGACATGGACGGTGAGGGCACGGCCGGGATGCTCGACCGGCTGCGAGACGTGTTGCGCGACAACGCGGTCGAAGAGCGGGATTGGGATGCCGTGGCTCCGGAGACGACAATCGAGTCGCTGGGGTTCGACTCTCTGACCATCCTCGACGTGCTCTACGACGTGGAGGAGGAGTTCGGGATCGCCCTGGAGCCGAAGCAGGTGGTGAAGACCCGGACGGTCGGCGAGATCGTCGGCCTGCTGCAGCAGCACGGAGCCTGATCCAGCGCCCTGTCCTGGCAGTCCGGGTGCTCCACCTCCTCGAGTACTGGGCGGCGCGGCTGGCGCTCTTTGGCGTCGACTTGCTGCCGCCGGCCGCCGCCTCCCGCTGGGCCGGTTGGCTGGGTTCGCTGTGGTGGACGGCCGACCGGCCACGGCGACGCGTGGCGATCTCGAACATCCTGCGGGCGGGCGTAGCTGGAGACCCGGCGGAAGCGCGGGCGATCGGGCGGGCCGCTACACGCCACATGGGGACGGTCCTGGTGGAGTCGTTGAAGTCCGCGCTGGTGCTGGACGACCCGGACCGCGTTCGGGTCCGGATACCGGACGACGTTCAGGCGGTGCTCGAGGATCCGGATCAGGGGCTGATCGTGGTCTCGGGGCACTTCGGCAACTGGGAACTCGCCGGCCAGTGGCTGTCTCGTTACAAGCCGGTCGCGGGGATCTCGCGGCCGATGAACAACCCGCGGGTGCAGGAGTTGGCCCTCAGCCGCCGGCCGCGGCACGGCTTCCGGATGATCCCGAAGTACGACCCGGATCCCGGGCGGTTCATCAAGCTTCTCGGCGACGGCGAGATCCTCGCGTTGCTGGTCGACCAGCACGCCCGCCAGGGCCTCGACGTGCCGTTCTTCGGACACCCGGCGAAGACCCACACGACCGCCGCGATGCTGCACTTGGTGACCCGGGCGCCTATGTGTTTCGCGACGTGCCGGCGGGCAGCGCCGATGACGTTCGACCTGACCCTGTCACCGCTGATCGAGCGGCAGCGGAGCGGCGACCGCAGCGCCGACGTGGAGGCGATCCTGCTGGCGCTCAACGGCCTCCTGGAAGAGGCGATCCGGCGCGATCCGGACCAGTACCTCTGGGGGCATCGCCGCTGGCGGTAGCAGTTAGTCCACGCTGCGCAGGAACTCCAGCACCGCCCGGTTCCACTGGCGTGGCTGGTAGAAGTACGGCGAGTGGCCGGCGCCGGGGATCTCGACGACGCCGACGTTCGGCAGCAGGTTGGCGATCGTGCGGATCGACCGCGGCCTGAACAGGGGATCTTCCGAGCCAACGACCATGAGTACGGGCATGGTCAGTTCCGCGGCGCGCGGCGCGTAGTCGACGCTGAAGAGCATCGCGCCGATGTCCGTCGGGCGCTCTCCGTTCAGGCTGCTGATCTGGCCGTAGAGAAAGGACCGCATGGGGTCCTCGTCGAGACGACCTTCCGCACGTGCCTTCTCGCCTTCGGCCCGCGCTTCGCCTGAGCGCAGCCGCTCGTAGTCGGCCCGGACCTCAGCGGTGACGATGCCGCCCGTCGTGTCGGCGAGGATGACCGACCGCACCCGGTCCGGGTGGTCCAGGGCGAAGCGGACGGTGGTCCAGCCACCCATCGACTGGCCGGCCAGGTGCGCCCTGTCGACTTGCAGGTGGTCGAGGAGAGCCAACAGGTCCGCTGCGAAGGCCTCGGCGTTGTGTCGTCCGGCGTGATCTGTCGAGTTGCCGAACGAGCGTTGATCCCAGGTGATGACCTTGTAGCGCCGGGAGAAGAAGGCCACCTGTTCGAACCAGATGGCGTGGTTGCCGCCCGCGCCGTGGCTCAGGACCAGGGGTTCGCCGTCGCCGGTGACTTCGTAGTAGATCGTCTCTTCCACCGTGGCGTCTTCGGCGCCCGCGGGCACCTGGATCCGGCCGCCGACGGGACTTGGCGCGGTGTCTTCGCTGCGGCTTCGCCGGCGTCCTGAACGTTCCATCTGCTCCCTCCGTGCCTGTCGCCGCTCCGGACGCCGCCGCTCTGCGATGCACTCGATCTCGACCGAGGCGCCGAGAGCCAGCGTGGGCGACTCGATCGTCGCTCGCGCCGGCGGGCTGTCGCCGAAGGCTGCGACGTAGGCCACGTTCATGTCGTTGAAGCTGCCCATGTCCGTGATGTAGACCGTGCACTTCGCGACGTGGGCCAGATCCGAGCCGGCATCTTCGAGGATCGTCTCGATGTTCCGGAGCGCCTGCGTGGTCTGCGGCCCGATGCCGCCCGGAGCGAGGTCGAAGCTCTGACCGACCGTGCCGAGCGTCCCGGCGACGAAGATCAGATCGCCGACCCGCGTGGCGTGGGAGAAGGCTTCCAGCCGCGGCAGATCGTCGGTGTTGATGCGTGGCGGCTGGGCGGGCGCGGACGAGGCCGCGGTCAGAGCGAGAACGAGGAGCAGCGGGAGGAAGACCGGACGACGGATGTGTCGGTGGACCATGATCGGGGACCTCCAGCGAGGGTTAGATTGACTCAATGGGTTGGGGCTTCAATCCTCGCATGCTCTCTCGCCTGGTCTGGCTCTTCCCCCTGTTGCTGACGCCGGCTGCCGCGGTCGGGATCGACGTCATCGGCCTTGCTCCCCTGGACCATGAGGGGGAATCTGCCGACCACGTGCCATGGACGGTTCATCGCGTTTCGACCGAGGCGCTCGATCTGTCGGGGGTTTCCGGCGTCGGGGCGCTGCTCGAAGCGGAGTTGTCCGGGGTTCACCTCGCGCCGGCCCGCGCCAGCAGCTTGGCCGCCGAGGGCCCGGTGACGTTGATCGCGGCGAGCGATGCGGTCTGGTTCAGGATCCGGACATCGAAGCCGAAGGCCGTCGGCGGCAGCAACGGCGTCCTCTTGCTGGGATTGGGCGAGTAGAAGAGCAGCGTCAACACAGGGACTTGCCTGTAGTAGGATGGTCCGTTTTCGCGAGGGTCTGACCGATGCCGGCCGGCCGGCCGCGTGACCCCGTGTGCTGTTTCGATCACGCACTGGCTTGCCGACACGCTCGTTCGGTCCTTCGCCTTAGCGGCGATCGAGAGTGAGGCATCCATGAGCTCAGAGCTCCGCTGCAGCGTCTTCTCTGCCTGCATCCTGCTCCTCGGCCTGGTGCTCGGCCAGAACGCCCTTCACGCGCAGACCTTGTCGGTGAGCGACGCGTCGGGCGCGGAGGGCGGGGACCTGGCGTTCACGGTGACTCTGTCGGGCAGTCCGGGCAACGAAGTGACGGTGGACTACGCGACGAGCGTCGAGACCGGCGACACGGCGGTGCAGGCGG
>JAGWAG010000007.1 GCA_021296535.1 Acidobacteriota bacterium | reverse complement strand
GCGGCGACGTACGGCTCGGACGCGATCGCCGGCGTGATGAACGTGATCACGCGCAGCCACTTCGACGGCCTGTCCTTCGAGGGCAAGCACAGCGTGATCGACGGTTCGAACGGCGACGGAGAAATCGGCCTTCTCGGCGGCGGGCCGTTTGCGGGCGGCCGGGGCCACGCCGTCAGTTCGATCGGCATTGCGCGGCGCAGCCCGATCCGGCTTCGCGATCGCAACTGGGCGGTCAGGCCCTACGCCGAGAACCCCCGCGGCGGCTGGTCGGGAACCGGACGACCGGCGGTTTTCTATCCACTTTCCGGCGCCCCCGGAATCCGCGACCCGAACTGCGAACGGGTCGGCGGCGGGGTCAGCAGTCCCGACAGTCCGCTGTGCCGCTTCCAGTACACGCCCTTCGACAACCTGGTGCAGGACACCCGCCGTGGACAGTGGTTCACCGAGGCCTCCTGGGACACGGAGGGCGGCTGGCACCTCGGCGCCGAGGTTCTGCTCGCACGAAGCGACGTGCCCTCCTGGCACACATCGCCGTCCTATCCTCCGAACAAGGTCGTCGATCCGACCCGTTCCGTGCGCGCGAACAATCCCGGCCTCGTCGACATGGCAAGGCTCTATCCCGACCTCTACGGCCCCTACGCCTTCTGCGACGCTCCCTACTGCGGCTGGCAGGGCGATGGCGGCGCCCAGGACGCGGCCGGCCTCCATCCGGCCTGGCAGGAGGTGGCCTGGATTCGAGGGCGGGCTTTCGGACAGGACGGCCCCCTCAGGAGTCACATCCGCGAGTCGGAGACGGAACGGTTCGCGTTCGACCTCGAGGGCGTGACCGGCGAGACCCTCTGGGCGTTCCGCGCCTCCTGGTCGACGGCCGTGCGCAAGTTCGAGGACGGCGACGCCCTGGAGTACCGGGCCCGCCGGGCGCTGGCCGGCCTCGGCGGCTTCGCGTGCGAGCAGCAGGTGCCGAACGAGGTCGACCCGCGCGGGAACCTGGCGTTCTCACTCGAGACGCTCCAGCGGCACGCGGGCCAGGGCGACTGCCGCTACTGGCTCCCCTTCTCCAACTCGATCAGACCGCACTCGCTGGTGCCGGGCGCCACGAATCCCGACTACGACCCGGCCTTCGACAACGGCCCGCTGCACGACTACCTGACGACGATCCTCGGCAACCGGGGTGAGACGTCCCTGCTCGTCCTCGAAGCGGTGGCGAGCGGTCTCCTCGACTGGCGTCTTCCCGGCGGCGCGGCGGAGTATGCCCTCGGCGCCCAGTGGCGGGGCGAGACCTACGCGCTGGAACCGTACACGGTCGGGGCGCCCACGCCGAGAGGTGGGGCCCTGCACGACATCGCGATCTACCCCTGCCCCGGAGGTCCGGAGATCACGTCTTGCGACAACCGTGAGGGAGTGTTCGCCTATCTGCCGCCGGCCTTCCCGGTCGAGGACGACCGCGGCATCGGGTCCGTGTTCGGCGAGCTGTCACTGCCGGTTGCGCCTTCGGTCGAGAGCCAGGTCTCTCTCCGCTTCGAGGCTTACGGCGGCGATGTCGGCTCGAGTCTGGACCCGAAGGTCGCCATGCGCTGGCAGGCGACCGACGCACTGGCGCTCCGAGGCTCGTTCGGGACCACCTTCCGCGGCCCCACGCTGAACCAGACACTAGACGGCATCGCCGACACCTCCCGCCAGTTCATCGGCCGCATCGGCACCTTCAAGCCGATCCACATCCACGGCAATCCGACGCTCGACCCGGAGTCGGCGACGACGCTGAACGCGGGCCTGGTCTTCGAGCGAAGTGGCCTGGCTGGCGGTAGCGGCCGGCTCTTCGCCACCGTCGACTACTGGCGCTACGAGTTCAGCGACCCACTGGTGATCCAGCCCTTCAACTTCATTCTGGGGCTCGCTTGCCCGCCTGCAACTCATCCGATCTGCGATCCGGCCTCATCCTGGTCGGACTCGTTGACTATCAGCGGCACCGTGCCGAGCATCGAGAACCTCGACATGCTCGCGGTCCGGATCGTCAATGGACCGGCCATCGACGCGGACGGCATCGACTTTAAGGCCGACTTTCAGGCCTCAGCCGGTCCCGGTCGCCTGAGCCTGGGTGCATCCGGTACAGCCACGCTCTCCTGGCGGATAGACGGTTGGGAACTGGGAAACGCCTACGACGCGAAGGGCCGCCTGAACTACGACACGTCTCTGGCCCGGGCCCTGCCGGAGTTCAAGGGGCGACTCCAAGCCGGCTACACCCTCGGTGCCTTCACCAGCCGCTGGCACCTGAACTACACCGACTCCTACGTGCACGACACGCCGGCTCCCTGGGGCGACGACTACCCCATCGACGCTCATGCCACCCATGACCTGCACGTTTCCTGGTCCGTGCCCGGCGACCGCGCGACGCTCTTCGCGTCCATCCTCAACCTCGGCGACGAGGACCCGCCCTGGGTCTTCCGCCAGTTGAACTATGACCCGTCGACCCACAACCCCCTGGGCCGGGTTCTGAGTATCGGCCTCCGGTTCGAGCTGTAGCTCAGAAACCCCGCAGGCGGGCGAAGCGCTGCCGGTGGAACGCGGCGTCGCCGAAGGCGAACTCCAGCGCCCGGGCTCGCTTCATGAACAGGCCGATGTCGTGCTCGTCCGTCATGCCGATTCCGCCGTGCATCTGCAGGGCCTCGTTCGTGACCAGGATCAGGGCGTCGGAGCAGCGGGCCTTGGCGTTCGAGACCTGGAGTTCCGCGTCGCTGTCACCGGCGTCGAGCGCTCTGGCCGCCGCCATGACGGTCGAACGGCACAGCTCGATCTCGATGAACATCTTCGCGGCCCGGTGTTTGAGCGCCTGGAAGGTCCCGATCAGCACGCCGAACTGGCTGCGGGACTTGAGGTAATCGATCGTGCGCTCGAAGGCCTCCGTCATCACGCCGAGCATCTCGCCGCAGACGGCGACCGTGGCCCGGTCCACGACTCGACCCAGCGGCTCCAGGCCGCCGCCGACATCGCCCAGGACGTCGCCGGCTCCCACCTGGACACCGTTCAGCCTGACAATCGCCGAGTTGCGGGAGTCGACCCGCTTCTGAGCCACGACCTCGAGGCCGTCGGCGGCCGCCGGGACGAGAAAGAGCGTCAGACCGCCCTCCGTTCGAGCCGCGATCAGGAAGCCGTCCGCGCCGACGCCGCCGACCACCTGGACCTTCTCGCCCGACAGGGACCAGCCACCGCCGTTCGACTGCGCTCGGGTCTCGACCCGGTCGAGCCCGTACCTGCTTCCAGCCTCGAGCAAAGCCGGCGCCAGTCGCTTCTCCCCGTCAATCAGTTGCGGCAGCCATGCGGCTCGCTGTTCCGCGGTGCCGGCGTCGGCGATCAGCCCGCCGCCGAAGACGACCGCCGACACGAACGGCTCGGGCGCCAGGCCCCGGCCCATTGCTTCCGTGATGAGAACCGTTTCCGCCATGCCCATGCCGAGGCCACCGTGACTCTCGGCAAACGGAATGCCGAGCCAGCCGAGGTCGGCCATCTCGGCCCACACCTCGGGGCTGTAGGCGAGTTCATCGCCGTCATCGCGGAGCTTCCGTTGGCGGTCCACGCCGCCGTGCTTCGAAATGAGCTCGGCCGCGGTGCGGGCGAGCATGTCCTGGGGAGCGGTGAGAACGAGAGTGGCCATCAGTCCGGGAGCCCCAGCACGCGCTTCGCGATGATGTTGAGTTGAATTTCCGACGTTCCGCCCTCGATGCTGTTCGCCCGGGAGCGGAGCCAGGTACGGGTCTGGTTCAGCTCCTCCGGCTCGAATCCCTCTCCCTCCCAACCCAGGGCTTGCGGGCCCCGGATCGAAAGCATGAGCTCTTCGCGGCGCATGTTCAGCTCCGTCCCGTAGTACTTGAAC
This sequence comes from Acidobacteriota bacterium, assembly GCA_021296535.1. Lineage (GTDB taxonomy): Bacteria > Acidobacteriota > Thermoanaerobaculia > Multivoradales > Multivoraceae > Multivorans. The sequence continues at coordinate 19,069 of JAGWAG010000007.1, read as the reverse complement.
ATCGAGCTTTCGGGGCCGGGCTTGTGCCCGGCTTCCAGCCCGTCACCGTGCCGCTTGACGGTCAGACCGTAGGACATCGCGTCCATCTCGCACTGGGTGACCCGCTCGCGGAGCGCCGGATCGTCGATCCTTCCCGCGTCGTCCACGCCCACGTAGTCGCGCGCGAGATCCGGCAGGGAAGTGCGGGCGCCGCCGCGCCCCATGCCGCCGATCGACGTCCGTTCGTGGCCGAGAAGGGCCTTGGCTACGGTCCAGCCGCTGTTCACTTCGCTGATCACCTGATGCACGGGCGCCCGCACGTTGTGGAAGAAGGTCTCGCAGAACGGCGAGGCGCCGCTGATCAACCGGATCGGGCGCACCTCGACCCCCGGCGACTCCATGTCGACGAGGATGAAGGTGATGCCGCGCTGCTTCTTGACGTCCGGGTTCGTGCGCACGAGCATGAAGATCCAGTCCGCCTGATCGGCGCCGGAGGTCCAGATCTTCTGGCCGTTGATCACGTAGAAGTCGCCGTCGCGTACCGCCGAGGTTGCCAGTGACGCGAGGTCGGAGCCGGCGTTCGGCTCGGAGTAGCCCTGGCACCAGCGGATCTCGCCGCGCGCGATCTTCGGCAGGTGTTCGGCCTTCTGCGCCTCCGTGCCGTGATCGAGAAGCGTCGGCCCGATCATGCTGTAGCCGAAGCCGGTCAGCGGCATCGGCAGCGCGAGACGGGCGAACTCCTCCTGGAGCACCAGCGCCTCGTCTCGAGACAGGGCGGCGCCGCCGTACTGCTCCGGCCAGGTCGGCACCGAAAAGCCCCGGTCGGCGGCAGCCAGCAGCCAGTCCCGGCTCTCCGGGTAGATGAAGGAAGCCTTTCGGCCGCCGGCCGCCCAGGCGTTCGGGTCGGACGCCTTGCCGCGCAGGAACTCGGGTGCGTTCCCTTCGACCCAGGCGCGGGCCTCCTCTCGAAACGCGGTCAGATCACTCATGCATTTACCTCAGCCAGGTTGGACGGCGCGCATTCTGCCACGTCAGAGAGCCGCGGCGCTGCGGGAGGGCGACTATAGACTCCCGCTCCGCCGCGTCCCGATCCAGCGCCGCCCGGAAACCGTATCCATGACGATCCCCGCTGAAGCGGTCGCCCGCCGCCGCACGTTCGCCATCATCTCCCACCCGGACGCGGGCAAGACGACCCTGACCGAGAAGCTCCTGCTCTTCGCCGGGGCGATCCAGCTCGCAGGGGCGGTGAAGGCCCGCGGCGAGGCGCGGCGGGCCCACTCGGACTGGATGAAGGTCGAGCGTGAGCGTGGCATCTCCGTGAGCGCCTCCGTGATGACGTTCGAGCACGAAGGCAACCGCTTCAACCTGCTCGACACGCCAGGCCACGAGGATTTCAGCGAGGACACCTACCGCACGCTGACCGCCGTCGACTCGGCGGTCATGGTGCTCGACGCGGCGAAGGGGATCGAGTCGCAGACACGAAAGCTGTTCGAGGTCTGCCGCCTGCGCGACGTGCCGATCACGACCTTCATCAACAAGCTCGACCGCGACGTCCGCGACCCGTTCGATCTCCTGGACGAGATTGCCGACACGCTGCAACTCGAGGTCTCCCCCGTGAGTTGGCCGGTCGGTATGGGGCGCGACTTCCAGGGATGCTACGACCTCGCCCGCGATCAGCTCGTGCTGCTCGAGAACGGGAGCAGGGAGCGGCGTGCCGCGGAACGGATCGTGCAGGATCTGCACAGCCCCGAGATCGAGCAGGCGATCGGAACCGGGCCCGCGGCCCGGTTGCGCGAGGAGGTCGAGATGGTTCGCGCGTTATGCCCCCCGTTCGCCGCCGGTCCCTACCTGGAGGGCAACCGAACGCCCGTCTACTTCGGCAGCGCTCTGCGCAGCTTCGGCGTGGGGGCTCTGCTCGACGGTCTGGGACGTCACGCGCCCGCGCCCAGGCCGCAGCAGGCGGCGGAACGAACGGTGTCTCCCGACGAGGATCCGGTCACCGGCTTCGTGTTCAAGATCCAGGCGAACATGGACCCGAAACACCGGGATCGGATCGCCTTCGTGCGCCTGTGTTCGGGACGTTTCTTCCGAGGCATCAAACTGCTCCACCCGCGTACGGGACGGACTCTGAACGTGCACAACCCGGTTCTCTTCCTGGCTCGCGAACGGGAACTCGCGGAAGAGGCCTGGCCCGGCGACATCATCGGCATTCCCAACCACGGGAACCTGCGAATCGGCGACGCGCTGACCGGCGGCGAGCCGCTGCGCTTCGTCGGCGTTCCGAGTTTCGCGCCCGACCTTCTCCGCCGGGTCCGTCCGGAGGATCCTCTGCGCGCCAAGCACCTGGGCCGCGCCCTGCTTCAACTGGCGGAAGAAGGCGTGGCGCAGGTTTTCAGGACCCGGGCCGGAAACGAGTGGATCGTCGGCGTCGCCGGCGCCCTGCAGTTCGACGTCCTCGCCGATCGCATTCGCACAGAGTACGAGGTGCCGGTGCGTTTCGAATCGACGACGATGTCCCTCGCCCGCTGGATCGAGTCGGACGACGAGCGAACCGTGAGGGACTTCGTCCGCCGCAACGAAGCGAAGATCGCGCACGACCACAACGGCGCGCCGCTGTTTCTGGCCGCGAACCGCTACTGGCTCGACCGCGCGGCCGAGAACGAGCCGGACGTGCGCTTCCTGGCGACCCGAGAGCAGGCGGTCTAGAACAGTTCGCGCACCCGGTCCTTCAGGTCCGCCAACCGGTCCGCGGACTCGCCAACGGGCGGCGGCCAGATCACGCGCCGGTCCTCGAGCTGACGGTCGAGCCGGTGCCAGAGTTCGGCGTTCTTGACCTGTCCGCCGGCTTTCGTGCGCCACCGGTTGCGCTTCCAGGAGTGGATCCACAAGGAGGCGCCCCGCCGGAGATAGTCGTTGCCTGTGTAGACGGCCACCGGCTGTCCCTCCGGCAGAGTGGCGAGGAGGTCGAGAACGCAGGCCAGCTCGAGGCGGTTCGGAGTTGTCCCGGACGCCCTCCCCGTTCGCCGGTCCGAACCCTCGGGCGTATCCAGTTCGGCCGCCCATGCGCCCCGGCCGCCGACGCAACGGACCTTAAGGAAGATGCGCGCGCTCTCGGGGGGGATCTCCACTTCGGACTCGGGTTCGGCCGCTGCGCCGCCACCGCGAGCTGCGATCTCGGCGCTGGCCAGGGCGTCGACCCGCTCGTTCCACTCGTTCCCGGCATGACCCTTGACCCAGTGCCAGTGAACGCGGTGGCGCTTGTTCAGGCCCTCCAGGCGCCGCCACAGGTCGACGTTCTTGACCGCGCCGCCGTCGCGCCGACGCCAGTTCTGGACCCGCCACCGAGACAGCCACGACGTGATCCCCTGCCGGACATACTGCGAGTCCGTGTAGAGGTCCACTGTGGAGGGCGCGGAAAGGTCCGCAAGCGCCGAGATTGCCGCCTGGAGTTCCATGCGGTTGTTCGTCGTACTCGGCGCGCCGCCCGAGAGTTCCCGCGGCCTGCCGCCGGGCTCCAGGATGACGGCCGCCCAACCGCCCGGCCCGGGGTTGGGACTGGCGCCGCCGTCGGTGTAGATGACAAGCGTCGGCCGGCCGACAGGCTGGGTGCTCACGACGCCGCGAATGTAGCAGCCGGCGCGACCGCCAACGGCAATAGACTAGCCACCGATGACGAAAGCCCTGAACCTGACGGCCTTGACGATCGCGTTCCTCGCGGGCACTGCGGCAGCATCGGGCCAGGAGCCCCAGGCCCGGGAGATTCTGACCCCGGTGGAAGGGAACCCCTTCGAGGGAATCGAGTTCAGGCTCGTCGGACCCAGCCGCGGCGGACGCGTGACCGCGGTCGCGGGCCACGTGTCTCACCCGTACACGTTCTACATGGGCTCGACCGGCGGCGGCGTCTGGCGCACGACGAACGCAGGGCTGTCCTGGGAGAACCTGACCGACGAGGACTTCAAGGCAGGATCGGTCGGAGCGGTGGCCGTGGCGCCGAGCGATCCGAACGTGATCTACGTGGGCATGGGCTCTGCCTGCCCGCGCGGCAACGTCTCGATCGGGGATGGCATGTACGCGTCTACGGACGCCGGCGCTTCCTGGCGTCACATCGGCCTGGAGCGGTCGGGCGCGATCAGCCGCGTCCGCGTGCATCCGGACGACCCGAACGTGCTCTGGGTCGGCGTGCTGGGTCAGATCTTCGGCAGCAATCCGGAACGGGGCGTCTACCGCTCGACGGACGGCGGCGAGACCTGGGAGCACGTGCTCAGCATTTCGGACGACGCCGGGATCGCCGATCTGGAGCTCGATCCCTTCAATCCCCGCGTCCTTTACGCCGCCGCCTGGCGGGTCGAGCGCAAGCCCTGGACCTTGATCGACGGCAGTGACGAGGGCGGCCTGTTCCGCTCGACCGACGGCGGCGACACCTGGGAGCGCCTGGAAGGCGGACTGCCCACCGGTGTGCTCGGCCGCATCGGCGTCTCCGCGTCGCCGGCGCGGCGCGGGCGGCTCTGGACGATCATCACCGCCGCGGATGGCCGCGGCGGCATCTTCCGCTCCGAGGACCACGGCGACACCTGGAAGAAGGTGAGCGACGAGCCGGAGCTGCTCACCCGCGGCTGGTACTACAGCCACATTCACGCCGACCCGGCCGATCCGAACACGGTCTGGGGTTCCAACGTTCGCTTCTTCCGCTCCGTCGACGGGGGCGCGAACTGGGAGCGGGTCGGCACGCCGCACGGCGACAACCACGACCTCTGGATCAATCCGGAGCAGCCGCACATCATGGTCCAGGCGAACGACGGCGGCGCGAACGTGAGCGTGGACGGCGGGCAGTCCTGGTCGACCCAGAACAACCAGCCGACCGCCGAGTTCTACCGGGTTACCGTCGACAACCAGTTCCCGTACCGCATCTACGGCGCGCAGCAGGACAACAGCACGATCTCGGTGCCGTCGCGCCCGATGCCCGAACTGACGGCGACCCAGCACTGGCACTCGGTGGCCGGCGCCGAGAGCGGCCACATCGCGGTCCATCCCGAGCAGCCTCACCTGGTCTACTCGGGCAACTACCTGGGCCGGATCGACCGCTACGACCACCGGAGCGGCACGGCCCGCAACATGATCCTCTACCCCCAGATGCAGGACGGCACGGCGCCGCGCGACCTGCGCTACCGCTTCCAGTGGAACGCGCCGATCCTCATCTCCCGGCACGATCCGGACGTCGTGTACCACACGTCGAACTACGTCCACCGCACGCGCGACGGCGGCTGGACCTGGGAGACGATCTCGCCCGACCTGACGACGGATGACGACGAGAAGCAGGGAGTACCCGGCGGACCGGTGCAGCACGACCACACCGGCGTCGAGGTCTACAACACGATCTTCGCGCTCGCCGAGTCCCCGCAGACGGCGGGCGAGATCTGGGCCGGCAGCGACGACGGACGCATCCATGTGAGCCGCGACAACGGCGCCACTTGGGTCGATGTGACCCCGGCGGGGATGCCGGCGGACGGCACGGTCAACTCGATCGACGTTTCGCAACACGACCCGATGCGCGCCTACGTCGGCGTCTACCGCTACCGGATGAACGACTACACGCCCTACGTTTTCCGCACGGACGATGGCGGAGAGAGCTGGACGACCGTGACCGAGGGGCTGCCCGCCCACCACTTCGTGCGTGTCGTCCGCGAGGATCCGGCTACCTCTGGTCTGCTCTTCGCCGGCACCGAGTTCGGACTCTACGCCTCCTTCGACGGCGGGGACTCCTGGCAGTCGTTCCAGTTGAATCTGCCGCGGACGCCGATCACCGACCTGCTGATTCACGAGAACGCCGGCAACCCGGACCTGGTGCTGGCAACCCAGGGCCGGAGCTTCTGGGTGCTCGACGACCTCGGTCCCGTGCGGGAACTCGCCGGGGAAGCCGCCGGCGGCGCGGAGCGCAGTGATCCCCGGCTGTTTTCCCCCGAGCCCACGGTCCGCATCGACCGGCCTGGTGGAGGCGGGGGCTTCACAGGCGGCGCCTCGATCTGGTTCGACCTCCCCGAAAAGCCGACCGGCCGAGTCGAACTCGTGATCACCCCTGACGGCAGCGAGCGGCTTCTGCGGCGCTTCGTGTCGTTGCCGGAGGACGAGGAGATCGAAGGAGCCGAGGAGGAACGTCCACGGATCGAGGCCTTCGAGGCGAAGGAGGGTCTGAACCGGATCGTCTGGAACCTGCGGGGGCAGGCGCCCCACCTGGTCGAGGGCGCGATCATGTCCCTCTCCTACACCGGCGGCCCCTACCTGCCGCCGGGGACCTACCGGGCCACCCTGTCGGTCGCCGCCGGCGAAGAGACGGATCAAGCCGCGGACGATGAGACCAGCGATTGGGAAAACAGCCGGACCTTCGAGGTGCTGGCCGACCCACGGCTCGACGACATCACGCAGGCCGACCTGGAGGAGCAGTACGCGATGCTCGACCAGTTGTCGGCGCGGTTGACGGCGATTCACGATGCGATCGCCGGCTTGCGCAGGGTTCGGGAACAGGCTGGCGCGCTTGAGGAACGTCTCGACGAGGCGGGCGCCTCGGAACTGGGGCCGGTCCTAGAGGCCATCCTCGAGCGCGCCGGGGAACTCGACGAGCGATTGATCCAGTCGCGGAGCCGGGTGTCGCAGGACGCACTGAACTTCCAGCCCCGGATCGACAACCAGTACGCCTACCTCTACACTCACGTCTTCGGCAACACCGCGCGGCCAACCGCCGGCGCGCGAAGCCGCTTCGAGGACCTCGAAGCGGAGCTGCTGCCGATTCTCGAAGCGGTGGACGAGTTGACCGGTCCCCGCCTCGACGAGCTGAACCGGCGGGCAAGGGAACTGGAAGTACCCGCCGTACAGCCCCCGACCAGCCGCGAAGCGAATCGAATTCCCGCCCAGCCCTAGAACGTCATGCAGCGACTCCTCCTCCGGCGCGGCGCCGTCGCGCTGGCAGCCTTTCTTGCGGCCCAGGGCGGCGCCGGGGCGGTGCAGCAGGACACGAGTCGCGACCGGCCGCAGCTCAGGGCGCAACGGCTACAGCAGCAGCCGGTCATCGACGGGGATGTCCTCGGAGAGGCCCTCTGGCAGCAGGTCGACACGGCCACGGGCTTTCAGCAAACGGAACCCTTCGAAGGCCAGCCTGCCTCCGAGCGCACGGAAGTTCGGGTCGCCTTCGACGACCGCAACCTCTACATCGCCGCCGTCCTGTTCGACAGCGAGGCCTCGACGCTGGTCATCTCCGACAGCCGTCGCGACGCCTCGCTCGGCGACGAAGACAGCTTCCGCTTCATTCTCGACACCTACCACGACGGGCAGAACGCGTTCATGTTCGGCACGAACGTCGGCGGCATCCAGTACGACGGCCAGGTGACGAACGAAGGTTCCGGCAGCGGTGGCTCCTTCTCCAGCGGCTCTTCCTCCGGCGCCAACCTGGACTGGGACACGACCTGGACCGTCAGGACCAGGGTCGGCGACTTCGGGTGGAGCGCCGAGATGGCGATTCCCTTCCGCAATCTCCGCTTCGACTCGGGGACCGGGGCCTGGGGAGTCAACTTCGAGCGCAACATCCGGCGCAAGAGCGAGACCGCCTACTGGGCGCACCTCGGTCGGCAACACCGTCTGCACCGGGTTTCCAGGGCCGGCACGCTCGTCGGCCTGGAGACGCCGCGCCAGCGCAACCTGCAACTCAACCCCTACGTGGTGAGTTCCGCCCGCGACGACGGCGTCTCCGACCAAACGAGCGAGTGGGACGGCGGACTGGACCTGAAGTACGGCATCACCCCGAGCCTGACCCTGGACGTGACCCTCAACACGGACTTCGCTCAGGTCGAGGCCGACGATCAGCAGATCAACCTCGACCGTTTCAGTCTCTTCTTCCCCGAGAAGAGGCCGTTCTTTCTCGAGAACGCGGGCCTGTTCCGGGTTGGTGGCCGGAGTTCGAGCCGCGGCGGCGTGGAGCTCTTCTTCAGCCGGCGGATCGGCCTTGCGGGGGGCCAGCCCGTCCCCATCCTCGGCGGAGTCCGGCTCTCCGGCAAGGCCGGAGGAATGAACGTCGGCTTCCTGAATATGCAAACCGACGAGTCGGGAGACCTGCACGGCAACAACTTCACCGTCGCCCGGGTGAACCGCGAGTACCGCAATCGGAGCCGGGCAGGCGTACTCGTCGTCAACCGCCAGGGCACGGGCTCCCTGGCGCCCGACGGCGACTTCAACCGCACCTACGCGGTGGACGGGCAGATCGGAGTCGGCGAGCACACGGAACTCACCGCCTGGGCCGCTCAGACCGAGACTCCGGGACTTGCTGGCCGCGACCACGGTTTCGGACTCGGCAGCTCCTTCAGTTCTCCGTTCTGGCGCTGGCGCGCCGGCTACACGGAAGTCGGCGAGGATTTCAATCCGGAGGTCGGCTTCCTCAGCCGCTCGGGCTATCGGCAAGTCAACGGCTATGCCCGGCGGCGCTTCCGGCCGTCCGGCGAGGGTCGCGTCAAGGAGTTCGGCCCCCGCGTGTACTACGACAGCTTCTGGGACTTCGACGGGTTCCACCAGACCCAGCGCTACTCCATCGGCGGCGAGGTCGAGTTCCGGAACGGCGCCCAGATCAGCTTCTCCGGAGGCGGGCGCTACGAGGGTCTCGTCGAGCCGTTCCTGATCCGGGAAGACGTTGAGATCAAGGCCGGCGAGTACGACGACATGGGCATCTTCATGTTCATGAACACGAACCGCGGGCGCGCCGTGAGTCTGTTCGCAAGGGTTCAGGCCGGCGGCTTCTTCGGCGGAGACCAGTTGGCCATCGATCCGTCGGTGAGCGTCCGGCTCGGCGATTACCTGACATCCGAGATCAGTTGGTCCTACAACGACATCGACCTGCCGGCGGGCGCATTCAAGGTCAATCTCGGACGCCTCCGCGTGACCTACGCCTTCAGCACCCGTCTCTTGCTTCAGGCGCTCATGCAGTACAACGACTCGACGGACGACGTATCGACGAACCTGCGGTTCAGTTGGCTGAACGAGGCGAACAGGGGACTCTTCCTGGTGTACAACGAGATCTCCGAGTTCGGCCTGCTGGCCCGACAGAAGCCGGATCGGAGCATCATCGTGAAGTACAACCGCGCCTTCGATGTGTTCCGCTAGAGCCGCCAAATCCGTCGCCGACTCCGTATTTGGCCCCAGCCCCCACCTCACCATGACGCTGCGCCGCACACTCACTCCGCTTCGTTCTGCGGCGCAGCGTCCCGGCGGAACGCTGCTCGCCAGCCCCCACCGGCCCGGCCGCAGCCTGGTCATGGCCCGGCGGGGCATGGTGGCGACGTCCCATCCCCAGGCGACCCTCGCCGGCCTCGACATGCTGCGGGCCGGCGGATCGGCGATCGACGGCGCGATCGCCGCGGCCGCCATGCTGGCCGTCGTCGAGCCGATGATGACCGGCATCGGCGGCGATGCGTTCCTGCTCTACTACCGGGCCGATCCCGAGGGAGGCCCCGGCGAGCTCCTGGGCCTCAACGGCAGCGGTCGTTCGCCGCTGGCCCTTGAGCGAACCGCCATCTCCGGCCCCGCGATCGATCCGGACTCCTGGCCGGCCGTAACCGTCCCCGGCGCGGTCGACCTCTGGCAAACGGCGCACCAGCGCCTCGGACGCCTTCGCTTCGCCGATCTGCTCGGTCCGGCGATCGAAACCGCCGAAGCGGGCTTCCCCGTCAGCGAGCGCGTCCAGTCGATGTGGCGAGCCTGCGTTCAGCGGCTGCGCCGCGACCGCGCGGCGGCGGAGCACTACCTCGTCGACGGCGAGGCGCCCGCGCTCGGCGCCGTGTTCCGGTCGCCAGCGCTCGCCCGCTCGCTACAGCGGATTGCGGACGACGGCCCCGACGCTTTCTACCGTGGCCCGCTTGCGGAGGAGATCACCCGTTACGCCCGCGACAACGGAGGGTTCCTCCAGCTCGAGGACTTCCGGCAGCATCAGTCGACCTGGGTCGATCCGATCGGCACCATGTACCGCGGCCGGGAGGTCTTCCAGTTGCCGCCCAACGGTCAGGGGCTGGGCGTCCTCCTGATGCTGAACCTGCTGGAGAACTTCGACGTCGCCTCGATGGACTTGGCCGGAACCGGGCACACTCATCTGCTGGTCGAGGCGAAGAAGCTGGCCTACGCCGACCTCCACGCCCACGTCGGCGATCCCGAGGGCGAACCGCTCCGGAGCGTTGGAGGCGTGCCGCTGGCCGAACTGCTGGATAAGGCCTACGCCCGCGAGCGGAGCCGCCTCATCGACCCCGGCCAGGCTGCCGACCCGCCCACCCCCGGCGGCCTCCCGAGCGGCGCCGGCGCGGTGGGCTCCGACACGGTCTACTTGGCCGTCGTCGACGGCGACGGCAACGCCGCTTCCTTCATCAACTCCCTGTTCGCGCCCTTCGGAGCGGCGATCGCCGGCGGCGGGACGGGAATCATGCTCCACTGCCGGGGTGCCGGCTTCACTCTCGAGCCCGGTCATCCGAACGAGTATCGACCCGGCAAGCGTCCGTTCCACACGATCATTCCCGGCGTGGTCCTGGAGCGGGGCCGGCTCGATCTCTGCTACGGCGTGATGGGCGGTCCCTTCCAGCCCCAGGGACACGTGCAACTCCTGACCAACCATTACGACCACGGCCTTTCCCTCCAGGCGGCGATCGACCGGCCCCGGTGGCGCCACACGGCCGGGCTCGAACTCCTGTGCGAACGCGGCATGGAGACCGAAACCGTAGAGGAGCTCGCGGCGCTCGGGCACCGGGTTCGCACAGCCGGCGGCGGCGAGTTCGGAGGGGCCCAGGCAATCGCAAGAGACCTCCACGGCACGCTCTACGGCGCATCCGACCCACGCAAGGACGGGGCGGCGCTGGGCTACTGACGTTCGGGCCTCTCTATCGCGCCAGTCGCGGGCGAGCATCGAACCGGACAACGGCCGTCGCGACCGCCATGCAAGACTCGTCGCATGGACGATGCAGCGGCCCCGACAGGAGACCGCGCCGAGCAGCGGCAGGTCGAACTCAGGATCGTCCAGTCGATGGCGGACATTCCGCGGAAGGCCTGGGACCGTCTCCTCCGGCCCGGTGACCGCCCGTTCCTGTCCTGGACCTTCCTCGAAGCCCTCGAACGGACCGGCTGCGTGGCGCCCGACCGCGGCTGGCTGCCCTTCCACCTGACCGCCTGGGCGCCGGGCGGCGATCTGCTCGCTGCAGCCCCCGCCTACATCAAGAACGATGGCATGGGCGACTTCTCGCGCGATTGGGCGTTCGGCGACGCGGTCCGTGCGGCGGGCGGCCGCTTCTACCCGAAACTCGTGGTCGGCGTGCCCTTCTCGCCTGTGACCGGGCGCCGCATCCTGACTTCAGATGGCGTCGATCCGACGCTGGCCGCGCGGATGTTGATGCAGCTTGCTGCCCACACCGCCCGGGAGGTCGGTATCGCTTCCGTCCATGTCCTCTACCATGCTCCGACGGAGGTTGAGGCCTTCGCGAGCGCCGGGCTCGCCCAGCGAGTCATGGTCCAGTACCACTGGCACAACTACGACTACAGGGCTCCGGAGGACTGGCTGGCCCGCCTGCGCTCCAAACGGCGCACACAGTGCCGCCGCGAGCGCCGCGAGCCGAACCGCCAGGGAATCACGATCCGGACCGTTCGTGAGGCGGAGATCGCGAGCGATCCTGAACGGTGGGCCGCGACGGCTTTCGAGCTCTACGGCACGACCTGCGACCGTTACATGTGGGGCGGCCGCTATCTCAACCGCGATCTGTTCGGCGATCTGTTCGCCCGTCTGGACGGCGAAGTCGAGCTGGTCATCGCCGAGCGGGAAGACCGGGTCATCGCCGGCGCGATCAACCTGTGCTCCCCGACGCACCTGTACGGTCGGTACTGGGGCTGCCACGAGCATCACCGCTTCCTTCACTTCAATGTCTGCCTCTACCACTCGATCGACGAGTGCATCGAACGCGGCGTCCGGGTCTTCGAGGGCGGCGCCGGCGGAGAGCACAAGATCAGCCGGGGCTTCGAGCCTGCGCCGGTCTACAGTTCCCACCTTTTCCTGGACGACAAGCTCAACTCGCTGCTCGCCGCCGCGCTGAAGCGCGACGCGGCACGACACCTGGAGAGCATCGAGGCCTGGCGACGCGACCGGCCCCAGCTCGGCTGATCGCGCCGCGCGGGGACCCTATAATCGACGCGTCATGCCGCACTTCGAAGACGACCAGCAGGGCGACAGCAAGGTCCTCACAAAGACCAGGACGAAGACCCGCCTCGCCCGGCCGCGGCTGTACAAGGTGCTCCTCCACAACGATGACTTCACTCCTCGTGAGTTCGTCGTCATGGTCCTGCAGCACGTCTTCCACATGACCGAGTCGGACGCTTCGCGCCTGATGCTCTATGTCCACAAGAACGGTGTCGGCGTGGTCGGGCTCTACCCGTTCTCCGTGGCCGAGACGAAGGTCGCCGAGGTCGGCAGCCTCGCCCAGCAGGCGGAGGTCCCGTTGCTGTGTACGATCGAACCCGACGAGGGCGACGGCAAGGACGACGGAGACGGCGACGGGGACGGCGGCCGGGACGTCAACTAGGAGGGCCTGACCATCGCTTCCGTACGCATGACCGAGGAGTTGCGGCAGTCGCTGCGCCGCGCGATGCTCGAGGCGTCGTCGCGCCGGCACGAGTACGTGACGCTGGAGCACCTCCTGCTCGCCCTCTGCGGTGATTCCGTGGGCGCCCGCGTGCTGCAATCCGTCGGCGTCCGTCTCCCGCGCCTGGTGCGGGACATCGAGGAGTTCCTCGACCACCAGCTTGAAACCCTGCCACCCGCGCTGGCGGCGGAGGCCGCGGAGGACGAGGCGGAACCCGCTAGCGGCGCCGAGGCGGCGAGCGAGGGGGACCGTCCGGAACGGACGAACGACGGCCAGGATCCCGCTGGAGCGGAAGCACCGGAAGACGAGCAGGCGGAGGAGCAACCCCCCAAGCAGACGATCGCCTTCTGGCGCGTGATCGAGCGGGCAGCGATGCACGCTCACGGCGCCGGCAAGACCGAGCTGGATGCCGGCGCTGTCATCGCCTCCCTGCTGCGCGAGCAGGAGTCCCACGCGGTCTACGTCCTCCATGCCCAGGACGTTTCACGGCTCGACGTGATTCGCTACCTCTCCCACGGCACGGTCAAGTCGGCGCCCGGCCTCACCGCGCCCCAGTCCCCGGAGGCAGATGCGGAGGACGGCGAGGAGGAAGAGGAGGTCGAGGATCCCCTCGAGCGCTTCGCGTCCAACCTGAACGAGCGCGCCGCGGAGGGTTCCATCGATCCGCTGGTTGGACGTCTGGACGAAGTACGGGTCGTCTGCGAGACGCTGGCGCGGCGACGGAAGAACAACCCGGTCCTGGTGGGCGACCCGGGCGTCGGCAAGACGGCCATCGTCGAGGGTCTGGCGCTTGCCGTCCACGAGGGCAACGTGCCGGAACTCATCTCCAAGGTCACGATCTACGCGCTCGACATGGGCGCGCTCCTGGCCGGGACGCGTTACCGGGGCGACTTCGAAGAGCGGCTGAAGGCCGTGATCGACCGGATCGTCGCCGAGCCCGATCACATCCTGTTCATCGACGAAATCCACACGATCGTCGGCGCCGGCGCGGTGTCGTCCGGCTCGCTCGACGCTTCGAACATCCTGAAGCCCGGCCTCGCCTCCGGCAAGCTGCGCTGCATCGGCTCGACCACCCACGCCGAGTACAAGGGCTCGTTCGACCGCGACCGCGCGCTCGCGCGGCGCTTCCAGATGATCGAGATCGACGAACCGACCATCGAGGAGTCGGCGGAGATCCTGCGCGGCCTTCGCGACCGCTACGAGGAACACCACGACGTGAAGTACGCGGACGAGGCGCTGGACGCGGCCGCCGACCTCTCTGCCCGTTACCTGCTCGACCGGCGCCTGCCGGACAAGGCGATCGACCTCGTGGACCAGGCCGGCGCCTCGAACCGCCTGATGACCGCGAAGGAACGCAAGAGTGTTCTCGACCCGGTCGACATGGAACGGGTCGTCGCCTCGATGGCGAAGATCCCCGAGAAGTCCGTCTCAAGCGACGACCGGGACGCTCTAGCCCACCTCGAAGAAGAGCTCAAGGCCGTGATCTTCGGCCAGGACGAGGCGATCCGCTCGATCTCCTCCGCGGTCAAGCTGGGGCGCGCGGGTCTCGGTACCCTGGAGCGGCCGATCGGCAGCTTCCTGTTCTCGGGCCCCACCGGGGTCGGCAAGACGGAGCTCACGCGCCAACTCGCCGAGGTGCTCGGCATCGCCTTCACCCGCTTCGACATGAGCGAGTACATGGAGAAGCACACGGTCTCCCGGCTGATCGGTGCCCCGCCGGGCTACGTTGGCTTCGACCAGGGTGGACTGCTCACCGACGCGATCCGCCGCACCCCCCACACGGTTCTGCTGCTCGACGAAATCGAGAAGGCGCACCCGGACGTCTACAACATCCTGCTCCAGGTGATGGACCACGCGACCCTGACCGACAACAACGGCCGCAAGGCGGACTTCCGGCACGTCATCCTGATCATGACGACGAACGCCGGCGGCCGCGAGCTGACGACCAAGCCGATGGGCTTCGGCGATCGCTCGAAGCTCTCCGCCGAAGCCGCGTCGAAGCCTGCGGTCGAGCGCCTGTTCACGCCGGAGTTCCGGAACCGGATCGACGCCTGGGTCGTGTTCAAGGCCCTGGAGATGGACTCCGTTCGGCTGATCGTCGACAAGCTGGTCGGCGAACTCGGCGTCCAGCTCGAGGACCGCGGCATCAAGATCGATTTGACCGACAACGCCCGCGCCTGGCTTGCCGAACACGGTTGTGAACCGGACTTCGGCGCCCGGCCTATGCGGCGCCTGATCGACGAGAAGATCAAGCGCAAGCTGGCTGACGAGATCCTGTTCGGCAAGCTGGCTGACGGCGGCAAGATCGTCGTCGACGCGAAGGAAGGCGCCTCGCTCGAGGACGGCCTGCTGCTCCGAACCCGGCGCAAGCGCAGGGCAAAGCAAAAGAAACCTAACTGACGACCCGAGGCAGCACCTCCGTCCTGAAGCGCTCGATCGTCGACATCAGCCGCGCGTGCGGCAGCAGCCCGTTGTAGGCCCAGAAGTAGAGCCAGGTCACGGGCAGGCGCTGGCATAGCGTCTCGAGCTGGCGGGTCACCGTGTCGACGGTGCCAACGAGCGCCATCCCTGCACCCATGTAGTCCTCGAACTCCTCGCCCGTGTCCGGATCCAGCATGCCGCGGCTGAACCCGAACGGTTCGAACCACGCCGAGCCGCAGAAGGCGCCGCTCGCCTTCCAGAGGCGCTCCGCCTCCACGTCCGACTCGGCGATCACGATGTCGCGCAGGACGCCGATCCCCTCGCCCAGAGGCCGCCCCGATTCCTCGGCGAACAGTTCGAACAGCGCCTGCTCCCGCTTTGGGTGAAGCGGGGGCAGGATCGCGGTCACGCCTTCCCGCGCGCACCAGCGGATGCTCGCCTCCGACGACGCGAAGGGCTGGAAGACCGGCGGATGGGGCTTCTGCACCGGTTTCGGCACCACGCCGACCTGGCGAAGCACGCCGTCCTCGACGCCGGCGCCCCACTGCTCCGTCGCCTCTAGCGTCCACGGCGTCCCGCCCTCGGGACCGCCTACCGGGATCTTCCAGAACCGGCCTTCGTAGTCCAGCATCGGCTCCGTCCATGCCTTCTTGATGATCTGAAAGCACTCCTCGAAGGCGGCCCGGTTCGTCGCGTCGATCTCGTCCCGCTGGTGCGGCAGGGCGCCCGAGATTCCGTGCGTCTGCTGGGCCATCACGTCGACCCAGCGCCGCTGGTAGCCGCGCGCGAAGCCCGCGTTGGCCCGGCCCCCGGTCATCCGGTCGAGCATCGCGATGTCCTCGGCCACCCGGATCGGATTCCTCGCTGGTAGCACGATCCCCAGCTGGCCGACCCGGATGTTCTTCGTCTGCATGCCGATGAACAGGTCGAGCAGGACCGGGTTGTTCGAGAGCTCGAAGCCCTCGATGTGGAAATGGTGCTCGGTGAAGCTGATCGAGTCGTAGCCCAGGTCGTCGGCGAGCCGGGCCTGCTCCGAGACCTCGGCCAGCATCCGGTCGTAGAGGTCGCCGCGCAGGCCGGCCATGCCCTTCTTGATCTCGGCCCGGGAGCCGATCGAGGGCAGGTAGAAGAGGGAGATCTTCAATCAGCAGTCCGTGGCAGGAGTCCGCGTCGCACCGAGAGCGGTCAGGCGCCCGTCCAGCAAGGCGCGATGAGGGAGCATACCGGGCCGTATGCGACCGAAGAGCAACGACGCTGGGCGGGATGCATGACCGCTCGAATGCAGCGCGACTTCTGCCACGGACTGCTGGGGCCTCAGCCGCCGTTGTCGTAGCCCGGAAGCTCCCGGATCCAGACATTGCGGAAACGGGTCGGGTTGCGGTGATCCTGGAGACCGATCCAGCCCCGCGGCTCGTGCGGCCGGTCGTAGACACCGACCCGGCGGTGGATCGTCCGGCCGATGTACTCCTTCTTGTGATGGATGACCACACCGTTGTGGATCACGGTGACCTGGGCCTTCTTCGTCAGCTCCCCGCCCTTCCAGCGCGGCGCCTCGAAGATGATGTCGTAGGTCTGCCAGGCGCCCGGTGCCCTGGACGAGTTGACCATCGGGGGCGTCTGGCCGTATAGCGCTCCCGCTTGCCCGTCGGCGTAGGACCGGTTCTCGTACGAGTCGAGAATCTGGACTTCGTAGTCGCCGTAGATCATCACGCCGCTGTTGCCGCGGCCCTGGCTGCTGCTCTCGACCTTGGCCGGGGTCGCGAACTCCAGGTGGAGCTGGAAGTCACCGAACTCCTCGCGGGTGCGAATGGAACCGGTCGAAGTGACCTCCATGTACCCGTTCTCGACCTTCCATTCGGGTTCGTCGCCGTTCGGCTTCTGCCACTTCGAAAGGTCCGTCCCGTCGAACAGCACGACCGCGTCGGCCGGCGCCGGGGCCATGTCGCTGAACGAGGCGCCCGGAGCGATCACCGGCGGCACCGGCCGGTTTGGGTCGTGCACCTTCCACGGCAATCCAGGCAGCTTCGGGGTGTCCTCGTACCCCACCGGCTGTTGCTGGGCCGCCGCCGACGCGGCGACCAGCAGGCCAGCGGCCAGGAACGGGTAAAGGGTCTGCTTGACTCGGTTCGCTGCCATCTTGATCTCCTCTAGCTTCTACCGCACTC
The DNA here is from genome assembly GCA_021296535.1 of Acidobacteriota bacterium. Lineage (GTDB taxonomy): Bacteria > Acidobacteriota > Thermoanaerobaculia > Multivoradales > Multivoraceae > Multivorans. The sequence continues at coordinate 1,863 of JAGWAG010000007.1, read as the reverse complement.
GCGACGCGAGCAGCGGTTCGGACAGTTCCAGCCATTTGACGACTTCGGCCCGGGTGTTCCGTGGATCGATCAGATCGTGGACCGAGAACCCCTCAGCCCGCGGGAAGGGAGTCCGCCGCTTGGCGAACTCGGCCTCGAGTTCGGCCCGTTTCCTGTCCGGGTCGGGCGCCGCCGCGATCTCGCGCCGGAAGGCGACCGCGACCCCGCCCTCGATCGGTAGCGCGCCGCTCTCGGCCGACGGCCAGATGAGCACCCGGCCGGAAGGCCCGTAGTGGGCCGCGGCCGCGACGCCGTAGGCCTTGCGGATCTGCACCGAGCACCATGGAACGGTGGACCGCACGGTAGCCGCGATCGCCTCCATGCCGTACCGGATCGTGCCGGACGCCTCCGACTCCGAGCCGATCATGAAGCCGGGTTCGTCGACGAGGCTCAGGATGGGCAGGTGGAAGGTCTCGCAGAACTCGACGAAGCGCCGGAACTTCTGCGCCCCGGCGGCATCCATCGCGCCGCCGATGTGCCGGCAGTCGTTGGCGATCACGCCGACCGTGTGGCCGTCGACGCGCGCCAGTCCGGTGATCTGGGACGGCCCGTAGCCCGCGGTCATCTCGAAGAAGCTGCCCCGGTCGACGACCAGGGAGATCAGCTCGCGCATGTCGTACAGGAACCGCCGGTCCCGCGGCACGATCTCGAGCAGGCGTTCCTCGCGCCGCTCCGCCGGATCGCCCACTGAGCGCCGCGGCGGAAGCGTGTCGACGTTGGGCGGCAGGTAGCTCAGGAAGCGCCGGACCTGCTCCATCGCGTCGTCCTCGTCTTCGGCCACGTTGTCGACCACACCGCTCCGGCTGTGGACCTGCCAGCCTCCCAGCTCGTCCTTCGTCTTCTTCTCGCCCAGGGCCCGCTCGACGAGCGCCGGCCCGCCGATCAGGATTTGCGCCGTGTGCCGCGTCATCACCGAGAAATGGGAAGCCACGAGTCGCGCCGCGGGGAATCCCGCCACCGCACCGACTCCGATCGAGGCAACCGGCACCGTCCGCAGGATCTCGGCGATCGACCAGAAGCGGGCGCGCGAGTAGACCGGTTCCCCCATCGGCCGCGGCGGCGTCTTCGGTGCCCCTTTCTGGCGGCCCGCGCTTCCGCGCACGCTGCCTCCGCCGCCTTCGAGAAACCGCAGCAGGGGCAGCCGGTACTTCAGCGCGAGTTCCTCCGAGTAGACGCTCTTGCGCAGCCCGGCAGGCGACGGCGAGCCGCCCGCCTGGGTGAAGTCCTCTCCGGCCACGATCAGCCGCCGGCCTTCGACGTCCGCGAAACCGACGACGTAGTTGGCCGGGGTGAACGCGACGACGCGGCCCTTCTCGTCAACTTCGGCCGCCCCCGCCTGCCGACCCTCCTCGATGAACGACCCTGGATCGGCGACCCGCTCTATTCGCTCGCGCACGGTCAACCGCCCGCGCTCGTGCTGCTTCGCGACCGCCTCCTCGCCGCCCATCGTCAATGCCAGGCGACGGCGGCGTTCGATCTCGTCGACCTCGGGCTGCCAGGACATGGAGGGGGATTCTAGGCGCTTGCACCGTAGAACGCAGCGAAGCAAGTTTACGGTGCAAGCGCCTGGAAGAGGACGGGATGGGCCGAAACACCGAGCGTGCGAGGGGTTTCGGGGCGAGATGGTCGGCCGCCCATCGCACATCCTCCGCTATCCTGCGCGGCCTGAAGGAGGTTCCGGTGACGTCACGACGCAAGCTCTGTGGTTGGGGTTACGAAGGGCAGGGACTGACACCGGCCGAGGCCGACGCCTTCCGCGCCCGCACCGCGGAACGCTTCGGCACGCCGCTCGAACCGCGCGCGACGATGCCGGAGATCGCGGAC